>QKEI01000146.1 GCA_003251795.1 Candidatus Muproteobacteria bacterium
GGAGTCTACCGCGTTTCTCCTCATTGCCTCCAACCCCGCCCGGGCACAGGACCCGTGCGGACACCAGTAAACACGTATATGGCGCGCAACAAAAAACGGCATTGGGCCTGCCCAATGCCGTTTCGCCCCTGCAGCAGCGGGGCATCATATTTCAAGCTAGTTGGATTCGGCCTCGTTGACGCGCTCACGCAACTCCTTGCCGGGCTTAAAATGCGGTACATGCTTGTCGGACACCGCCACAGAGGCACCGGTCTTGGGGTTGCGTCCGATGCGAGGCGGGCGATAGCGAAGCGAAAAGCTGCCGAAACCGCGCACCTCAATGCGCTCGCCGGCCGCTAGGGCAGCACCCATCTGCGCCAGCAGCTCTTTTACCGCGAGCTCGACATCCCGATAGTCGAGCTGCGGCTGCTTGGCAGCAAGCTGGCTGATAAGCTCTGATTTGGTCATCGCCGTTGTAGTTCTTGTAGGCTATCACCGAGCGTATTTCAAGAGAGCTCGGAGTTCTCTTTTAGCTTCTCCCTTAGCTTGTCCCCCAGTGAAGACGTCGCCGCACCGGCCTTGCGCGCGTACTCCTGCACGGCCTCGGTCTCATCAGCCAAATCCTTGGCCTTGACCGACAGCGAGATCTTACGATTCTTGCGATCGATGGTCGTGATCTTGGCTTCGACCTCGTCGCCTTCCTTGAGCACCGAACGCGCGTCCTCGATACGATCGCGCGAAAGCTCCGACGCCCGCAAGTAACCCTCCACTTCGTTAGCCAGCGTCACGGTAGCGCCCTTGGCCTCGACGCTCTTGACCGTACCCTTGACCACGCTGCCCTTGCCATGTTCGCCGACGAAATTGGAGAAAGGATCACCTTCGAGCTGCTTGATGCCAAGCGATATACGCTCGCGCTCCGGATCAACCGCCAGAATCACGGCTTCGACATCCTCGCCCTTCTTGAAATCGTGCACAGCTTCTTCGCCCGTGCGGTTCCAGGAGAGGTCGGAAAGATGAATCAGGCCGTCGATGCCCCCTTCCAACCCGACGAACACACCAAAATCAGTGATCGATTTGATCTTGCCCTTAACCCGGTCGCCCTTGTTGTGTGTGGCGGCAAACTCTTCCCAGGGGTTCGGCTGGCATTGCTTCATGCCGAGAGATATACGGCGGCGTTCTGGGTCTATGTCGAGGATCATCACCTCAACCTCATCACCAACCTGTACGACCTTATTGGGATGAATGTTCTTGTTGGTCCAATCCATCTCCGATACATGCACCAAGCCCTCGACGCCCTCCTCGATCTCGACGAAGGCGCCGTACTCGGTAAGATTGGTGACGGTGCCGAACAGGCGCGTACCCTCCGGATAGCGCCGCGGCAGATCGGCCCACGGATCCTCGCCCAGTTGCTTGAGACCGAGCGATACGCGATTGCGCTCGCGGTCGTAGCGCAACACCCGAGCTTCGATCTCATCACCCACATTGACGACCTCGGACGGGTGTTTCACACGCTTCCATGCGAGGTCTGTGATGTGCAACAAACCGTCAACGCCGCCAAGATCCACGAAAGCGCCGTAGTCGGTGATATTCTTGATTACGCCCTTGACGATCTGACCTTCCTCGAGGTTGGCGAGCAAGGCGTCGCGTTCCGCTGACATCTCCGTCTCAACCACTGCACGGCGGGAGACAACGACGTTGTTACGCTTGCGGTCGAGCTTGATGACTTTGAATTCGAGCTCCTTCCCTTCGAGGTAACTCGGGTCGCGCACGGGACGCACATCGACCAACGAACCGGGCAGGAATGCGCGGATAGTGTCGATGGCAACGGTGAACCCACCCTTGACCTTGCCGGTTAACACGCCCGTCACCACTGACTGGCTGTCGTAGGCCTTCTCCAGATCTTCCCAGGCCTTGATGCGGTTCGCCTTTTCGCGCGACAGCCGGGTCTCGCCAAAACCGTCCTCGAGCTGTTCGATAACGACCTCGACATTGTCTCCGACCTTGACCGTCAGCTCACCGTTTTCGTTCCTGAACTGGGAGGTCGGGATCACCCCCTCGGACTTCAGACCGGCATTGACGATTACCACCTCGTCATCGATGTGCATCACCTCCGCGGTGATAAGCTCACCCGTCTGCAGCTGCACCTTCTTTAAGCTTTCTTCCAGTAATTCAGCGAAACTTTCAGTCATAAGTAAATATTGTACTCCAGTCCGGCATAGGCCGAGACGTCTGCGCCGCGACTATGACACGCGCGGGCTCCGGTTACCATAATATATAGTAGCGAAGATTCTAAGAGCCGCTGCTATCCTTCCGGGCGGCCCTGCCCGAGCCGCCGGTCCCGCAGGAGGTCCAGAATCCTATCGACCACCTGGGCGACGGTCAGGCACGAAGTATCGATAACATGAGCGTCGTCTGCGGGCTTAAGCGGTGAGGCGCCTCGCTCGGCGTCACGGGCATCCCGAGCGCGGATCTCCTCAGCGAGGCGCGCAAGGTTAACATCCAACCCCTTGTCTTTCAACTGTTTATGCCGACGTTCGGCTCGCGTTTCCGGGGTAGCGGTCATAAAAATTTTAAGTGTAGCCTCTGGAAAAACCACCGTCCCCATGTCGCGTCCATCCGCCACCAGCCCCGGAGGTTGGCATAATGCGTGCTGTTTATCCAACAGTGCCTGCCGAACTTCGGGCAAAACCGCGACTTGTGACGCTAAACGGCTAATTTTCTCCTCGCGAATGGCGTCGCTCACATCCTCACCGTCAACCAGCACACGCACAGGCGCTTGCGCCTGAGCCAGGAATTGCACCACGAGTCCGCGCGCAATCTGCCCCAGGCCTGCCGCGTCCTGCGGCGTACATCCGGCCCGATCAACGGCCAATGCCACGGCTCGATAGAGAGCACCACTGTCGAGAAAATGCCACCCGAGGCGCTGGGCCAACAGCTGTCCGACCGTACCCTTGCCTGACCCGCTGGGCCCATCGAGAGTGATCACCGGGACTGATCCAGAGCTCATTCTGTGCTTTCCTCGACTTCGATAGGAAGCCCGGCCTGTGATGCGAGCGTAGCGAACCCGGGAAACGAGGTGTTCACATTCTTGCAATCATGCACCACTATGGTGCCGCCAGCGGCCAGTGCCGCCACCGCAAATGCCATAGCGACGCGGTGGTCACCGTGACTTTGCACGTGCCCTCCGGAGAGCCTGCTGCCGCGGATGGTAATGCCATCGGGCCGCTCCCGCGCGCTAACCCCGAGTTGTGTCAGCCCCTCTGCCATCACGGCGATTCGGTCACTTTCCTTCACGCGCAACTCCTCAGCGCCGCGTAACACCGTTTGACCTTCAGCGCACGCGGCCGCCACAAACAACGCGGGGAACTCATCGATCGCTCGGGGCACGTCGTCCCTATCGATGACGATACCTCGCAGCTTACTGCTGCGCACGCGGATGTCGGCCACTGGCTCTCCGCCCATCTCGCCGCGCGATGAAACGGCAATCGCCGCCCCCATCCGTTGCAACAGTTCGATGATGCCGGTACGGGTCGGATTAACGCCGACCCCTTCGAGCAACAGATCGGCTTCTGGCGCAATCGCCGCGCCTACCAAGAAAAAGGCGGCTGAAGACAAATCGCCAGGCACCGGCATTTCGCAGCCGAACAGGTTTCCGCCGCCAAGGATGCGCACGCGGCGACCTTCGCTTTCCACTGCATAGCCGAAAGCCCGCAACATGCGTTCGGTATGATCGCGCGTGATCGCGGGCTCAGTGAGCGTCGTCGATCCTTTGGCATACAATCCGGCGAGCAACAACGCCGACTTCACCTGGGCGCTGGCAACCGGCATGACATAATCGATACCGTGTAGAGAGCGGCCGCCGCTGATGGACAAGGGTGGACGCCCATCCTCGCCGGTAGCGATCATCGCACCCATCGAGATCAACGGTTCGGTTATGCGTCGCATGGGCCGCCGTTGCAGCGACGCATCTCCCACCAGCTTCGAGTCGAAACGCTGCGCCGCCAGTACCCCCGCCAACAAGCGCATAGCGGTACCGGAGTTGCCCATGTCGAGGGGCACCACCGGCGGTTGCAACCCTTGCAAGCCGGCGCCCTCAATCGTCGCTCGCCCACCTTGCGGTCCTTCGATGTGCACCCCCATGGCGCGAAACGCCGCTACCGTGGCCAGTACGTCCTCGCCCTGCAGAAGCCCGTCGATGTGCGAGACGCCTTGTGCCAGTGAAGCGAGAATCACCGCTCGATGAGAGATGGATTTATCGCCCGGGACCCGAAGCCGACCTCTGAGGTTACCACCCGGTTTGATCAGGTAATCGATGGACATAAAGTCGGTGACTGGTGACTGGTGACTAGCGGGCAGGTTTTGAATTTACCAATCACTCGTTACGAATCACGAGTCACGGATGTCTACTATTCCTCACGTTTAATGTACGTATCGCGTGCGCGTTTCGCGCGCTCGAAGGTCTTCACGAGCCAATCACCATCGCCTCTAACGATAGCGTCTGTTAGGGCATCGAGATTATCGCGAAAATCCTGCAGCACCCTGGCTAAGGCCTCGCGATTGGCGAGACAAATATCACGCCACATGACCGGGTCGCTTGAGGCGATGCGGGTAAAGTCACGAAAACCGCCTGCCGCCAACTCGAAGGTCGCGCGATGATCATCGCGGCGCACCAGCATATCAACCAGCCCGTAGGCGAGCATATGCGGCAAGTGGCTGCAGGCGGCGAGAATCTCATCATGTTGTTCAACCGACAGCGTCATTACCTCGGCCCCCGTGACCTGCCACATGGCACGCACGCGCACGACCGCGGCGGCATCGGTCTCGGCCTCGGGGGTCAAGATTACACGATGCTTCTCGAATAACTGTTCCCTGGACGCCAACACCCCGGAGTGCTCTGCGCCGGCAATCGGATGGCCCGGCACGAACGCACCGAAACGTGACCCGAGCGACCTCCTGGCAACGTCGACAACAGCGCGCTTCACGCTGCCAACATCGGTCACGACCGCATCCTCCGACAGCACCGGCACGAGCTGCGAGAAAATGTCCTCCATGCTGCCAACCGGGACGGCAACCACAACCATGTCGGCACCATGTACCGCGTCGGCTACCGATACGGCGGCGCTGTCGATCACACCCAACTCGACCGCTTTTTGCAGATTGCCGAGACTGCGGCCAAAGCCGACAATTTCCTGTACCTGCCCGCGCTCACGCAAGGCCCGGGCGAGCGAGCCGCCGATGAGGCCTACACCGATTATTGCTAATTTTCTAATCATCCTTTCGAAGCGCTGATTCGTGGCCGGTGATTCGTGACCGGCGCCAACAAGGGACCGCAGTCGCGGGTCACAGGTCGCTAGTCACAGCGTTCTTGAGCGCCGCCAGAAACCGTTCGTTCTCCTGCGGTCGGCCAATTGTGACACGCAAGTGGTTCGGCATGCCGTAATTGGCGATGGGGCGCACAATCACCCCCTGCCGCAGCAACGCCTGGTAGACGGGGGCCGCCGGTCGCCCGAGATCGAGCGTTATGAAGTTGGCGACTGACGGTATGTAAGCGAGCCCAAGATCATCTAGTCCTCGCGTGAGCTGTTGCATTCCGCCGCTGTTCATCTTCAAACTCTCCGCAACATGTTGCTTGTCCGCCAGCGCCGCCTCTGCTGCCGCTAATGCCAACGAGTTAACGTTAAACGGCTCGCGCACGCGATTCAGTAGATCGGCCATCTGCGCGCTCGAAACACCATAGCCCACCCGTAAACCAGCTAAACCATGCACTTTGGAAAATGTACGTGTCACGACAAGGTTCGGGAAACGTGCGACCCACGGAATGGTGTTGGGATAACGCGGTTCGCTTACGTACTCGTAGTAGGCCTCGTCGACTACCACTACCACATGCTCCGGCAAGCGCTGTAGGAATCGCTCAAGTATGTCGGCCGTAATCCACGTGCCGGTCGGGTTGTTCGGATTGGCGACAAACACGAGGCGCGTGCGCGCGTTTATGGCTGCCGCCATCGCCTCGAGGTTATGGGCCCAGTCCCGCACCGGCGTTACCACTGCCGTGGCTCCGATTGCTTGTGTCACCAGCGGGTAAACAGCAAATGCATGCTGCGAGTACACCACCTCATTTTCCGGTAACACAAACGCGCGCGCGACGAACTCCAGCACTTCATTAGAGCCATTGCCAAGCGTGATTTGCTCGGGCGCTATGCCGTGCGTGCGCGCTAGTGCCGCCTTCAGGGCGAAGCCGTTACCATCGGGGTAACGGCCGAGCCCGTCGAGCTCCGCGCGGATTGCTGCCAACGCTTTAGCACCTGGACCGAGCGGGTTTTCGTTAGAAGCAAGCTTGATGGCTTGCTTGATGCCGTACTCGCGCTCGAGCTCGGCAAGGGGCTTTCCGGGCTCATAGGGTTTGAGTCCGCGCACCCCGGGCACCGCTAGAGAGAGCAGCTCGCGACTCATGGGCTACATCACCGCCTTGGGGTAGGAACCTAAACATTTGAGAAAGGCGGCCTCTTTTTCCAACTCCGGCAACACCTGGCGCACTTTCTTATCCTTGATATGCCCCTCGATATCGACGAAAAACACGTACTCCCAAACCGTTTGCCGTGATGGTCGCGACTCAATACGCGTCATATTGATGCCGTGTCGTGCCAACGGAGCCAACAACGCGTGCAGCGCACCTGGCTTGTTCTTGCCAGATAGCAGCAGACTGGTCTTGTCGTGACCGCTGGGAGAGGTCTCGATGTTACCCATCACCAGGAAGCGGGTCGTGTTCTGCGGCTCATCTTCGATGTTGCCAGCAAGGATCTTGAGACCATAGATACTCGCGGCCGCCTCTCCGGCAATAGCGAGACATGCGGCATCCCGGCTCGCCATGTGTGCTGCCTCGGCGTTACTGTTGGCGGTTACGCGCTCCACACCTGGCAGATTTGCGTCCAACCACGCACGACACTGTGCCAACGACTGCTGATGCGATACGACCTTCTTCGCCTGCGTCCTGTCGGAGTCCTTTCCCAATAAATGATGATGTACGCGCAGCTCTACCTCGCCGCAGATCTTGAGCGGCGTCTTCATCAGCATATCCAACGTGCGACTAACCGCCCCCTCGCTCGAGTTCTCGACCGGCACCACGCCAAAATGCGCATGGCCAGTCTCGACTTCGCGAAATACCTCATCGATAGACGGCAGGGGTAGCGTATGCACGGAATGGCCGAAATGCTTGAGCGTCGCCTCTTGCGTGAACGTGCCCTCGGGCCCGAGGAAGGCGATATTAAGCGCCGACTCCAAGGCCAGGCAGGCAGACATGATCTCGCGGAACAAACGCGCGATATCCTCGTTGGACAGCGGCCCCTTGTTGCGCTCGACGACGCCGCGCAATACCTGTGCCTCGCGTTCGGGGTTATAGAAATTTTGCAGGCCGGCGCGCTGCTTATTCGCGGCTGCCTCCTGGGCACAACGCGCGCGCTCGCTGATCAGCTCCTGGAGTTTGATATCGAGGGCATCGATGCGATCACGCAGTTTGCGCAGTCGTGGATCATCGCTCACAGGTACACACGCCTTTTGTTTTCTGTTACGGAGCAAGGCCCGATCTCGGGCCGATCGCCAGGAGATCCGCGCGCAGCCTACCCGCTCACTCTTAGGTCCCTGTTTCGGGCCCGCACGGGGTTCCCAACACCCGTGCCATCATCACACCCTCGATTGCGGCGACCTCGTCCCGCACCGCTTGCGGCACAGGGCTATCTATATCGACCACCGTGTAGGCCAGCTCGTCCCTGGACATGTTAACCATATCATGAATGTTCAAGCCGGCGCGCCCTACGGCGGAAGAAATATGCCCCAGCATATTCGGCACGTTGGCATTGGCCACCACCATGCGATAGTCGCATCCCCGCGCCACTACGACCTCGGGGAAGTTTACAGAGTTGCGGATGTTGCCGTTCTCCAGAAAATCGCGTATCTGCTCCGCCACCATCACCGCACAGTTCTCCTCGGCCTCCCGGGTCGAGGCCCCGAGATGCGGCAACGCAATCACGCGCTCGTACTGTCTGAGCTCGCTGCTCGGAAAATCGCTCACGTAAGCGTGGATTTGACCCGATTTCAAGCCCTCGGCAACCGCGGCTCGTTCGACCACACCAGCACGCGAGAAGTTGAGGATCGTCACACCTTTCTTCAGCAGCGGTAATCGAGCCATATTGATCATATGGTGCGTCGATTCCAGCAACGGCACATGGAAGGTGACAAAATCCGCGCTGTGCAGCAACTGCTCGAGGTTTCTCGCCTTCTGTACTTCGGACGACAACTTCCAAGCGCCTTCAACGGTAAGCTTCGGATCATAGCCAATCACCTTCATGCCAAGCACAAGGGCGATGTTGGCAACGTTACGTCCGACATAACCGAGTCCCACCACGCCGAGCGTCCGCCCCGGTAACTCAAATCCCGCGTAATGTTTCTTGCCTGCTTCCACCAGCCGGTGGATCTCGGCATCGCTACCTTGCAGGTTGCGGGCGAACTCCCAGGCCTGGCAGATGTTGCGACTGGCGAGAAAGAGTCCCGCAACTACCAATTCCTTGACGGCGTTAGCGTTAGCTCCGGGTGTGTTGAAAACGGGGATACCGCGTTTGCTCAACTGCTCAACGGGGATGTTGTTGACGCCCGCGCCCGCCCGGCCGATTGCCTGCACGCTCTTGGGTATTGTCATCTCGTGCATGTCAGACGAGCGCACCAGGATTGCATCGGGGTCCTGCACGTCCGCGCTTACCTGGTAGCGGTCGGCCGGCAGGCGTCCGAGACCCTTGGGCGAGATATTGTTTAACGTAAGTACCTTGAACACGCGGCTAACCGTTCTTATGCGCGAACTGTTGCATGAACTGAACCAGGGTATCCACGCCTTCCTCCGGCATGGCGTTATAGATGCTCGCACGCATGCCGCCGACAGCCCGGTGACCCTTGAGCTGCAGCAAGGTAGCCGCCTGTGCCTCTTTGAGAAAAACTTCATCGAGTCGGCTGTCGGCGAGGGTGAACGGTACGTTCATCCACGAGCGGCAAGGCGGGTCGACCGGATTGGAGTAGAAACCCCCGGAACCGTCGATGCATCCGTAGAGCTTGTCCGCCTTGCGTTTGTTAATCTCGCCCATCGCTGCCAGCCCGCCCTTGCGCTTCAACCAATCGAGCACCAACCCCGCCACGTACCAGGCGAAAGTGCAAGGCGTGTTGAACATCGATCCCTGCTCGGCCTGCAGGCGGTAGTTGAATATGCTCGGCGTGTCGGCCTGCACACGATCGAGCAAATCTTCCCGCACGATCACTACGGTAACACCAGAAGGTCCGATATTTTTCTGTGCACCGGCGTAGATCACGCCGAAGCGCCTCACATCGAGCGGTCGCGAGAGGATGGTAGATGACATGTCAGCCACCAGCGCCACGTCGCCAACGTCCGGTATCCAATGAAACTCGACGCCGCCGATGGTCTCGTTGGGCGTGTAATGCACGTATGCCGCGTCCGCGCTCAACGACCACTCACGTTGCGGCGGTATCGTGGTGAAACGACTGGTCTCGCTGCTAGCAGCTACATTGACCTTGCAAAAGCGCTCGGCCTCGGCAATCGCCCGTTTCGACCAGTGCCCGGTGTTGATGTAATCCGCGCGGCGCTTGTCACCGAGAAGATTAAGCGGCACCGCTGCGAATTGTCCCTGTGCGCCGCCTTGCAGAAAAAGTACCTTGTAGTTTGCCGGGATCGACAGCAGCTCACGCAAGTCCGCTTCTGACTGCTGGGCGATCGCCATGAAGTCTTTACCACGATGGCTCATCTCCATAACCGACATGCCGCTGCCATGCAGGTCGATCAACTCGTCGCGTACCTGCGCCAACACTTCCGCCGGTAACATGCCCGGCCCCGCCCCGAAGTTAAATGCTCTCGTCATGCAATAAACACCTCTACAAGCGACATCACTCGACGGGACCACCCTCGGGAGATTCGGCAACCTTTTCCAGGCCGGCGAGGTTCTCGCCCTTACCCAGATCTATCAAATGCACGCCCTGCGTGTTGCGGCCTACGATCGATATCTCGCGCGTGCGCGTGCGCACGAGCTTGCCGCCGTTGGTGATCAACATCACCTCGTCTTCCCCCGTTGTCAGGCAGGCACCCACGGCGGGACCGTTGCGTTTGTTCACTTGGATTGAGATTACACCTTGACCACCGCGGCGGTGACGCGGGTAATCGGTCAAAAGGCTGCGCTTGCCGTAGCCATTCTTAGTCGCGGTAAGCACAGTGGCATCGCCTACGTCGGCGCAGGCGATAATCGAGGACACCACGGACTGGCCCTTCTTCAAGGTAACGCCGCGCACGCCGCGGGCATTACGGCCCATGGCCCGTACCTCCTGCTCGTTGAAGCGCACGACCTTGCCGGCATCACTGAACAGCAATACGTCGCAATTTCCGTTGGTAAGTCCAAGCCCGACCAGGCGGTTACCCTTGGGTAAATCGATGGCAATGATGCCGCTCGTGCGCGGGCGCGAGAACTCTTCCAGGGCCGTTTTCTTGACAGTGCCATCAGAAGTCGCCATGAAAACGTACTTGCCTTTAGCAAATTCGCGCACGGGCAGGATCGCATTTACATGTTCCCCTTCCTCCAGAGGCAAGAGATTGACGATCGGCTTACCGCGGGCGCCGCGGCGCGCCTGCGGGATCTGGTGCACTTTCAGCCAGTAGACCTTGCCGAGGTTGGTAAAACACAGAACAGTATCATGCGTGTTAGCGATAAATAGCCGGTCGACAAAGTCCTCATCTTTCATGACCGTCGCCGTCTTGCCGCGCCCGCCACGACGCTGCGCCCGGTAATCAGTGAGCGGCTGCGCCTTGATGTAGCCAGCGTGCGATAGCGTTACCACCAGATCTTCTTCGGCAATCAGATCCTCGACGGTCAAGTCCACACGTGTCTTGATAATCTCGGTGCGGCGGGCATCACCATACTGATCGCGAATGGCAATCAACTCTTCGCGAATGACGCGTAACAACCGCTCCGGACTCTCGAGAATCTCGAGCAGATCCTTGATCGTGGTGAGCAGCTCACGGTATTCAGTGCGCAGCTTCTCTTGCTCGAGCCCGGTCAATCGATGCAAGCGCAAATCGAGAATCGCCTGCGCCTGTGTTTCAGAAAGCTGATAACCCTTCTTGCCGAGGCCGTAGGCGCGATCCAATCCTTCGGGGCGCGAAATATCGGCGTCGGCACCGGCTAGCATCTTGCCGACAATGGTCGCCGTCCATGCGCGCTTCATCAGGCCGGCCTTCGCCTGGGCCGGATCCTTGGCGGCTTTGATCAGGGCCACGACCTCATCGATATTCTCCAGCGCCACCGCCAAACCTTCGAGGATATGGGCACGCTCGCGCGATTTGCGCAGGTCGTAGATCGTGCGGCGTGTAACGACACTGCGCCGGTGTTGTAGGAACGCCTCCAGCAGCTCTTTCAGGTTCAACAACCGCGGCTGACCACCATCGAGGGCAACAACGTTGATGCCGAACACGGTCTGCATCGCCGTGTGCTCGTAGAGGTTGTTCAGGATCACGTCGGCGTTTTCGCCGCGGCGCAACTCGATCACCATGCGCATACCCGATTTGTCGGATTCATCGCGCAATTCGCTGATGCCTTCAAGCTTGCCTGACTTCACCAGCTCGGCGATGCGCTCGAGCAAGCGTGCCTTGTTTACCTGGTAGGGCAGCTCGCTGACGATGATGGTCTGCCGCCCGTTTTTCTTGTCAGTCTCGAAGAACGTGCGCGCACGTACGTACACGCGCCCGCGACCGGTACGGTAGGCCTCGCGGATACCCTCGGCGCCGTGGATAATTCCAGCAGTGGGGAAATCTGGGCCGGTAATGTGCTGCATGATCTCGTCGACGCCGATACCGTCGTTGTCGATCAGGGCAACACAGGCATTTACCACTTCGGTGAGGTTATGCGGCGGTACATTCGTCGCCATCCCCACGGCGATGCCGGAAGATCCATTGACCAGCAGATTCGGCACGCGCGCCGGTAACGTCAGCGGTTCCTTCTCGCTGCCGTCATAGTTCGGCACGAAGTCGACCGTTTCTTTCTCGATGTCGGCCAACATCTCCGAGGTGAGACGCGTCATGCGACATTCGGTGTAGCGGTAGGCAGCTGGCGGATCGCCATCGATCGAGCCGAAGTTGCCCTGGCCGTCGATTAGTAAGTAACGGGTGGAGAAGTCTTGCGCCATGCGCACCAACGCGTCATAGGTCGCGCCATCGCCGTGTGGGTGATACTTACCGAGCACGTCGCCAACCACGCGGGCGCACTTGATATAAGGCCGATTCCAAACGTTATTGGCCTCATGCATCGAATAGAGAATGCGCCGGTGCACCGGCTTTAAGCCATCGCGCACGTCTGGTAGCGCGCGCCCGACGATCACGCTCATGGCGTAATCGAGGTACGACTGGCGCATCTCGTCTTCGAGATTGACCGGGATAGTTTCTTTCGCGAACTGGTCCATGCTCGTCAGCGTGGGCAACTACAATAAATCGGGCGAATCGGATGGGTACGGGGCCAGTCTAACTTGGCCTTTTGCGGGCATTCGGTCGACGTTTGCCGTGCGGGGTTGGAAACGAGACACATCCGTCGGGTAAGCCACCTCTTATCTAAAGGCAAGCGATTGATCTAAAAACTTATTTCCAGGGGTCTGCGCCGGCAGGGCGGGAACCCAAAAACGGCGAATTATACCACGCGCAAGGCGCTATCCGCACCAACGCTAAGCGGCAAAACACGGGGCTTTTTTCCGAAATCGAGCAGAGGTAGGCCTTTCAACCTTTTTTCCCCACGAGGCGAGCGAGCGTGCGCGCTTGCGGGTGCTCGATCACACCATTTTCGGTAACGATGGCATCGATCAACTCGGCTGGCGTAATGTCAAACGCCGGATTCCAAGCGTGTGCCCCCTCGGGGGCCGTGCGCTGACCGGCAAACTCCATGACCTCTTCACCGGCGCGCACCTCGATTGGGATATCGGCACCGCTCGGCGTCTCCAGATCGATCGTGCTGATCGGCGCCGCCACCATGAATTTCACGCCATGCTGGCGCGCTGCCAGCGCCAGCGCGTAGGTGCCGATCTTGTTCGCCACATCACCGTTGGCGGCAATGCGGTCGGCACCGACGATCACCCACCGGATACGCCCCTGGCGCATGAGCGTGGCGGCGGCGCTGTCGGCCGTGAGCGTCACCGGGATGCCCTCCTGCAACAGCTCCCATGCGGTCAGACGCGAACCCTGCAACCACGGCCGGGTTTCGTTAGCAAAAACGCCGAAAACTCGCCCCGACGTAACGGCAGCGCGCACCACGCCAAGTGCGGTGCCATAACCACCTGTTGCCAGCGCTCCAGCATTGCAATGGGTAAGCACGCTGCTACCGGGCTCGATCAGCGCTGCCCCGAGCTCGCCGATGCGGTGGTTAGCCGCAATATCCTCACTATGTATGCGCTGGGCCTCTTCGAGCAGCTGTGCAACGGGATTACCATCTATCGTTTCGGCCAGTCTGTGCATGCGCTCGATCGCCCATCGCAAATTGACCGCGGTTGGCCGTGCGGCGGAGAGGAAATCCAAATCCGACTTCAATGCTTCACGCCAGTTCTTCGGATTTTCCCGATAACGGTCGCGCGCGCCCAGGACGACAGCATAGGCGGCTGTAATGCCGATAGCGGGCGCCCCGCGCACGACCATGAGACGAATCGCCTCCGCGGCACCGCCCAGGGTATCCACGTAGACATGCTCGAGTTTGCCAGGCAATACACGCTGATCGATCAGCTTGATGTGATCGTTCTCCCATTCCACCGCGCGGATACGATCGAACGGAATCGCCTTGTCTGCAGGTCTAGCCACGCGCATAGTTTACTCTCGCCGCCCATCGAAATTCGAGCATGACCGCGGACCTGGCAGAACCGCGATCCGACGAAGCGGTATCGTGTATACTGCGGCGCCGAATGGCAGAGAAAATCGATACTCTAATAGAAGCCCGCTGGGTCATTGCCGTGGACCCGGACGATACGGTGCTGGATCACCACAGCATCGCTATACGCGATGGCAAAATCATCGCCCTGCTGCCCACTGGCGAGGGGGCGAAAAAGTACCAAGCCACAGAAACCATAGAGCTGCCAGAACATGCGCTGATTCCAGGGTTGGTGAATGCGCATACGCACGCCCCGATGAGCCTGTTCCGCGGCCTGGCGGATGATATGCCGCTCATGCAATGGCTGAATGAGCACATCTGGCCAGCGGAAAGCAAATGGGTGAACGAAGAATTCGTGCGCGATGGCACACGCCTAGCGGTGGCGGAGATGCTGAAAAGCGGCACCACCTGTTTCAGCGACATGTACTTTTTCGCCGACGTCACTGCGCGAACGTGCATCGAGATCGGCATGCGTGCGGTCGTTGGCCTGATTGTGGTTGATTTCCCCACGGTTTGGGCGCAAAGCTGGGAAGAATACATCCACAAAGGCACCAAGCTGCACGACGATCTGCGGCATATCGATCTCGTCACGACTGCGTTTGCACCGCACGCCCCCTATAGCGTGTCCGATGCGCCGTTTGAGAAGATCCGCGTGGTCAATAACGAGCTCAACATCCCCGTGCACATGCACGTGCACGAAACCGCTCATGAGGTCGAGGAAGCTGTGGCAAAAACGGGCATGCGACCGTTGCAGCGCCTGGCGCGTCTGGACCTGCTCAACCTAAACCTGGTAGCCGTGCATATGACCGCGCTACTGCCCGAGGAGATCGAGTCGCTGGCGAAAGTGAACGCCAGCGTGGTGCATTGCCCGGAATCGAATATGAAGCTCGCCAGCGGTTTCTGTCCGGTGAAGGCCTTACTCAATGCCGGGGTCAATGTCGCTATCGGCACCGATGGAGCGGCGAGCAACAATGATCTCGATATGCTCGATGAGTTGCGCGCGGCCGCGCTACTGGCAAAGGTCGTCGCCCATGATGCCACGGCGGTACCGGCCCACACGGCGCTGCGTATGGCAACGCTCAACGGTGCGCGCGCACTCCATCTCGACGAACACGTAGGCTCGCTTGAGCCCGGCAAGCTCGCCGATATCGTCGCTATCGATTTGTCGGTCATCAGCAGCCAGCCAGTTTACGACCCACTGTCGCAGATCGTTTACACCGCGACGCGCGAGCAGGTGAGCGACGTTTGGATAGCGGGAAAGCGCTTACTCGATCATCGTCAGTTGGTAACACTCGACGAGGAGTCCATTTTGCAGAAGGCCTGCGAGTGGCGTGACCGTATCGCCGCATATGACGAAAAGTCCAAGAGTTGAATGATGAGCGAAACCGCGCAGAACGTCGATCGCGAGGAGATTGCCAAGTTCGAAAAACTGGCCGATCGCTGGTGGGACCCGAACAGCGAGTTCCGACCGTTGCACGAGATCAACCCGTTGCGCTTGCAATGGATCGATGAGCGCGCCCGCCTCAAGGGTAAGACTGTGCTCGATGTCGGCTGCGGCGGCGGCATTCTCACCGAGAGCATGGCCGCGCTCGGGGCCAAGGTCACTGGTATCGACATGGGAAAGGCACCGCTGGCGGTGGCGAAGCTGCATTTGCGGGAAAGCGGACAGCAAGTCGATTACCTACACACCACCGCAGAAGAGTTTGCGGAAAAGAAACCCAGTGCATTCGATGTCGTTACGTGTCTGGAGATGCTCGAACACGTGCCGGATCCGGCGGCTGTCGTCCGCGCGTGCTGCAAGCTCGTCAAACCCGGCGGTCTTGTGTTCTTCGCCACCATAAACCGCACGCCAAAATCCTTCCTGCTCGCCATCGTTGGCGCCGAGTACGTCTTGAACCTGCTGCCACGCGGTACCCATGAATACCGCAAGTTCATCCGGCCATCGGAATTGGAGGAATGGGCACGGGAGGCGGGCTTGATGATGCGTGAGCTCACAGGTATGCATTACAACCCGCTTTCGCGGCGCTATTGGCTGGCACCGGGTGTGGACGTCAATTATCTGGCTTATACTGTGCGCCCGGATGACTGAAATTCACACGGTGCTGTTCGACCTGGACGGAACCCTGGCCGACACCGCACCGGACATGGCGCATGCGCTCAATCTGCTCCTGAAGGAAAAGGGCTGCGATCCACTCCCTTTCGATGCCATTCGGCCGAACGTTTCCCACGGCGCGCTCGCCCTGGTACGCCTCGGCTTTGCGCTGGAGCCCGGCGATGCCGCGATCGAGCCGCTGCGTCAGCGTTTCCTGGAGATTTATGCCGACAATCTTTTTCGTGAGACCCGTCTGTTCCCCGGTATCCCGCCGTTGCTCGAGGCATTGACCTCGCGCGGATTGAACTGGGGCATCGTTACCAACAAACCAGGGTACCTCACGGAACCGCTAGTGGCGGAACTCGGCCTGGCTCACGCCCCCGTTTGCATCGTCAGCGGCGATACCACCAAGAACCGAAAACCGCACCCCGAACCCATGCTGCACGCATGCGCACAAGCGGGTAGCACGCCGGCGCAGTGTACCTATGTTGGTGATGCCGAACGTGACATTCAGGCTGGTAAACATGCGGGTATGAAGACATTGGTGGCGCTCTTCGGTTACATTCGCGAGGACGAGTACCCGGAACAGTGGGGTGCAGACGCCTTGATTCGCGCCCCCATGGAAGTGATCGACTGGCTCGAGGCCCATGAGTAATCCGGAGACACTTATTATAGTGATCGCCGTCGCCGCCCTCGCCGCTGCCGCCGGTTGGCTAGCGGCACAGGTGCGCAGCCAAAGACGCATCACCGAGCTCGAAACCACGCTTAATCTGGAGCGCACTGCGGCGGGTGAAAAATTGGCGGAGCTCGAAAGAACATTCACTGCCCTGTCACAGCAGGCGCTGCAAAGCAACAGCCGAACCTTCCTGCAACTGGCGGAGCAATCGCTGCAACGCTTTCAGGTGCAGGCCAAGGGTGAGCTCGAGCAAAAAGAAAAGGCGGTCGAAAACATGGTGAAACCAATCCGCGAGGCATTGGAGAAGGCCGAGCAGCAGATTCGGGCGATGGAAAACGAGCGCCGCCAGGCTTACGGCGCGCTCCACAAGCACCTGGAGACGCTCACCGAAACACAGCAGTTGCTACACGGTGAAACCCGTAACCTGGTACAGGCGCTCAGGCGCCCGGAGGTGCGCGGTCAATGGGGCGAGATGACGCTCAAGCGCTTGGTCGAGCTTGCCGGTATGGTGGAGCACTGTGACTTTTACGAACAGGAGCAGGTCAGTGACGAGGAAGGTCGCCTGCGGCCGGACATGATTGTGCGCATGCCTGATCGGCGCGAAGTCGTGGTCGATGCCAAGACACCGCTCGATGCCTACTTGAGTGCCGTCGAAGCCAGTGACCCCGACATGCGCAAGAAGCATCTGGAGCAGCACGCGCGCAACCTGCGTGCGCGAGTGCGCGAGCTTGCGGCCAAGGCCTACTGGAGCCGGTTTGCGCATGCGCCCGAATTCGTGGTGCTATTCATTCCGGGAGAGCAGTTCTTGGGTGCTGCCCTGGATGTGGACCGGGAGCTGTTGGAGGACGCGCTGCGGCAGAAGATCATACTCACCACACCAACCAGCTTCGTTGCTTTGCTGCGGGCGGTGGCCTATGGCTGGCGCCAAGAACTGTTGGCCGCCAACGCGGAGCAGATTCGCCAAATCGGGGAGGACCTGTATAATCGTTTAACAACCTTCAGCGAGCATTTGGCCCGCTTGGGGCAGAGTCTCGACACCGCGGTCACGCGCTACAACCAGTCGGTCGGCTCATTCCAAGCCAAGGTGCTGCCGGGTGCACGCAAGTTTACGGAGCTCGGTTTCAGCGGGGCCAAGCCCCTGGAAGAACCCGAGCAAATCGAGAAAGGCCTGCGGGAAGTGGAGTCGTAGCAGGGGTACGCCGGCGAGGGAGCGCGAGAACGACCCACCCTGTGGACACCGATTGCGATACAGGCATAGATCTGAATGCGCCATGATTCGCGAGCGCCTCGCGGGTCCCGCAACCATGAAACCCGACAGCGATGCCCCCAGTGCTTATGATGTAGCACCGGCGATAACGATCCCGCCCGAGGCACAGGAGGGTGCGCCGGCCGAGGCGCTTCCCTGTATCCTGCTGGTGGAAGACTCCAAGACCACGCTGCGGCTGCTGTCCAAGCCGCTTTCCGAACGCTATTCCTTACTGATCGCACGTGACGGCGAAGATGCCTGGGCGCTGCTCGAAACTCACCCGGAAATCGAGCTGGTCATTACGGATCTCGCTATGCCACGCCTGTCTGGGCACGACCTGCTGGTGCGGATCCGCGCCAGCGAGAATGTGCAGATCCGCAACCTGCCAGTGATCGTCATTGCCGGCGTGGTTGATAAGGACGACCGCGACTTGGCGTTCCGCAACGGTGCCAATGACTTTGTCACCAAGCCGATCGACTCAACGGAGCTGCAGGCGCGCGTTCGCGTGCATCACAAGCTGGCGCGCACCATTCATGAGCTCGAAGCCAGCCGCCGTGCGTTGGCTGAGCAGGCGACTACCGATCCGCTGACGCGCCTGAAGAATCGCCGCGCGCTTTATCACGAAGGCAAGCATGGCCTGGCGCTCAGCCTGCGCAGTAACACGCCAATGTCGGTGATGCTGCTTGACCTCGATCATTTCAAGCACATAAACGACACCTACGGACACCAGGCCGGCGACAAGGTGTTAATCGCTATTGCCGGTCTGCTCACCCGCATGAGCCGCGCCGTCGATACGATAGCGCGCGTCGGCGGTGAAGAGTTCGCCGTGGTCCTGCCCGGCACCAGTCGCGACGGGGCAAAGGTCGTAGCGGAACGCGTGCGAACAGCGGTAGAGCAGGCGCCATTCCAGGCGCACGGCCAACCGCTGCCACTCACGATCAGCATCGGCGTAGCGACCTTCGGTCTCGATGGCACCGATACCATCGATGGCCTGCTGAAAGTCGCCGACCGCCGTCTGTACCGCGCCAAGCGCGAAGGACGCAATCGCATCTGCGCGGAGGGCGAAAATAGCTCCGGTTAAACCTGGCCGCATCGCTATCGGTACGCGCATGGGCCACAGCCAGGCACGCGCGTGGTAGCCTTAGCTGATGACACCCGCAGACTACTGTCGACAAAAAGTCGCGCGGCCCGATTCCAGCTTCTATTACAGCACGTTGTTTCTGCCGGCCAGCAAGCGCGAATCGATTATCGCGCTAGAGGCCTGTTTTCGCGAGATCGTCGATGTCATTGACGAGTGCCAAGAGGTCGCCGTTGCCAGAATCAAGCTCGCCTGGTGGCGCGAGGAGCTCGAGCGCGCTTTCAGCGGTACCCCGCGTCACCCGGTCGGCAAGGCGTTACAACCGGTGATCGCCGCCCACAGTCTGGACTTCGAGACCTTTGATACGTTTATCGACGGTGTCAACGCGCAACTTGAATACGGCCGTCATCAGACTTTTGATGATCTGCGACTCCACTGCCAACGTCTGGGGTCGCCGGCGACGCTACTTTCCGCACGGATCTTTGGTTATGACGACGCAGCGACAGCCGACTACGCGCGCGAGCTCGGTACGGCCCATGAGCTCACCCGTATCGTGCGCGATATCGGCTGGGACGCGCGCCGAAATCGCATCTACCTGCCGATCGAAGACCTGCAGCGCTTCGACATACCGGTAAGCGTGCTGCTGAACGCCGGCGAGACCGCCGGTTTGCGACCACTCATCACGCACCAGATTGAACGCGCTGAGGGACAGTACCGTAATGCCGTCGCACGCCTTCCCGAAAATGAGCGTACGCAGCAGTTGTCTGGACTGATCATGGCCGCGCTCGATGGCGCGCTGCTGCGCGAACTGCGTGCCGAAGGCACGGATATCTTGCGACAACGCACCGTGCTACCCCCGTTACGCATGTTGTGGATCGCCTGGCGCACACGCCGAAAGGAAAAACATCGTCACAGGCAACGGCAAAGACAACACACATGACCACTTATTCACCGCCAAAAGATTTGCTTGCCAACCGTGTAATCCTGGTCACTGGCGCGGCCACCGGCATCGGTCAGATAGCCGCGCTGACATTCGCGCAGCACGGTGCCACGCTGGTGTTGCTCGACCGGCAAGAGAAAGCGCTCGAACAAACCTACGATGCGATCACGCAGGCGGATGGCGCACAGCCGGCGATTATCACGCTCGATCTGGCCAAAGCCACGCTCGAGCACTATGAAGCCCTGCAGCAACAACTTGACCAGGAGTTCGGCCGACTCGACGGTCTGTTGCATAACGCCGCCGAGCTGGGCGAGCTCGCGCCGCTCGAGCTCTATAACCTCGGGCTTTGGAGTAAAGCATTCACGGTTAACGTACATGCGCCGCTGCTGCTGACGCGCGCTTGCCTACCGTTACTGCGCAAGTCGTCGGATGCATCGATCATTTTCACCACCGCCGATGTCGGGCGCAAAGGACGCGCCTACTGGGGGGCCTATGGCGTCACCTGCTTCGCGCTAGAAGGGTTGATGCAAACATTGGCCGAGGAACTGGAGGCGAACACGAACATACGCGTCAACAGCCTCGACCCGGGGCCCGTGCGGACGGCGATGCGAGTACGGGCGTATCCCGCCGAGATCCACGCGAGTTTACCGGAGCCAGTGGCGATCATGGCGCAGTATCTCTACCTGATGGGGCCTGACAGTAAGGGTGTCAGCGGCCAGGCTCATAACGCGCAACAACAATAAGGGTGCACGTTGGAGAGAGTGGGCTTTACTCGGCTTGATACTGTCGGTACTGGCGGCAACGCTAGTGCAGAAATAATGCTGACCCGTGCGTTAGCGTGAAAGCAGCGCTGTCAGCAATTGATCCTCGAGCTCCATGCGCAGCTCTAACTGCTCACCCAGTCGCGACAGGTCCGCCCCCAGATCGGGAGCTTCGTCACGCTGCTCTTCGGTATCGTACTTGTCGTTAAAGGCCAGTGCAGCTTCTGTGGTCGTGGCAATGCGAGGATAAAGATCCTCGGCCAACTTGCAAATCGCACGGCGTCGTTCCGAACCGTTGATGATACGTTCGTAAAGACTGAAATGACCGGCTGCGATGTAATCGACTAACAGCTGACAGAACTCTTTCAATACTTCCGGTTCGTGTTTGGTGGTCTTGTTATCATTGTAGGGTTCCAGTCCCGCCACCTTGCAAAAAAGAGAAAGTACTTCGGCCCGTTCTGCCGAAAGCTTTTCCACCATGTTCTTACTGCCAGCTCGGCGTTCCTGCGTACTGGCGGCTTGTTCACCTTTTGTAACCATAGTGCTCTGTCCTAGTTACGTTATCGCACAACCTCTGTGCACTCACCGGATTGGCTAGTACACCCGAGCCTGTCCCTCGGCGTTAAGGCGGCGATTATAAACAATAACGACACATAATGCATCGCTGCATTCAGGGCGAACGGCCTCGCATCTGCGCTTGCATGCCCCGGAGCATCTGCTTCATACCGCCCTTGCCCATGCGTTTCATCATCTTTTGCATTTGCGTGAACTGCTTGAGTAGGCGATTCACCTCCTGTACCTGTGTGCCCGATCCCTGGGCAATACGACGTTTGCGCGAACCACGAATGATGTCGGGAAAACGTCGTTCTGCCGGTGTCATTGAGTTGATGATGGCAACGAAACGTCGAAACTGATTGTCTCCGAGTTGCGCCTTGACGCCGTCCGGTACTTGCGAGATACCAGGTAGACGCTCGATCAGACTGGCGATGCCGCCCATTTCTTCCATCTGCAGCAACTGTGTGCGAAAGTCCTCGAGATCGAAACCCTTGCCTTTGCCAAGCTTGGTTGCAAGTTTCTGCGCCTTCTCGCGATCTGCGGTGCGCTCGGCTTGTTCGACGATACTCAGAATATCGCCCATACCGAGGATACGCGATGCCAGGCGATCCGGATAAAAAGGCTCGAGCGCGTCGAGTTTCTCACCGGTGCCCAGAAATTTTATCGGCTTGCCGGTGACGTAGCGGATAGACAGAGCTGCACCACCGCGTGCGTCACCATCGGTCTTGGTCAACACCACACCCGTCAATGGCAAACTTTCAGCGAAGGCCTTCGCCGTATTGACCGCATCCTGTCCCGTCATGCTGTCCGCGACCAACAAGGTTTCTGCCGGCGAGAGCGCCGCGTGTAACGCGCGGATCTCCTGCATCATCTCGTTATCGATATGCAAACGTCCCGCGGTATCGATGATAACAACATCGGCCAGCGACGTTCTTGCCTGCCTGAGCGCTGCCTCGGCAATGGCCAGCGGCGCCTGGCCGGTGTCACTAGTGAAATAGGCAACGCCCGCCATGGCGGCGAGTCGTTGTAGTTGCTCCATGGCGGCCGGTCGGTAAACGTCGGTACTGGCGACAAGCACCTTCTTCTTTTCGCGCTGATGTAGCAAGTGTGCGAGCTTCACTACCGTAGTCGTCTTACCGCAACCTTGCAGCCCGGCCATGAGAATTACCGCCGGCGGGCGCATGGCTAGATTAAGCGAGTCGTTAACTGCACCGAGGAGCGTCACCAGCTCGTCATTGACGATCTTTATCAGTGCCTGCCCGGGCGTCAAACTGCGAAGCACTTCCTGCCCGCCTGCCTTGGCGCGCACCTGATCGATAAAAACCTTTACCGCTGGCAGCGCGACATCGGCCTCGAGCAGCGCCATACGCACCTCACGCAGCGTTTGCGCCATGTTTTCTTCCGTCAGGCGCCCGGTACCACGCAGGCTATTCAGGGTCGCCTGCAAACGCTGGCTGAGATTGTCAAACATAGGCGTTGTTCAATGTGCCAAGAGTCGAAGCGTTACGCACGCAAACGTCATGAGCGGCGCGGTGCCCTTCAACCAGAGTTCAAGCTGTGCGATCATGCGCGAACGAGGTCGATACATAGCGCGACATTATGAAGTATTGGCTTGTTTCTTGCCTAGCTGCGGCTCTCTATCTTCTCGCGGGCGCAATAATCTATCAGCGTTTGAGGCGCGGCAGCGCCCCCGCGGGTATGACCAAGACCACGGTCATAGCGCTCGGCATCATGGCCGTGGTGCTGCATGCCTTCGTGCTGCGCTCGACGCTGCCAGTACATGAAGGACTGAATCTCGCGCTGACCAATGCCATATCGCTTGTTGCCTGGGCGATGGCAGCATTGTTTCTGCTGACGGCACTCTATAAGCCGATCGCTAATCTCGGTATCGTCGTCATGCCGGCCACCGGCCTTTCAGTCCTTGCTGCCTGGTTGTGGCCGGGACCTCCTGTGATACTAGCCACAGGGTCGCCGCTGCAGTCGTTACATATCATTATGTCTGTGTTGGCCTACGGCCTGCTGACGCTGGCAGTAATTCAGAGTCTGTTGTGGCTCGCCCAAGAGCAACAGCTGCGACAACGGCAGGCGGGCACGTTGCTGCATGCCTTTCCGCCCCTGGAAACCATGGAACGCCTCATGTTTCAGTTGATCACACTGGGCTTCGTGTTGCTGACACTAACGCTGGTCAGCGGCGCCATGTTTTCCGAGCAACTCTTCAACAAACCGCTACGTTTCACCCATCATGTCGTTTTATCATTGCTATCCTGGCTGGTGTTCGCGGTGCTGTTGTTTGGGCGTTGGCATTTTGGTTGGCGCGGACGTCCTGCGGTGCGTTGGACCTTAAGCGGCTTCGCGCTGCTGGCGCTTGCCTATTTCGGTACTAAGTTTGTTATGGAGATCGTTCTCGGGCGTTAGGGAAACAATCCCGGGCAAGAATAATCTACCGATGACCGAACTTCCTGCGCTCACCCCCGAAATCATTTGGGTGCTGGGCATATTGGTATTGACCATTGCGTTGTTCGTCAGCGAGGTGGTGCGCGTGGACTTGGCCGCGATCAGCATCATGGTGCTGCTGGCGGTGAGCGGCGCTGTCGACCCGAAGGTGATTCGCCCTGAGGACGTGTTCAGCGGTTTTTCCAGCAATGCGGTGATCTCGATTATCGCCATCATGATCATCGGTGCGGGTCTCGACAAAACTGGCGTCATGAATCAGATCGCCCGCCCGATCGTTCGCCTAGCCGGCAACACTGAAGCGCGGTTGATAGCGATCATCTCTACGACAATCGCTATGATCTCGAGTTTCATACAGAATATTGGTGCTGCAGCACTTTTTCTGCCAGCCGTCGGTCGTATCGCCACGCGCACGAACATTCCGCTCTCACGCCTGCTTATGCCGATGGGCTTTTGTGCCATCCTTGGCGGCACCGTCACACTGGTTGGATCAAGCCCGCTGATTCTGTTGAATGATCTGGTTCTGGCGGCCAACGAGAGTCTTCCAGCAGACATTAAACCGATGCGGTCGTTCCGTTTGTTCGACGTGGCACCGATCGGCTTAGTCCTCGTTGCTACTGGCATCGCCTACTTCCTGCTCCTCGGCCCTTATGTGTTACCAGTCAAACAGGGTGAGCAGCCGCAAATGGCAAGCACAATCGATTATCTGACCAAGACCTATAACCTGCGTGGAGACATCTCTCAGGTGAGCGTACCGGCCGAAAGCGGTCTGGTTGGCAATAACATCGAGTTCCTGCGAGCACAGTCGAACTATCGGATCAGCGCTGTCGCTTTAATGAGGGACGGCGACATCCGCCTGGCACCTATGCGCGACACGGTGTTTCAGGCCGGGGACGTGTTAGGCCTGCTCGGCGCCTATGATGACGTCGAGGCATTTGCACTGAAGTTCAAGCTCAGACAGCGCACGGACATCGGTATCCTGGCGGATGTGTTATCGCCAATTCACTCCGGGGTGTCGGAGGTTGTGATCGCACCGCGATCATCACTGATTGGCAGAACCATGCGCGAGATAAGATTCCGCCAACGCTATACGGCGACCGTTCTCGCCATCTACCGGGCGGGCACGCCAATCACGGAAAAGCTATCAGATATCGCTTTTCAGGCGGGTGACGCCCTGCTCATCCACAGCAGCTGGGAAGCGCTTTCCTTCCTCGACTCGGATGCAGACTTTCTCGTCATTACTCCGTACCCGCGACAAGACCTTGGGATGCGACCGGAGAAGGTTAGGTACGCCGTGCTGTTCTTCGCCATCGCCATCGGTTTGGTGCTTTTTACCAAGTTGCGGCTATCCACGGCACTCATGATCGGTGCCGTAGGCATGCTAATGACGCAGGTGTTGCGTATCGACGAGGCCTATCGCGCCGTCGACTGGCGCACAGTATTCCTGCTTGCTGGCCTGATTCCACTTGGCATCGCTGTCGAGCACACGAATACCGCTACATGGGTCGCGCAGCACCTGCTGGCGGCACTCGGAGAGGTTCCACATTGGGTGCTGCTGACCAGCATCGGCGTGCTGACTACGGTGTTTACATTGGTCATGTCCAATGTGGGTGCCACCGTCTTGCTGGTACCGCTAGCTGTCAGCATCGCTGTCGGCGCAGGGGCGGATCCGCGGATGTTTGCGCTGGCCGTGGGCTTGGCTGCCTCCAATTCCTTCGTATTACCCACGCACCAGGTTAACGCGCTTATCATGGGACCAGGCGGCTATCGCAATATCGATTTCCTGCGGGCGGGGGGCATCATGACGCTGATATTTCTTGCGGTGCTCGTGCCGATGCTGTTGTTACTTTACGGCAAATAGACGAGTTTGCACTTGCAGCAAGTACGGAAACGGTATACTTCATGCATACGGTGCACATTGACTGTGGGGTTGCCAACTGTGCTAAAGTTTTTCTTGTCCCCATAATCTTCGAGGCAAACCCTGTTTGGATGACCTTCCAATAGGCGTACTCGCCTTCGTACTTGCCCTACTAATTCTGCTATCCGCATTTTTCTCCGCTAGCGAAATCGGCATGATGGCGCTCAACCGGTTTCGTCTGCGCCACCTTGCCGATTCCGGGCACCGGGGCGCGCGCCTGGTCGCCAAGCTGCTGCAGCGTCCCGACCGCTTGCTCGGAGTGATATTGCTCGGCAACAACTTCGCCAATCTGATGGCCTCGGCCGTGGCCACCTTGATGGCGCTGCGGCTCTTCGGCAAAGGCTATATCGCCATCGCCACCGGCTTGCTTACTATTGTCGTATTGATCTTCGCTGAGGTCGCGCCGAAGACAATCGCGGCCTTGCAACCGGAGCGTGTCGCCTTTCCCACTGCCTATATTCTGCGACCTCTGTTGTTCGTCTTCTACCCGCTGGTATGGCTA
This sequence comes from Candidatus Muproteobacteria bacterium, assembly GCA_003251795.1. GTDB lineage: Bacteria > Pseudomonadota > Gammaproteobacteria > Acidiferrobacterales > SPGG2 > SZUA-472. The sequence continues at coordinate 26,136 of QKEI01000146.1, forward strand.
ACCAATGCGATTGCCAACGTTATGCTCCGCCTCATTGGGGTATCGCTGACCCGAAGTCGTGATCAAATCAGCGGCGACGAATTGCGACTCGCAGTGATGGAAGCGGGCACGCTCATTCCAGAATCGCATCAAGCGATGCTTCTCGGCATCCTCGATTTAGAGAAAATCACCGTTGAGGAGGTGATGGTGCCCCGTGGCCAAATACAGGGCATCGACCTGGACGCCGACTGGGATGATATTCTCGGGCAAATCACGCGCAGCCGCTTTACACGGCTGCCGGTTTACCACGGCAGCCTCGACAATGTCGTTGGCATGATTCACGTGCGCCAGGTGCTGAACCAAGTGCGCGAGGACAAGTTCACGCGTGAATCACTGATGCAAGTGATCAGGGAGCCTTATTTCATCCCTGAAGGAACGCCACTTAATACACAGTTGCTTAACTTCAAGCAAGTCAGGCGACGTATTGGGCTGGTGGTGAACGAATACGGCGATATTATGGGTCTGGTCACGCTCGATGAGATTCTCGAAGAGATCGTCGGCGATTTTTCAACACCAGTGATCGGCAAGCTCGAAGACATCCATCCACAAGAAGACGGCAGTTACCTGGTCAAGGGTGGTGCCAGCATTCGCGATCTCAATCGCAAACTCGGTTGGAGCTTACCGACAAACGGCTCGCGCACACTGAACGGGCTCATTACCGAATATCTCGAAGACATCCCGGAGCCTGGCACCAGCCTTGAGCTGAGCGGCTATCAGATCGAAATCATGCGCACGCGTGGCACCGCCATCGAAGTGGCACGCGTCCGGCTCAAAGGCGAGGAACCCCGTCCCGAACAGACTGCGGCTTCCTGAAGGACGGTTGCGTCTAGAACGCGCATAGACATTCCACGGTTGTCTTCTTAAGCAAGGGGCCGGTATTATCACGCCGTCGCCACCGGCTTCGCCGTAACGACAGCTGCTAGGAGGAGATCTAGACTTGTCACATGCGATCAGTGTCGCAGTGGTCTTGTATGGCCTCTGGTTGTTGCTCTCAGGCCATTATGTGCCGCTGCTTCTAGGCTTAGGTGTGCTATCCGTACTGGTGGTGTTGTTCATTGCCACGCGTATGGACGTAGTCGACAAGGAAGGTTATCCGGTGCACTTGGGACCCAGGGCGCTGTTGTACTGGTCCTGGCTCGCCTGGGAGATCATCAAGGCGAACCTCGCCGTTACGCGGCACATCCTGAGTCCGCGCCTTTCTATCAGCCCCACCGTGGTGCGAGTCAAGGCAACCCAGAAGAGCGAGCTCGGCAAAGTCATCTATGCAAATTCGATTACGCTGACGCCGGGCACGGTATCGATCGACATCGATGGTCCCTATATCTCCGTGCATGCGTTGACCCGGGATTTCGCCGCAGATCTGCGCACCGGTGATATGGACCGGCGCGTAACCGACTTCGTAAACGAGGCATGATGTTTATCGCCGCTGCCCTTGCCATTCTCGTTACTATGGCGCTCGCCCTGACGCGCGCGCTGTTGGGCCCCACCGTATATGACCGGATCCTGGCGGTGAACATGTTTGGCACCAAGACCGTGCTCATCATAGCAGTATACGGGTTTCTCACCGGTCGCCCGGATTTCCTCGACATCGCATTGGTTTACGCGCTGATCAATTTCATCAGCACTATCGCTGTGCTCAAGTTCTTCGAGTATGGCGACTTGGGTCACGCCGGCACCACGCGCAGAAAACGGGGAGCACGATGACACTCTCCTTGGTAGATCTGCTCAGCTGGGCATGTTTGCTGGGTGGCGGGTTCTTCGGCATTGTCGGCGGCATCGGTCTGGTACGTCTGCCGGATCTGTTCACGCGTTTTCATGCGGCAGGCATTACCGATACGCTTTGCACCGCACTGATCGCCATCGGCCTCATGCTACAGTCCGACTCGTGGTTGGTGAGCGTCAAGCTGCTGCTGATCCTGGCGTTCCTGTTCTTTACCAGCCCGACCTCGACACATGCGCTGGCCAAAGCGGCCTTGCATGGCAAGCTCAAGCCCCTGCGCTACAAAGGCAAGGAAGGTGCGTCATCGAGCACCTGATCGATATCGTGTTGCTCAGTTTCTTGGCAGTCACGGCAATTGCCATCGTGTCACTGCGCGATCTATTTGCCGTGGTCATGTTATTCGGTATCTACAGCTTACTGTCGGCGAGCATCTTTCTGGTGCTCGATGCGGTCGACGTATCATTCACGGAAGCAGCCGTCGGTGCCGGAATTTCCACCGTGCTCATGCTCGGTACGCTGGCACTGACCGCACGCACGGAAAAAAAACCGGCGCACCTGGCGTGGTTGCCGCTGCTTGTCGTTGCCATCACCGGCGCGGCGCTGATCTACGGTACTCTCGACATGCCACGCTGGGGTGACGCCAACGCCCCGATCAACCAACACGTGGTGCCACGTTACATCCTCGGATCGCTTCCGGAAACGAGCGTGCCCAACATCGTCACTGCCGTGCTCGCAAGCTACCGAGGCTACGACACACTCGGTGAGGTGACTGTAATCTTCACTGCCGGCATCGGCGTAATGCTGCTGCTCGGTAATGGTAACAGCAACCGCCGCCGCAAGAAGGGAGGACGCAAACGGTGAAACATCATCTGGTCCTGCGCGTTGTTTCCAAGTTGCTGATCCCCTTCATTCTGTTGTTTGCCCTTTACGTACAGTTTCATGGCGACTACGGTCCCGGTGGCGGTTTCCAGGCTGGGGTCATATTCGGCGCCGGCTTTATCCTCTACGCACTGATCTTTGGGCTGGAGACTGCGCGCAAAGTCGCGCGGCCAGCGGTGATTCGTGTGCTCGTCGCCGTCGGCGTGCTGATCTACGGTGGAGTCGGCGTGGTGTCGCTTCTGCTGGGCGGGCGTTACCTGGATTACAGCCTGCTCGCGCATGTGCCGGCGCACGGTCAACATCTGGGCATCGCCCTTATCGAGTTCGGGGTCGGCACCACCGTGGCCGCCGTCATGATCACTATTTTCTTCGCCTATGCGGGCCGGGGACGTCGTTAATGGAGTTGCTGGGCCTGTACAACTATTGGATTGTCGTTTTCTTGATGATGGCGGGCTTTTACGTGGTGATTGCACGCGGCAACCTGGTCAAGAAGATTGTTGGTCTAAATCTGTTCCAGACGTCTGTATTCATTCTTTACATATCCATGGGAAAGGTCGAGGGTGGCACGGCGCCGATTGTCGAAAAGGGAATTACCGTCTATTCCAATCCGCTGCCCCACGTCTTGATACTGACGGCGATTGTCGTGGGCGTGGCGACTACGGCGCTTGGATTGGCGCTGGTCGTGCGCATCAAAGAGGCCTACGGCACGGTCGAGGAGGATGAAATCCACCGTCAGGACGAGTCGCTGTGATCCGTCAACACCTCCCGATCCTCCAGGTAATCATTCCCCTGCTGAGCGCCCCGCTATCGGTGTTGCTGCACAAGCGCTGGTTGGTATGGGGGCTTACCGTGCTAGCCAGCATGTGTGCGTTCATTATCTCGATCTTGCTCTTGCAGCAGGTGCTCGCGCGCGGCGTCATCAGCTATGAGCTCGGCGGTTGGGCCGCGCCGTGGGGTATCGAGTATCGCATCGATGTGGTCAACGCGTTCGTATTGGTGATCATCTCAGCGATCGGCGCTATCGTGCCGCTGTACGCTGCGCGCAGTGTTGAGCGCGAGATAGCAGCGGATCGCATCAGTTTATTTTATACCGCGTACCTCCTGTGTCTTGCCGGACTGCTTGGCATCGCTGCCACAGGCGATGCGTTCAATGTGTTCGTATTCCTGGAAATTTCCTCGCTGTCTTCTTACATCCTGATCAGCCTCGGCCACGACCGCCGCGCCCTCACGGCTTCCTATCAATACCTGGTCATGGGTACCATCGGCGCGACCTTCATCCTGATTGGCATCGGTCTGGCCTACATGATGACCGGCACACTGAACATGATGGACCTGGCGCGGCGTGTTCCGGCTGTCGCCGACACGCGTACGATCCGAGCGGCGCTGGCGTTTCTCACCGTTGGTATCAGCCTCAAGCTGGCGCTTTTTCCACTGCACCTGTGGCTACCAAATGCCTACGCCTACGCGCCGTCGACGGTCACCGCCTTCCTCGCGGCCACCGCCACCAAGGTCGCCATTTACCTGCTGTTGCGCTTCCTGTTTACGATTTTTGGCGCAGTGCTGTCATTCGAGGAAATGATCCTGCATTTCGTCTTGATGCCACTGGCTCTGGTTGCCGTGTTCAGCGCATCAATCGTCGCCATCTTTCAGGATAACCTCAAGCGCATGCTGGCCTATTCCAGCGTTGCTCAGATCGGTTACATCATTCTCGGCATCAGCTTCGTCTCGGTGACGGGACTGACTGCCGGCATTCTGCATCTGTTCAACCATGCGCTGATGAAAGGGGCGTTGTTCATGGCGCTCGGTTGCGTTGTTTATCGGCTCGGTTCGGTGCGGCTGCGCGACATCGCTGGACTGGGGCGCCGTATGCCGTGGACCTTCGCCGCCATTGTCATTGGCGGTTTAAGTCTGATCGGCATACCGCTCACGGTCGGCTTCATCAGCAAATGGTACCTAGTGCTAGCTGCGCTTGAGAGTCAGCTTTGGTGGGTTGCCGTGCTGGTGCTGGTGGGCTCACTGCTGGCGGTTGCCTATGTCTGGCGTGTGGTGGAAGCGGCATTCTTTCAGCCACCTCCCCGGCATGCTGCACAGTATCAGGAAGCACCACTGTCCTTGCTCATACCTACGTGGATCTTGATCGGTGCCAACATCTATTTCGGCATCGATGCCGAGCGTACCGTGTCCATCGCGCAACGCGCTGCTGAGTGGCTGTTGCGAGGACCCTCATGAACGCAACCACGGCGCTGTGGCTGACGATTGCCGTGCCGCTCGCCGGTGCCGCACTCGTCGTCGTGCTTGACCGGCGCCCCAATCAACGCGAGGGCGCAACGCTGTTGACGGCCGTCGCATTGCTGGCGCTGGTGCTGCGTCTCTGGTTTGCCTTACAGGCCGGCGAGACTCCGGCAAAGGTGCTGGTAGAAACGCTACCCGGAATCCCGCTTGCACTGGCGGTCGAACCTTTGGGAATGCTGTTCGCGCTAGTCGCCAGCACGCTCTGGATCGTGACATCGATCTATTCCATCGGTTACATGCGCGCGCATCACGAGAAACACCAGACGCGCTTTTACTGCGCCTTCGCCGTTGCTTTAGCCAGCGCCATGGGAGTGGCGTTCGCCGCCAATATGTTCACGCTGTTCGTCTTCTACGAGGCGCTGACACTCTCCACCTATCCGCTAGTGACCCATGCCGGCACCCAGGAAGCGAGGCGTGCAGGGCGTGTTTATCTCGGCTTGCTGCTCGGCACGTCGATTGGCCTGCAGCTGTTTGCCATTGTGTGGACCTGGATGCTTACGGGCACGCTCGATTTCCGCGACGGCGGTATCTTGCGCGACGCCGCTCCACCAACGGTGATCGGCGCGCTCTACATCATCTATATCTTCGGCATCGGCAAGGCGGCACTGATGCCGTTTCATCGTTGGTTACCAGCGGCTATGGTCGCACCCACACCGGTCAGCGCGCTGCTGCATGCGGTGGCGGTGGTCAAGGCCGGCGTTTTCACCGTGCTAAAGGTAACGGTGTATCTGTTTGGCATCGATCTGCTGGCGCATAGCGGTGTCAGCGAATGGCTGCCGTACGTGGCGGCCGCGACGATACTGATAGCGTCACTGGTGGCCATGTCCCAGGATAATCTGAAGCTGCGGCTCGCCTATTCTACCGTCAGCCAACTCGGTTATGTCGTGCTCGGCGCCCTGCTGGCCAATGCCGCCGGTATCATCGGCGGGGCAATGCATATCGCCATGCATGCCTTTGGCAAGATCACGCTGTTTTTCTGTGCCGGTGCCATACTGGTCGCCACGCATAAGACCGAGATCAGTCAGATGCGTGGCTTGGGTCGCTCCATGCCGATTACCATGGCGGCGTTCTTTATCTGTAGCTTGAGCATCATCGGACTTCCGCCCATGGGTGGCATGTGGAGTAAATGGTTCCTGGCGCTCGCTACCCTCGATGCCGGCAAATTATCGCTACTCGCAGTACTCATGGTCAGCACCCTGCTGAATGTCGCCTATTTGATGCCGATCCCGATACGGGCGTTCTTCAGCAGCGACAAGGCAACGGCGACCGGCATCAAGGAAGCGCCGCTGCCCTGCCTGATCGCGCTGATCATCAGCGCAATCGGTTGCATGTTGTTGTTTTTCTATCCAGACCCGGTTTATCGACTGATAACACCGGTGGTAGCACGCTGACATGGCCAAACACAAACGCTACTTCTTGGACAAGCCGGAGAACGTAACCACACTCTGGCGCATATTCGTCGCTGTGTGCGCAGCGCTGCTGCTTGTCGATCTCGTGCATCATCGTCACGTCACTCATCCCTGGGAAAGTCTGCTGGGCTTCTACGCCCTCTTCGGTTTTATTGGCATCGTCCTCCTAATCATGGCGGCAAAGCAGCTGAGGCGGTTGGTCGCCCGCAAAGAAAATTATTACGATGACGACGATCGCTAGCCTGCCACCATTTGTGCTGTACTTCGCCGCCGCGTTGCCGGTAGCGCTGTTGCGGGGCTGGTCGCGTTCGCTGCTGCTCGTGTTGGTACCGATAGCCGGCGGCATCAGCCTGCTGTACGCCGAGCCTGGCGCTTATTGGCACGTCTCGCTCATGCAGTATCAGCTGATTCTCTACAAGGTGGATAAGCTCGCGTTACTGTTTGGCTACTTGTTCCAGTTGGCCGCTTTTATCGCCGTGGTCTTTTCACTACACGTGCGTGCTACCGGGGAACATGTGGCGGGTCTACTTTATGTCGGCAGCGCGCTCGGTGCAGTGTTCGCTGGCGACCTCATTACGCTTTTCGTCTTCTGGGAACTGCTGGCTATTACCTCGGTGTTCCTGGTATGGGCACGGCGCACACCCCGCGCCATTGCCGCAGGTCTGCGCTATCTCATCATCCAGATCCTCTCCGGTGTGCTGCTGCTGGCAGGCGCTATCGTACACGTCTCCCAGACTGGCTCTATCGAGTTCGGCTACCTCAGCCTCGGTGGGTTAGCCTCCTGGCTGATCTTTCTTGCCTTTGGCATCAAGTGTGCCTTTCCGCTGCTGCACAGCTGGTTGGTGGATGCCTACCCGGAAGCCACGCCTACGGGCACCGTGTTCCTGGCCACTTTCACCACCAAGGTAGCGGTCTACGCCCTAGCGCGCGCCTTTCCGGGCACCGAACTACTGATCTATATCGGTGCCGTGATGACATGTTTCCCCATTTTTTACGCCGTGATCGAGAACGATTTGCGCCGCGTGCTCGCCTACAGCACCATCAACCAACTCGGTTTCATGGTATGCGGTATCGGTCTGGGCAGCGCGCTCGCCATTAACGGCGCGGTCGCTCACGCCTTCAATGACGTGATCTTCAAGGGACTCTTATTCATGTCGATGGGCGCAGTGCTACATGTCACCGGGCGCATCAAAGCCTCCGACCTTGGTGGTCTTTACAAGACCATGCCGATCACGACGGTGCTGTGCATCATCGGCGCCGCCTCGATCTCGGCAGTGCCATTGTTCAGCGCTTTCGTCAGCAAGGCGCTGATCTTGGCAGCCGCCCTCGAGGAAGGGCACCCGTTGGTGTGGTTGGCACTGCTGTTCGCTTCAGCCGGTGTGCTCGAGCACGCTGGCATCAAGATTCCCTTCTTTGCTTTCTTCGCCCACGACTCCGGTGTGCGCGCGAGGGAGCCGCCCATCAACATGCTGATGGCCATGAGCCTGGCGGCAATCCTGTGTGTATTTATCGGCAGCTACCCATGGGTGCTGTATGACCTGCTACCCCATGCGCTCGCCTTCACGCCGTTCGATTCGACGCACGTGATCGCGCAGATTCAATTGTTGCTGTTCGCCGGACTCGGCGTATTCTGGCTGATGCGCCGTGGCTGGTACCCGGCTGAAATCCGTGCAATCAACCTGGACGCCGATTGGAGCTACCGTTGGTTAGGCCCGCGCGTCACCCACGCACTGACTGCACTGATTCGCCCGACCGACGCGGCAGTGCGCCGCAGTGTACGCCACCGTCTGCAGACCTTCTTGGATGCGTTGTTTCGCCACCATGGTCCGCAGGGTGTATTGGCTCGCAGCTGGCCCACGGGCAGCATGGTCATTTGGGTCGCGATTTCTCTTGCGGTCTACCTTGCACTCTATTACCTCTAGCTCACTCGGAGCTACCGGGCTTGCGTACCACTTGATCACGCACGTAAACGGGTAGCGCTTGTTCGGGCGTTACTGCCTGTCCGCGCTGGAAATCGATTGCAGCCAGGGTGGCAACATCACGTGCGTGCGGATAGCGTTCGGGCAACCATGATTCCAGTCTCGCGCCTAATCTCTTCGTTAATACGTCGGCGTACCGGTCCCAGCCACTGCCAACGCCACGCCAACAGCCAACAGGTGGCAACGGTACCGCCTGTGGCGCAGCAACAGACTCCTCGCCGATTAACTCGAGCGTGCCGTTAGCCTCGCGCGTGAACGCCCCCCAGTAAACCTGCGACATGCGTGCATCTACAGCGGTCAGCACTTGGGCCGCATCCTGAGGCTGCGCCAGCGCCGCCAACGATGATACCGGTACCACAGGCAAATCGGCACCAAACGCGAGCCCTTGCACAACCCCGGTACCGATGCGCAGTCCGGTAAAAAGCCCGGGGCCGCGACCGAATGCGACGGCGTCAAGCTGATTCAGGCGCAGATCAGCCTCCGCAAGCAACGCATCGACCATCAACAAGATGCGCGAGGAGTGCTGTTGGCCGAGCACGAGATCGTCGTACACGCTGCCGTCAATGGCGAGGGCGACGCTGCATGCTTCTGTGGAGGTATCGAAGGCCAGTATCTTCAAGGCAGGATCCTAGGCCATAGCTGAGGCTAGGAATCATTATCCCGGATCGACGGTGTTTCCGTAAGGTCACGCGGTCCTCCGGCGTACCCTACTGTGTTAGGCGTAACCTAGGAGTGCTTGGCCGCCTCAGTATGCATCGGGCTAGCTGCGCCTTCCTCGATCACCAGTTCCAGAATCTTGGCGATCACCTTAGAAAAGCGGCCGATGCCAAGATCGGCGGAATTCTTTTTGTATTCCTTATATACACGTTGCTGTGAATCGCCGCTGAGCGACGCGTACAACATGTAGCTGCCCGGGAAGTTTTCTTTCAAGGCAGCTTCGAAGTCGCGCAGCTCATCTGTGCCGGCGAAGGCGGGTCCACAGCCCAAGCTGATGGTTAAGAACGCGACAGTAAGGTAAGGGAGCAACGATTTGGCAATTCTTTTGATCATGCTGGTCGATGACCCCGCAGGTTAGTGTAGGCACGAGATTGCAAGCAAACTCTGTGCCAAACCCTGTCGTAAACATGCGACGCCTCGGCTTGCAATTTTGTCGCCGACAAGGTGGTGGTCGCCGCGAGGTGGATATAGGTATCTTCAACCGCTGACCAATGGCGGCAAAGTGTTAAGCGCTGGACCCGCGACGGTGCACCCGTGGCTGTAAGACCACAAAAAAGGGTTTACCTGCTCGCGCGGACGTGTAACACTACGACCGATTCCAATAAGAACGAGCCTTTAATCGTTGAAAGGGCGGCTTAGCCGCCCTTTTTGTTTGTTCCGCTCACACTCGACCCCGAGAAGAAACGTTCGACGTCGCCGAGATCACGCGTCATGGGTATTGGCGGTAGGCTTCCGAGAAAAGCTTTGCCGTAACCCTTTGCCAACAGCCGCGGGTCGCACAATACCAGCACGCCCCGGTCACGCTCGTCACGAATCAATCGACCGACGCCTTGTTTTAGCGCGATCACTGCAGCCGGCAACTGGTATTCGAGGAACGGATTGCGCCCGGCTTGTTCTAGCGCTTGGCAACGCGCGCGCAAGATGGGCTCGTCCGGCGAAGCGAAGGGGAGCTTGTCGATGATCACGCAGGACAAGGCCTCACCACGCACATCCACCCCTTCCCAAAAACTACCGGTGCCGAGTAACACCGCATCGCCGGCCGCGCGAAATCGTTCCAGCAGCTCCGTGCGCGGTGCACTGCCTTGCACCAGCAAGGGATAATCGAGCGTACCGGCGATCGCCTCCGCCGCCTGGCGCAATGCCCGGTGACTGGTAAATAAGAAGAACGCGCGCCCGCGGCTCGCGCGCAGTACCGGCACCGCCGCTTGCACAACCTGAAGCGTGTAATCGGCTGCGGCCGGGCTCGGTAATCCCACAGGAATATAAAGCAAGGTGCGTGCTTGATAGTCGAAAGGGCTGTCCCATTGCGCGGTATCAGCATGTTCCAGGCCCAACTGGGCGCAATAGTGATCGAAACGCTTGCTGACCGTGAGTGTCGCGGAGGTGAAAATCCACGCCTTGTCACCGTCAAGGTGCTGCTGAAACGAGGCAGCGATGTCCAGCGCAGTCAGATGAAGCGCAAAGCCGCGTGCGGTGGTCTCAAACCAGCACAGGTACTCGGGCGGCGTTGTTTCGGTCAGCGTGAGTAATCGATCGAGCAGCTCGCCTGCCCGGCGGCTACAATTGCCGAGCCCGGGACCTCGGACAGCAGCGAGTTCCAGCGTCGCAACCAGCGCCGACAGCTTTTGCCGCAATCCTACGACCGCCGCATTGACTTGGCCTGTCTCCGCCAGCGCCGCCCACGGCCCGCGCCGAGGTTCAACCCCCATCGCCAGGCGTAGGTCTGCCGTGGCCTTTTCTAACTCCGCCGCTTGTTCCTTAAGCTGCGGCAGCTCACTATGTTCGCGCACATCCTCGGCAATGCAATCGCGACTCAAACCGATAAGCTGGTGACTACCTATGCTCACGCCAAAAAAGCCGCTGGCGATCTCGGGTAACTGATGCGCCTCATCAAAGATAATGGCTTCCGCTCCCGGCAGCAGCTGACCGAAACCTTCTTCGCGCAATGCCAGATCGGCAAAGAACAGGTGATGATTGATGACCACCACATCCGCCTCGAGCGCTTCGCGGCGGGCGCGATTGACGAAGCACTCGTGGTAATGCGCACAATTGCTGCCGAGACAGTTCTCTGCGGTGGAAGTCACCAGCGGCCATATCGTGGCATCCTCGGGTACGTCACTGACCTCACTCAGGTCCCCGCGACGCGTATGACGGGCCCACACACGAATCCGCTGCAGATAACGCTCATCAATATCGCGGTCGCCGTCACAGTGTTGCAAGCGGTGCAGACACAAGTAGTTGGCGCGACCCTTCAGTAGCGCTGCTCTCACGGGAATCTCGAGCAATTCCCGAACCAGTGGCAGATCGCGCTCGAAGATCTGTTCCTGTAGGTGCTTGGTACCGCTGGAGATTAACAATTTCTTGCCCGACAGTAGCGCCGGTATCAGATAAGCGAAGGTTTTGCCGGTACCGGTACCCGACTCGCCGACAAAGATACCGTTGTGCGCTAACGCCGCCTCGACGCGTGCCGCCATTTCCTGCTGTCCCCGGCGTGGCTGAAAGCCGGCGAGCCGAGCTGCGAGCGGGCCTACAGGCCCGAGGACCTCAGCACTCGTCAGCAGCAGGGAATCCTTAGCTTGCACCAAAATCGTTTACCAAAGCATTGTCGGCGACGCGCCTGAACGCGTAGCATAACACTATGTCCGGGTGCTTCACGTTAGTCGCCCTACGCGAACGGTTGGTCGCAGCGCTGATCCGGGGATCGACCATGTTGTGGTTGCGAACGCGCAGCTTAGCCGTCCCGATCACCCTCGCTATTCCTGTCCTCCTCGCCTCTATCGGAACGAGCCTAGCCGCCGACAACCAGTCAAGAATCAGCGACGTGCTTTCCGCTGTTGTCGGCGTGCGTACCCAAGTACCGGCTTCTGCCCGTACGGCCGAGACTCTTGGTACCGAACGCGAAGGCTCGGGGGTCGTGATCGACGATCAAGGGCTGATCCTTACCATTGGCTACCTGATACTCGAAGCCTCACACGCAGACATTACACTCGCTGACGGTAAGAGCTTACCGGTGCAGATCATAGCGTATGATCACAACTCCGGTTTTGGCTTGTTGCGCGCGAATCGGCCACTCGATGTCAAACCGATGAAGCTCGGCGATTCCGGGGCCTTGCAGGAATCGGCGCGAGTGCTGGTCTCAGGATTCGGGGGTGCCGAGGCTGCGCGCCCCGCGCTTGTCGTCTCGCGGCGCTCGTTCGCCGGCTACTGGGAGTACCTGCTCGAGGAAGCCATATTTACCGCACCGCCGTACGAGAATTTCGGCGGTGCCGCGCTGATCGGGCCGGAAGGCGAGCTGCTCGGCATCGGTTCACTTATAGTCGGCGATGCCATGCGCGGCGAGCGCGCGGTTCCAGGCAACATGTTTGTACCGATCGACATACTCAAGCCCATACTACCTGATATGCTGAAGATCGGACGCTCCTCGGCGCCGCCGCGACCCTGGCTTGGCATCTACAGCGAAGAACACCGTGGACACCTATTCGTCACGCGCCTGGCTGGCGGTGGACCAGCCGCTGATGCCGGGATTCAGATCGACGACATGATTCTCAAGATCGATGATCGCCCTGTCACCTCGATGGAGGACTTCTATCGCAAGCTGTGGGCAACGGGCCAAGCGGGCGTGGAAGTGCAACTACTCGTGCTGCGCAATGCGCAGCTGCTTTCGATTAAAGTTCGCAGCGGTAATCGTTACTCCTGGCTGCGACTGAATCCAATTTAGTCGGTACCCTTCCTTAGCGCGCTTTGCTGGGCTCATCCAGTTGCACGCCCTGGGAAAGCGCGGAAACCTCCTCGCTACTCAGGGTAACGGGCGGCAGTTCGTTTACCCCTTCCGGTACGCGCCAGCCGCACCGGCAGCGCGTCGCGTTCGCAGCAATGGTCGTACTACATAAGGGGCATTCTATCGGAGAGAACGCCACCGTGAGCTCGTTGCCGTTGCGGGCAGTTGGCTTGGCGAGCTCAAGTGCCGGAATCTCACGTTCGTGATTCGGCACGCGCCAACCGCACAGGCAACGATCGGCATTGGCAGACAAGGTCGCGGAACACAAGGCGCATTCGATCTCGTTCGCCGGAGCCTCGCGCTGCAGCCAACGCGCGGCGGTCACTGCTTTCTCGATCTTCGCCGCTTGTATCGCTCGGAACGTCTTGGTTGGTTGTGGGTGTTGTTTCACCTCAACCGGGTGCGCGCTAGTCGAAGCCGGTTTCACCGGTGGCGGAGGCATATGGGCGGGCGGCTTCGCCATAGGCGAGGGCGCGGTCGGCCTCGGCGTTGCCGGCTTAACTCGCGTCGTAGTAGTAGCGCTACGTCGCGCGTTCACAGTAACACCGGGCTTCAGCGTGGCAGTTGGCCGCGTGGGTAGGGCTCTCGTCGCGATTGGCGGTAGGTTGAGCTTGGGTGGCGTGCGCGCGGCTCGGAATTTCCCCGTCTCACGTCGTTGCTGCATCGCGTGCGCCGCCTGCCGTGCACTCTGTGCGGCCGCTTTTGCCATGTGTTTGACCGCTCTGTTGGCACCACGTGCGGCGGCGCGTCCGGCCTTCTTGGCGCCGCTAGCCGCTACGCGTCCGGCTTGTTTGGCACCATGCGCCGCTGCACGGCCGATCCTCTTGACGGCCTTCTTGGCACTGCGCGCGGTTGCCCTCGCCACTCGCCGGGCCGCCTTGGCGGCCATCTTCTTGGCAGCGTCGCGCCACGGCGAACCGTCGAAGACCATTTTCGTTTCGAATACCTTGACGCCGTTGTTGCGAAGAGGCGCGGGTGTCAACGCCTGCGGCGGCACCGTCATCGTCAGTACGGGAATCGGCGGCTTGTCGTCATCAGGACGATGGGCGTTGCTACCGACAGTTGTTGACGGCAAGGATAAGGTGCTCCCCGCTGCGGCTGCAAACTTCGAGGTGTCAGTTTGCGTGTGGGGCGCGGCGTCACTTCTCCGCAGCGGGGGCATCATACGGTTGTTGTCGTGTTTCGGCATCCATCGCTCTTTTGGCCGAAGCGCAACGGTGGGGCGCGCAGTCGTGCCGCTCATTGGCATCGTCGGTCGTGTCATTGCGCTAGGCGACGTTACAGACGGTAGCTTGGCACTCGATACCTTATCAGGCATGAGTGAGCTGCGCATGGCGAAGGAAGCTCCGGCCGCGTGCGCAACTTGCGCCGCTTTGAGTCGTTGTTTGACGAGACCGGCGGCAGCCCTTCCTGCGGCTTGCTTGGTACGCAATGCCTCGATCGCCTTACGCTGATTCTCCGGATCGAGCTCGGCAGCGTGCGCAGCCACGCGGGCGGTTTCTTGGGCCTGAGCGAGACGCGCCTCAAGGTACTCCTCGAAAAGTTTCTCTTCGCGCGCGATACGCTCCAAAGTCATGGAACGCTCATCTCCACCAGCGGAATCGAACAAGTAACCACACGTGCAGCGCATGGTGGCGGCCGTGCTGCTCGCCATACATTGAGGACAGGTTTTGTCGTAAATGCCCACGACAGTCCCGAGTTGCGCTGGCGTGCCTAATTAAGCGGCTCAGGGTTTGTGGGATAAGCCCTTACAGATACACAGATGGATGAGGACAGTTCTGAGGGCCTGCGCGCGTTTCCTAAGCGGTTGTGGGGTATGACCCCCAGTCTCAAATCCTCCATGACACGTACCCCTCCGTGGGTTATGGCAGGTCTTTTAAGAAATATTGCATAGCCCAAGGGGATGCGACAGTGGCTTCAGATAATCGCCCCCATTCAGCAGATGAGCGGCCGGCGCGGTTCCCGTCTGTACTGCCACCTAATTGGGTTGCGGACGGCGCCGACGTTCCTTGAGAGCCCGCGTGATTCTTTCAGTCAGCAATTCCCGGTCCGCCTGTTGCAGCGCGTTGATCCACGTCCGGATCTCCCTTTCCGGGGGCAGGAATCCTTCCATCACCATATCAAGGGCAAGTGCCAACAACTCGCCCTCACTGGACTTGCGGAAAACTGGAAACTCACGCTGCAGGTAGGCGGCCAGAATCTCGGCATAGGCCCACTGCCACTGGTTACTGTCAGCAACGTTATCCGGCACGGTCATCCTCGCAGGCCGGGATTATCGACAAAGCAAGCGGGTTCCTACATGGCGCTCTACGCCAATTGCTATCCCTCTACGCCACTCCTCGGCGTGTGAGCCGCGCCTGTCCGTGCCGGCACCAACCAGCGCCAATTTCCGCGCGTTTCATAGTCGAGCGTCCCGCCAAGTCGTCACTTAAGTCACAGAATTTGCACACTATTTAATATGAGTCGGTTTGGCATGGAATATGCCCCATTTTTCCCGTGAAGGCGGGGCCATGCAGGCCCGCGCCTAACAGGGGCCCATGGGGCCATGCGCTCATGCACGTGATTTCTGACCTGATGTCGCTGTTCGTAGCGATCGCCGTGACCTATCTCGGGGCACGGCTGTGGAGACATATGCTTCCGCGATTAGCGACCTGGTGGGGATTTCTAGGACCGCAACAACAGAAGTCACCTAGCACCGACGCCAGTCCACGCCCCGCGGTTACGCCCACGAGGAACGCCGTGCCGGCGGCCGAAACTGGGGAACCTACCAGCGACAGCGCGTGTGGGAACGGCACCTTTGAAATCCTGTTCGAGATTAACGGCATGACCGTCGATCCCAGCAAACTCAAACATATCGTCGGCAAGACTCTGCTGAAGACGATTCACAAATCAGTCAAGAGGCGCGCCGGTCAGGTGCGCTGCCCGCAGCATGGCTCAGCACCCAAAATCGTCGTCACCGGCAAATCCCTGGGTAATCTGTCCTGGCAGGCGCCGGAGTGCTGTGCAACGATGCAGGCTTTGTTGAAACAAACGTTGCAAAACGGCTTGTGACAACCGGGCGCACGCCAGTGCCGAGGCGCTCGCTACCGACTCGTTCAACCCCCTCACCCCACATGCTAGACTGCCGGCGTCTTGATGACGAACGAGATTGCTTCACACATGGATACTCTGCGCATCCCGCAGCGTATGGTACCGGTGCGCGTGTTATTAGCGGATTCACAAGTTGTGGAAGGGGGTTTCTACGTACCGGCCGTCGGTCCCGACGGCCGACCCGGGCGCCTGCTTGACCGTCTCAACGATGATGCAGAAGAATTCGTGCCGCTGGCGGGCCGCTATGAAACGCTGCTCAGCAAGTCTTCCATAGTTCACGTACAGCTGGCGAGCGGGCATGAGCGCGTCGAGGGCATCGAGGATACGCTAGCGCGCGAACAACAGGTGCGGCTAGTACTGAGGCGGGGTAGTCCCGTGCAGGGATGGATTCGCTATCTGATGCCCGAGGAAAAAGCGCGTTTGCTCGACTATCTGAACGTAGCGCCCCGCTTTATCCCGCTAATCGGCACGCGGCGCGTGACCGTGGTGAACCGGTGTTTCATTGTCAGTGTTCAGGAATTGACCGGCGTGTCAGCGGTCAAGTAGTCAGTCAGAACCGAGATGAACGACCACAACCTAGCGAAACCTGTAGCCGCCATTATTTCTACCGGCGACGAGCTGGTAACCGGTCGCACCGTTGACACTAATGCCACGTTTATCGCCGAACGACTGGGCGCTATCGGCATCGAGGTCTGCTCGGTAATCACGGTCGGTGACTACCCTGACCGAATCGTTTGGGCCTGGCAGCACTCGCTTGCTCATGCCGACGTGGTCATTTCAACCGGTGGTCTCGGACCAACAGCGGATGATCTGACGAGCGAGAGCGTTGCACGTGTGGCCGGGACGCAGCTCAAACTCGATCAGTCTGAGGCGGAGCGCATCCGTCAACATTTCCAGAAAGTCGGTCGCCCTATGCCGGAGAACAATCTCAAGCAAGCGCTGTTCCCCATCGGCGCCGAGATTGTGCCGAACAAGCTTGGCACCGCCGCCGGTTACCGTCTGGTTGTACCAATGAACGAGCGGCGTCCTGTTGCGGTTGTGCTGCCCGGTGTGCCGCGGGAGATGAAGGCGATGTTGGAGGATCAGGTGATCCCCTGGTTGCTGCAGCAGGCCCCGGAGGATCGCTGCACGCTGTCCCGTACCTTTCAAACTTTCGGCATGAGCGAGTCGGCGCTGGATGAGGCGCTAGAAGGTGCTATCGATCCGAGCAAGGGCAGGCTTTCTTTTCGCGCGAGCTTCCCACAAGTGTCGGTGCGTGTGACTGTGACCGACACGCGCACAGACGCCGAACACCGACTTGATGGGCTGGCGCAGATCGTGCGCGAGCGCTTGGGCGCGGCGGTAATCGCCGAAGGCGAAACCACGATGGAAGAGGTCGTTGGTAAACTGCTGCGCGAGCACCGACGCACGCTGACAGTCGCCGAGTCCTGTAGCGGTGGTTTGGTCGGTAATCGCATCACCAACGTCCCCGGTAGCAGCGACTACTTTGTCGGTGGCGTGATCGCCTACAGCAACGAGCTCAAGCAACGTCTGCTCGGCGTTCAGGAGCGCACACTGACGACGCATGGTGCTGTTAGTGAAGAAACGGCGCGTGAGATGGCGCTTGGCGCGCGCCGTGCCACGGGTGCCGACCTCGGCATCGCCACGACCGGCATTGCTGGCCCCGATGGTGGCACCGCAGAAAAACCGGTCGGTACAGTTGCGATCGCTCTAGCAGCGGACGGACTCGACGACGGTGTGCGCTCACGGGTATATCGGTTGTGGGGTAATCGAGAATGGGTGAAGCTTTTGACCTCACAGGTGGCGCTTGATTGGGTGAGACGCTACCTCTTGGGCCTAGACCCACTCACATCGGTGTTCGGCATGCGCGGGCGCAAACGTTAGTAGGAACGCGGCAGTCCGAGCACGTGCTCGGCGACGTAGGAAAGAATCAGATTCGTCGAGATCGGTGCCACCTGATACAACCGCGTTTCCCGGAACTTGCGCTCGATATCATACTCGGCGGCGAAGCCGTAACCACCATGCGTTTGCAATGCCGCGTTAGCGGCCTCCCAGGATGCATCCGCCCCCAGTAACTTGGCCATGTTCGCCTCGGCGCCGCAAGGTTGTCTGGCGTCGAACAGCTCGGCCGCCCGAAAACGCATGAGATTGGCCGCCTCGATGTTGACGTAGGCACGGGCGATCGGAAACTGAATACCTTGATTTTGGCCGATAGGTCGATCGAAGATCACCCGTTCCTTGGCGTAGGATGTCGCCCGATCGATGAACCAATAGCCATCACCCACGCATTCGGCAGCGATCAAAATGCGTTCGGCATTCATGCCATCGAGAATATAACGGAAGCCTCTGCCCTCCTCGCCAATGAGATTCTCCGCCGGCACCTCCAGATCGTCGAGAAACAGCTGATTGGTCGAGTGATTCATCATGGTCTCAATCGGAGTGATAGTGAGCCCTTTGGCATTGTGCAGGTCGACCAGAAACACCGATAGGCCATCGGATTTCTTCTTGACCTGATCCATGGGCGTCGTACGTGCCAGCAACAACATGATGTCAGACTGCATGGCGCGCGAAGTGAAGACTTTCTGGCCGTTGATTATGTAACGATCGCCGCGACGCACCGCGGTAGTCTTGAGCTTAGTGGTATCGGATCCGGTGGTCGGCTCGGTTACGCCGAAAGCTTGTAAGCGCAACTCGCCACTGGCGATACGTGGCAGATAGTGGTCTTTTTGGGCTTCTGAGCCGTGGCGCAGCAACGTACCCATAATATACATCTGCGCGTGACATGCCCCAGCATTGCCACCACACCGGTTAACCTCCTCGAGGACGATGGATGCCTCAGTAACACCGAGTCCCGATCCGCCATACTGCTCTGGAATCAGCGCGGCTAACCATCCTGCTTCCGTCAGCGCTTTGACGAACTCTTCCGGATAGCGGCGCTCACGGTCTGTCTTGCGCCAGTATTCATCCGGAAATCGCTGGCACAGGTCGCGCACCGCATCACGCAGCTCACCATGTATCTCGCTCATCGGAAGATCCCGTCGGGTGCTGTGGTTATCACTATTCTACGCGCACGCGCTCAGGCGATTGCTTTTGGCTGTTTACGCACCGGAATAAACTGCGCAAGCTCATCCTCGCGCAGCGTCTCCTTCTCCAGTAACAACTTAGCGCCGCGCTCGAGCTGCTCACGATAAGTTCGCAAGATCTGCAGTGCTTTCTCGCGTGCCTTGTCCGTCAACTCGCGCACCGCGCAATCGATCTCGCGCGCCGTCTCTTCGCTGTAGTTTCGCTGCGCCATGCCGCCCAATGGCTGACCAAGAAAACTGGGGCGTTGCTCCTCATAGGTCATTTGTCCAAGTTTTTCTGACATGCCGAAGCGCGTCACCATGTTACGCGCGATGTCGGTAACCTTATCCAGATCATCGGCGGCGCCGGTGGAAATTTCTTCGAACACCAGCAGCTCGGCCGCGCGTCCACCGAGCAATACGGCCATCTTGTTTTCAAGCTCCTCGCGCGTCATCAGGTAGCGGTCTTCGGTCGGGCGCTGGATAGTATAGCCGAGAGCGCCGACACCACGGGGAATAATAGAGATTTTGTGCACCGGATCGGTACCCGGCAGCGACATCGCCACTAGCGCGTGCCCCATCTCATGGTACGCCACCACCTTGCGTTCATGTGGATTGAGTAAACGATTCTTCTTCTCCAAACCCGCGACAATGCGCTCGATCGCGGTGGTAAAATCATCGCCGCTGACGGCGCTGGCACCACGTCGAGTGGCTAGCAGCGCCGCTTCGTTCACAAGATTAGCAAGATCGGCACCGGAGAACCCCGGCGTCAAAGCAGCAATCTTCTGAGGATCGACATCGTCGGCAAGCTGCACCTTCTTCAGGTGCACCTTAAGGATCGCGATACGCCCGGCCTTGTCCGGTCGATCGACCAGTACCTGACGGTCGAATCGCCCTGCACGCAACAAAGCGGGGTCGAGGATTTCCGGGCGGTTGGTAGCAGCGAGCAGCACGACACCGGTCTGAGGATCAAAACCGTCGAGCTCAGTGAGCAGCTGGTTCAGCGTCTGTTCTTTTTCATCGTGACCGCCGGACATAGGCCCGATGGCACGGGCGCGGCCTAGTGCGTCCAGCTCGTCGATAAAGATGATAGCGGGGGCAGCTTTACGTGCTTGCTCGAAAAGATCGCGTACGCGCGCCGCGCCGACACCGACAAACATCTCCACGAATTCAGAACCACTAATGGAGAAAAAGGGAACGCTCGCCTCGCCCGCGACCGCCCGTGCCAACAAGGTCTTGCCAGTTCCGGGAGGGCCGATTAGCAACACTCCCTTGGGTATGCGTGCACCCAAACGACCGTACGACTTCGGATCCTTGAGAAAGTTGACGATTTCTTGAAGCTCTTCCTTGGCCTCATCAACACCGGCAACGTCAACAAATGTCACCTTGGTGTCCTTCTCTACATAGACCTTGGCCCGGCTTTTACCGACGCTCATGAGTCCACCGAGTCCCTGCTTTTCTGCCAACCGCCGAAACAAGAACATCCACAGCCCGAAGAAGAACAACACAGGCACTACCCATGACAGGAGGTCGCGCAGAAACGTACTTTCTACGACACCGGTGAACTTCACATCGTATTTGCTGAGACGCTCGGCAAGTTGCGGATCAACGCGCGTCGTAACGAAGCGCTCACGACCATCAATCGGCTTCTTGAGCTTGCCCTCGAGCGTGTCCTGACGGATGCGGACTTCTTCGATCTCGTTGTTCTTGAGGAGTTCCTCGAACTGACTATAAGGAATGACCTCGACCTGACGACTCGCTACCCACCAGTTCTGGAACAGTACGATAACGAGCAATGCGAAAATAATGTACCAGACGTTGAGTTGTGTTTTTCTTTCCATTGCCGTCTAACCTGGGTCGGTCAGCCTGCCCTGCTCGCGCTGCGGCAGACGACAAGGTAATCTACCAATTCTGAACTCGATGCACCATGTTGCGGCACATAGCGCTTGTGACATTGATGGAGAAACAATAACGCGTCACGACAAACGACCGTAGTCCAACTAGATCGGGGCGGGTGGCCACAGAATCAAGCCTAGCCGCCGGGTGTTGTTCATCGCTTGCTGGTGCGTCGCTCTTTCAACGCGTTCTGTACATGGGCGATGAGCTCATCGCTAACGACATCACTAACCGGCAAACCGGCATCTTGCTGATAGGCGTGCAGCGCCGCTGCAGTCTGGGGACCCCAGATTCCATCGGCAATACCAGGGTCGTAACCGAGCGCCGCAAGTAGGCGTTGCAGTTGTGCTACCGGTGTCTCCTGCGTAGGCGCGGGAGTCGCTGGAGGAGGCGGCGGGGCCAACAGTTGTGCAATGGGCATGTGGCCATGATTTTGCGACAACCTGTACGCGGTCATGCCTTCCTTGGATCGCACGGACTTATCGGCACCCGCATTGAGAAGCGCCTTGACGACATCCATGTGCCCAGCTGCTGCGGCACCCATCAGCGCCGTGGTGCCCTCTTCGTCCACCGCATTGATCTCGGCCTTTGCGTCGAGCAACAAGATTACAATCTCGGTGTGTCCAGCGCGAGCAGCACGCATCAGGGCGGTAGCGCCGTCGGGTGCCTTGACATCGGTTTTGACGCCGGCCTCCAGCAATAGCTTTACGGTCTCCGTATCTCCTCGACCGGCGGCAACGAGCAGCGCTTCCGACGTGCTAACGGAGCGCTTAGGTGCCATGTTCGCCATGCGCGCCGCCTCCCAAGCCGCGCTCGACTTGGAACTGGTTCGCTGGTCCTCAGAATCCGAACAGGCGGGCAAGGAACAGGCCAGCAACAGCTGAATGCCAACGACGACGATACGTATCACAGGGATTTTCATCTCCGGTCCTCCGCGAGACGCGACCTTC
>QKEI01000127.1 GCA_003251795.1 Candidatus Muproteobacteria bacterium
GACACCCTCACCTGGTGATCCGTGTCTGGTCAAGTAAAGCCTTTGCGTACCATCCGCAGTTACGTACGTCGCGAGGGACGCATGACGCGGGCGCAGCAGCGCGCGCTTGCGCAGTTATGGCAGGAGTACGGCATCGCTGACGAGCCTGCCGTGCTAGATTTCGCAACAGTCTTCGAGCGCGGCGGGCCGGTGGAGATGGAGATCGGTTTCGGCGACGGCGAGATGTTGTGTGATTTGGCGCAGCGCTACCCCGACACAAACTATCTCGGCATCGACGTTTACCGCCCGGGGATCGGCAGTTTGTTGTTGAAGCTCAAGCGACAGCGGATCACAAACGTCCGCGCTATTTGTGCAGACGCTGCCCTGGTCGTGGCACAGCGAATCCCGGTGAGCTCGCTCGCTGCGGTGTACCTGTTGTTCCCCGATCCGTGGCCAAAAAAACGCCACCACAAGCGCCGGCTGTTGCAGCAGGTGTTCCTTGATCAACTGAGAGAGCGATTGCGGCTCGGGGGTCGCCTGCACATCGCCACCGATTGGCAGGCGTACGCGGAACAGATACTCATGCATGCGGCGCAGGTGCCCGGGCTGACCCGCATCGTTGCCGATGGCAGCGAAGCCCTGCGTGCGGAAAAGCGGCCTCGTACACGTTTCGAGCGCCGTGGGCAACGCCTCGGCCACCCCGTCTGGGAACTGCTTTTTCAACGTACCGCCTGATCGGTTTCAGGCTGCTCCCCATGCCCCCGGCACCAGCGCTGAAGCGCCGTCTCTCAAGTATCGCCCAGCCGGCGCTGACGACCGGTTTCCTTGATCCCTTGGACTGCTAGAATTGCTGCTATAGGCCGCCCGCCTGGAGCCAAGCCGTACACAGGTGGCGATGGCCCGCAGCAGCCCAAAGAAGCGGCGAGGGACACTGGCAACGCCTACACAATGAGCATGACCTATCACCACGCGCTCCCCGCTGGTACCCGCATTGAGTCCTATGAAGTGAACCATGTCCTCGGCGTGGGAGGATTCGGCGTGACCTACAAGGCCTATGACCACACGCTGCAACGGGAAGTGGCGATGAAGGAGTACCTTCCCACTGGTCTTGCGATCCGGACGCCGGATGGCACCACGGTCACGCCGAAGTCTGAGAACGACGTCGAGAACTATGAGTACGGGCTTAAACGTTTTCTCGATGAGGCACGCACCTTGGCCAAGTTCCGCGAACCGCACATTGTGCGGGTATTGCGGTACCTGGAAGCCCATGGCACCGCCTACTTCATTATGGATTATGAGGACGGCGAGCCGCTCGGCAAGCGCCTGAAACGGACTGGCACCCTCGGCGAGAAGGAAACGCTCGCGGTCATGGTACCGATACTACGCAGTCTGCGCTCGGTACATGAGCAGAAGTTTTTGCATCGTGATATCAAACCAGCGAACATTTACATACGCGAAGATGGTTCACCGGTGTTGCTCGATTTTGGTGCCGCGCGCCTGGCTCTGGGCGAGCAAAGTCGAGCGATGACGGGGATGGTTACGCCGGGATACGCCCCATTTGAGCAGTACTTTTCCCGCGGCAAGCAGGGGCCATGGACCGATCTCTACGGTATCGGTGCCACCATGTATCACTGCCTGACGGGCATCGCGCCAGTAGCCTCAACCGAGCGGGTGGCGGCTATCCAGGATGGTGAGACCGATCCAATTGGTGACCTCACGAAACTGATCAACCGCAACTACGGCGAGTCACTGCTGCGCGCCATTAAGTGGATGTTGGAACCGAATGCCAAGGACCGCCCGCAGTCCGTGCAACAGGTGCTCGAGGCGCTCGGCGTGGGCGACAGAAGTGCTCCCGGGCAAGACACGCCCGTGACAGTGGACTATGAGCCTACACAGAAACTTGAACAGATGGCGGATACGGGTACAACTTGGAAACCTGAGGTATTGAAAACCGTGGAGGTCAATCTCGAGCGCCACATCGGGCCGTTATCGAAGGCACTGGTGCGAAAGGCGGCGCAAAAAACCTCCAATGTCGACGAGTTGACCGAGCTGTTGGCGCAGTTCATCCCGTCGCAGCAGGACAAAACAGCGTTTCTGCAACGCACCCAGATCATTCGTTCAAAAGAAGCGGCACCCGTAACGGCACCGCCACCGGCTCAATTAGATGATGATGTCTTGCGCCGCGCCGAGAAAAGCCTGGCTTCCTATTTAGGGCCAATGGCCAAGATCTTGGTAAAAAAAGCGGCACGTAGCACGGCGGATCTCGAGGAGTTCTGCCGTATCCTGTCCGAGGAGTTACCCAACGAGAAACAGAAACGAGCGTTTCGCCGGGCAATAGAAAAAGCTAAAGGGCACTAGCTTGCGCCACTGCCTCCAGAAGGTAGTCAGCTACCTTCCCTTGCAGTATCGTTAGTATTTACCATAACCGAAACCAACCCGCCCCAGCGCGTGCGCCTTTCCGGCCATGTTTGCGGCGGCGCACAACAACGCAAAGCTATCGGGTGGCTGGCGCTATGCGAATCACGATCCACATCGGCTTACCGGCAGTTGCTGCCTTGTTGCTCAGTGGCGTAGCCAACGCCGACTGGACCGCAAAGTACATCTTGGACCCTGTCAAGGACGAAACGCGGTGCATGTTGGAATCGGACAAGAAGGTCATCAACGACGGCTACCAGGACACCCAGATCATGTTGCGTATCGATGACCAGGTATTGCTGGTGGCTACCAAATCCAATATTGATGCGAGCAAAGGGGACGTTGGTCTTGCGGTCGATAAGCATGAGTTTATCAAGATGGATAGACTCAAACTTGAACAGACCGTGGTTTTTGACAAGCAAATCGCCGAGATCATCGAGCAGTTCAAGAAGGGCTTGCGGGTCACGTTGACGCTGCGTTTCTGGCCCACCTACCCGGATACCGGCGCAAGAACGGTAACCTTCAGTCTTATCGGGTTCACCAAAGCACATGGCGAGCTGGGGGCATGTGGTTGATTGCGTTGGCGGCCGCCCACCGTCGGTTGCTTGAGACAAGAGGTGTGAAGTCAAGAGGAGAGGGGCAATGAAACTAACACTCAAATTCAACCTCGTTTTGATTCTTGTGTTCGCTGTCGGGTTGGGGGTTACCGGCGGGTTGTCCTGGAATATTCTGCAGGAAAATGCGCGCAAGGAGGTCATCGAACGCGCCGGCCTAATGATGGAGGCCGCGCTTGCGGTTCGCAGCTATACCGTGAGCGAAATACGCCCGTTGCTGGCATTGCAGATGACCAAGGAATTTCTGCCGCAAAGCGTACCTGCTTATGCCGCCACGCAGAGCTTTTCCAAGCTGCGCGAGAAACACCCCGAATATACCTACAAGGAAGCGACCCTCAATCCATCGAATCCGCGGAACCGTGCAGTAGACTGGGAGAACGATATCGTGCAGGAGTTTCGCAACAACCCTGAACACCAGGAGATCATTGGCGTGCGCGACACGCCTACTGGCCAATCGCTCTATCTCGCGCGACCAATGCAAATCAAGCATCCGGGTTGTTTGTCGTGTCATAGCACTATAGAGGCCGCCCCGAAGACGCTGCTGAAGAAATACGGTACGGCCAACGGTTTCGGCTGGAAGATGAACGAGATCGTCGGCGCGCGTATCGTGTCGGTGCCGATGACCGTGCCGCTACAGAAGGCGCAGGACGCTTTTCGCACCTTCATGGGATCGCTGATCGGCGTGTTTATCGCCATCATTGTCATACTCAACTTGATGCTACGGGCGATCGTCATCGCACCGGTTACCAAGATGTCGCGTATCGCCGACGAGGTGAGCAAAGGCAACATGGAGGCACCCGAATTTTCAGAGCGCGGTAAGGACGAGATCAGCGTACTCGCGGCGTCTTTCAATCGCATGCGTCGGAGCCTGGAGAAAGCGATGAAATTGCTCGAGGACTAACCCAGGCGTTCATACCCCCTTCATGGAGCGACAGAGCAGAACTTGGTTATGTAGCGTGGTGTTTCTCGATATCGTGGGGTACACGGCAAAGGCTGTCACCCAGCAGATCGATATGAAGCAACACTTGCAGGACCTGGTTAGCGAGGCGATTGCGACGGTCCCTGAGAGCGAGCGTCTCTTCGTCGATACCGGGGATGGCATGGCGCTGTGCTTTCTGGGTGATCCGGAAGAGGCGTTATTTGTCGCACTCAACCTGCGTGATCGCTTGAACAGTATGGAGGCGGCCGGTACCCCTTATGCGGTGCGTATCGGCATCAATCTCGGTCCGGTCAAGGTCGTGAAGAGCCTCAGTGGGCAGCAGAACCCACTCGGTGACGGCATCAACAATGCGCAGCGGGTGATGAGTTTTGCCGAACCCAGGCAGATCCTGGTGTCGCGTTCATTCTATGATGTCATCGCCTGTCTCTCGCAGGAATACTCGCAGCTGTTTCAATACACGGGAGTGCGCAAAGACAAGCATGACAAGGAACACACCGTCTACGAAGTGCGACTGCCGGATCAGCAAGAAGCGACTTACGCGACGGCCAAGGCGCTAACACAGCGGGTGGATGAGCAGGCGGAGGACGAGTTGCTCGCGCTCACCTGGGATACCTCCTTGTTGCAAGGGGCGGAGCGCGAGCTCGCGCCTTACGTAGGTCCGCTAGCGAAGGTACTTGTGGGACGCGCAGCGCGGCAGGCATCGAACGCCGGTGAATTGTATGATGCGCTGGCTGCGATGATTCCAGATGCAGCCGAGCGCAAGAGCTTTCTTGGACGCGCTCCGACCGGCGGCGGCCTCAGATCGGCCGCCAGCCCGCCACCACCCAAGCCCAGCGCAGTCGCGGAAAGAGATAGCGGGCCCACCATTCCGCCGTCATGGGATCCGGTCGTACTCAAGGCGATTGAGCAGTGCCTCGCCATCCATCTCGGCCCGCTTGCCAAAGTGTTGGTGCGCAGAGCAGCACAGAGAACCTCAGAACGCGAGGAACTCTACCGTTTACTGGCGAGCGAGCTCTCCAGCAGCGAGGAAAAGGACGCGTTCTTGCGGGCGGTGCGCAAGGGCTCGCCCGTCGGCTAACACGCCGGCGTCGTCCGGGAGCGAGCGCTTGTTAATGGCTCGAGTGTCGTTGGCGTGCGCTGAGCGCGCCAATTCATGAGCTGCAGTCAACTAAGGGCTAATGCAATCCATCGGCGCTAGAAAGCTGATGCGGCCGCGGTAGTACGTGTCTAGCGACGTTTGTTTGTCCGATGCACTGTCAAGTGGCGGGGGCTGCTGATCGGTAAACGCCAGTTGGCGCACGCCGAAGTCATTAGCCAGTTTGGCCAATGCAGGCGCCGCGAGAGCCTGCGTCGGCAACGCGGCAACATCGTCGACGCTGCCAGTGATAATCAGTAGATCGGCCTTACGCGTGAGCTGGCCGAGATTCGTCAAATCCTCGGTGCGATTACCGCTGAACACCATACTCTTTTCGCCTGCCTCTATACGCCAGGCGAGTGCCGGGAGTGGCTCGCGGGTCAATGTCGATGTCGTAAGTAGCAATCGATTATTGCTGTACACCACTGAGCCGAGCCGTTGCTTTTGCGTAATATCCTGCGGTTGCAGCTTATAGGTTCGTTTACCCAACGGGTCGAGCAGATCGCCGAGGTAGCGATAAACGCCGCGCTTGCTGTCAAATAACGTCCGCACAAAGGTAACGGTGGAGGGCATAAGCTTGCCACGGTCTGGGCCATAGATAGGAAGCGGGCGCGAGCGCTTTTCAGGCAAGGACAACTGAATCAGCCATGGAAAATCTCCCGTGTTGGCGACATCCAGCTGGGTAAACAGGATAACATCTAGGTCAGAGACATGGGCGCCACTTGCCGTGAAACTGTTGGCGCTATCGGCACCGGCGTTTACCAGTGCCCGCGCCTTGCCATTGAGCCAGATCAAGTAACTACCCGATGGCTGTCGTTCCTGCGTTTGTGCACCGGCTGTGCCCAATACTTGCACCTGTACACCCACTGCGTCACAAGCAGCCGTTGCCGCCGCCGGCCAATACAGCGACACCAGCACACCGGTGATGAGACCGTGCAAGTTATATTGGCGCTGTGTGTTTCGTCCGATCACATCGGTTACGTCACAGCTGTACCGGTGCGTCCGGTCGCGTAAGCAATGTTTTGTTGCGTTGTCCAATCAGTGTCGATTGTGGATCGATGCTACCTTGTCGTCATCATCTGTGTGTAAGGCGCGAGCAGCTGATACCTCGTCAGTCATCGTCACGATAGGTCTCGACGCTCAGTAAATTTCCATCATGATCCACGGTCATGCGAAACGCGATCGGCCGGCAACATATCTGGCAGTCCTCAACGTACTCCTGGGAGCCGGCAGAAATATCCACGGTCGTGTCGAATCCCTCTCCGCAATAGGGACAACTAACGTGCGTCACGCCCAGCACCGGTGAAGCTTTTCAGACTGGTCTTGCCTTTGCAAGCCCTAAACTGAGCACTTGCGACCCAGCAAACCCTCGCACGTTGTCGGCTTCGGCCGCGGCCACCGGCGCATTGCCGCACCGCGTTAACCGTTCAATAATGCAGGCGACTTCAAATCCGCAGGTGGCACGAGGCGACCCGCGGGCCGGAGGGTATGCCAAGAGGTGATTATTCATGAGGGTCGCGACCCGCTACATCGTTATTACTGGTTTCATTAGCCTCGTGGCGCTGGCCTGGTTCTTCTGGGATTCCTCGCAGCGCGCAATCCGCACCGTGCTGCGCGAAGGTGCGGCGGCAATAGAAGCGAAGAGCATAGCGAGCGCTATGTCACATGTGTCGCGACGTTATCTAGATGAGAAGGGTTTGAATTACTTGGCTGTGCACAAAGTGCTCGGAGTGGCCTTCGAACGCTTTCAGCACATTGACGTAAGGCTAGGCGACGTAACGGTCGAGATCACCGGCGACAGGGCTGCAGCTCAAGTCGCACTGCAAGTACTGGTTCAGGTACAAAACGATACGCACTATGTCATCGGTCAGCCCGGCGTGCCGGCGTTGGTTACCATCAACCTTAGCAAGGAACCCCTCGCTTGGAGAGTGATCAGCGTAAATGGCATCCACATTTCACGCTTCGGCCTGTAGTTAGCCCACCCACCTCAGCTTGAGGCGATGTTCCGAGGTGTGCCTCAACAACTGCTGCAGGTGCCGGCCGCGGTTTTGCTACACTGCGGGCTATGAACTATCTTGCTCACCTATTTCTTTCCGGCCGCACGGAACAGGCGCTCATTGGTGGCTTGTTGGGTGACTTCGTCAAAGGTGCTATCGGCGATAGGTATGACACGCGGGTGTGTGAGGGGATTTCGCTGCATCGTAAGATCGATCGCTTTACAGATGACCATGAGGTGGTCGTAGGCAGCCGGCAACTGGTGAGCCAGGAGCGCCGGCGCTTTGCTGGCATCATGGTGGATGTGTTTTACGATCATTTTCTTGCCCGCCACTGGTCGCGCTATGCCGTGATGTCACTCGATGAGTTTACGCACGAGGTGTATGCGATACTCTTGCGACATCATGATGATTTTCCACAGCGGCTGCGAACTATCGTACCGCGCATGGTGCGTGACGACTGGTTGGGTAGCTATCGCGAGTTGTGGCGCGTGGGCGCGGCGCTGGACGGTATATCGCGCCGCTTGCGTCGCAGTAACACGCTTGCCGGTGGCGTCAGCGAATTGGAAGCGAACTACTCACGCTTTGAAGGACATTTCTTGGCGTTTTTTCCTCAGCTGATGCGCCATGTGGGTCGTTGCAAGATAGACGCGGGCATTTTTGAAGGATCCGTTTGGAAGAGCACCACCTCTGCCGACAACACGGACAGTGTACGCGGCCTGTAGCAGGCATACGGTGAAGCCGCACAGACCCACGCGCGAGCAGTTACTCGCGGCCAGGGGGAAGACCATTCGCGACATTATCGCGCCACGGCTCAAGGTGCTGTTCGTCGGCATCAATCCCAGCCTTTACTCTGCTGCCATGCGCCACCATTTCGCGCGCCCGGGAAACCGCTTTTGGCCGGTGCTGCATGCGGCTGGGTTCACCGAGCGGCTGGTGTCGCCGTGGGAGGAACGTGAGTTGTTGAAAAAGGGTTATGGCATCACCAACCTGGTTGCCCAGGCCACTGCCGCCGCGGCCGAGCTGACGGCCGAACAATTTGTTGTCGGCGGACGGCGCCTGTCGGCGAAGGTACGACGCTATCGCCCACGCGTAGTCGCCGTGCTTGGTGTAGGGGCGTATCGCGTCGCTTTTGCCCGCCCTCATGCAGCACCGGGAAGGCAAGAGCAGACGCTTGACGGTGCCAGGCTCTGGGTGCTGCCGAATCCCAGCGGGCTCAACGCCAACTACCAGATGAAACAATTGGTACGATTATTTAGACAACTACGCCACGCAGTCGAAGGTCGTGCTCCCAGAGATGCCAAAGCTGATCGCTACTGACCGCGTATGACAAGGTCGATTCGTCGATTCTTGGCGCGCCCTTCTGTCGTCTCGTTATTGGCTATTGGTCTGGTCTCGCCATATCCGACTGCCGACACCATTGTCGAATCGATGTGCATGTTCGCCACGATGTATGCCTTCACCGCCTCCGCACGTCGTTGCGAGAGCGCGTAGTTCGCCGTGTCACTGCCGTAGGAATCCGTGTGCCCTTCTACCACAAGCTTGCTATTGGGGAATGTCCGGATCGCGTTCTGCACTTTGGTCAGTAACTGAAAGTTCTTCGGATCGATATTGGCCTGACCAACATCAAAACTCAGACCGACGAGGCGAATAATAACATCGCTTGATTCGCGCAACACACGCGCCTCATTGCGTGTGAACAGACGTTCGACCTTTTCTACCTGTTGACGCGCGCGCATCTGCGACTCGAGTTGCTCTGATAGCACGACGCGCTCCTCGGCTACGCCACCGAGTTGACGGCGCATCTGCGCGACCTGCCCATGCAGATGCGTAATTTCCCCCTGCAGGTCATTTACGTCCTGTCCCAGGCGTTGGGCTTGCACCTGCTGATCGTCTATATAAAGCACGACCTTGTCTGTCGGTTTCTGGTAACCTTTGTCGAACTCGGCCTTCATGTCGGCAGCTGCCGCGATCTGTACAAGCGGTCGTTCCCACTCGAGTATCAGTTGTTCATGGGTCAGTTTCTGTGCCCGTGCCTCGCGGATGGTTCCAGCCAGGAACATGGCATGCTTGGCTTCGTATTCCGCCTGTTGCGCCAAGCTGCGGGGCAAGTCTGTGTCATAGCGATTCTGAATCAGCGCCTGCTCGGCCTTTTGCAGCAGGTTCTTTGACTTCTGTAAGGTTCTAGGAGCGTACTTCTCGACCTTTTCTTTTTCGGCTTTGGCGATTAGCTGACGTGTAGCGTTTAAGTAAGTGGCCTTAATCGATGCTAGTTCGGCATCACGATAATATTTGTCGGCTTCCTGAGCGCGCTGTTTGGCGGGTTCGCTCGAGCCGCGCTCGAGCTCTATCATCGCTTTTGTAAAATTATCTTCAGCCCGATTCCACAAGTCAGGCGCATGCTTCGCGGCATCCACTTTGACGGCATCATCGCGTGTCTTGATAAGTGGACCCAGTTCCTTGGAGGCTACCTGACTTTCCGACCTGGCCTTCTTAAAGTACTGGGTCGCGTCGTTCAGATCGGAACGAATCGAGTCCAGATTCTTGCCCCGATCAAACTTGGACTGCGCACTGGTATAGTATTTCATGGCCTTTTCATAACTGCGTGGAGCTAGCAGTTGAGCTTGCGCCGCGCGTGCAGCCTTGAATGCCAGTTCGGCCTCGCGAAATAATTGTTCTTTGACCGGCTGGGCGGCATAGATGCTAACGGCACCTGGCAGCAAGCAAAGCACCAGTGCATAAAGAACCAATCGCCGCGTTGATTTCATGGAGTCCCCCTGACTGATCGTTATCCCCAGGACAGCCACAGCGGTTTAGCTGGGCGAACACCCCCATAATATATTGCGGTGCGGTGTCGAAAAGTGCCGGTAGGACAAGCGGTAGAAGCAGGCGGACAAGTGACGAAGAAATCGCGCCTACAGCAGGAAACCGCACTCAGGTAGCCTGTACACGGTGCGCATCGTCTCGGCCCAGAGACGCCGGGTCAGCTAACCGGCCGGGCCTGGTTCAGGCCATGCAGAGGTGGTGATACTAACGGTAGGCCTCGAACACGTCCTCCAGGGCCTTAGCGCCGGGGCAGAGCTTGTCGTAGCTGAGCTCCGTCAGGGGTTGATCCGTGGTGTTGGCCACCGCGTGCAGGTCCCGTGCGTTGTCGTCCAAATACAGCAACCCGGTGACGATCTCGCCTTTTTCGTGGTGATGTTGAATGTAGGAGATGGCATCACCGGGATCCTTGGGGTTGTAATCGGGATCGACCTTGCGCAGCAGGATCTGGCTGCCGTCGTGCAGCTGCACGGGCACGACCGCGCCTTCATCGTACTCGACCTTGATTTCGTCGGCGTGCGGAATGAAATCCGTGTGGATGGTCTCGTGCGAGTGCGCGCGTGTGTAGGCGTAGCTTTTGGTCGAGCCCTGATGGTCGTTAAACGTGACACAAGGCGAGATCACGTCGAGCAGTGCGAAGCCCTTGTGTGTCAGGCCAGCCTTGATTAGCGGCACCAACTGTTCCTTGTCACCGGAAAAACTACGTGCGACGAACGAGCCGCCCAGGCTCAGAGCAAGCAGCACCGGGTCGATCGGGGGCTGCTGATTCAGCTGGCCCTTCGGCGTGGTGCTGCCCATGTCGGCCGATGCCGAGAACTGTCCCTTGGTTAGCCCATAGACTCCGTTATTCTCAATGATGTACAGCATGTTCAGGTTGCGTCGGATCGAATGCGCGAACGGGCCCAGCCCAATCGACAAGGAATCACCGTCTCCCGACACCCCGATATAGTACAGATTTCGGTTCGCCGCGTTAGCGCCGGTGGCGATGGCGGGCATGCGTCCGTGCACCGCGTTGATACCATGGGCAGCATTCAAGAAGTAGGCAGGCGTCTTGGAGGAGCAGCCTATGCCGCTCATCTTCGCCGCCCGCTCGGGCGGGATGTTCAGCTCGAAGCAGGCCTGGATCAACGCGGCCGTGATGGAGTCATGACCGCAACCGGCGCAAAGTGTAGACATCCCCCCTTCATAATTACGAATCGTGAGACCGAGCTTGTTCTTGTTAAGGCCGGCGTATGCGACCTTGGGTTTTGTGATATAACTCATGCCGCTGATTCCTGTTTAAGCGCATCATTTATGCCGTCAACCACATGATCGGCACCAATCGGGAAACCGTCATAGTGTAGGACGGAAACTAGCTTGCGCTTGTTTACGTCAAGTTCTACCGTAAGCAAGGAGCGCAACTGTGCATCGCGATTCTGCTCCACTACGAAGATCTGTTCGTGCGCGTCGATGAATTTTTGCACCTCATGGCCGAACGGGAATCCACGGATGCGCAGGTAGTCCATCGGTTTGTCCAACCTGTCGAGCGCTTCCCTGACGGCACCGTCGCTGCTACCGATGGCAATGATCCCGGAGGTCGCCCCTCGCCTCTTCAGTACAACCGATTTAGGCACCAGTTTGCGTGCGGTCCGTGCCTTGCGCAACAGGCGATCGAGCACTTCCTGGTACTCCACCGGATCTTCCGTGTAACCGCCATATCGGTTGTGGCCGGAACCGCGCGTGAAGTAGGCGCCCTTCGGATGCATGCCCGGGTAGGTGCGATAACAGATGCCGTCACCGTCTTTGTCTTCGTAACGATAAAAATCTTCCAGCTTTTCCAGTTCTTCCGTAGAAATAATCTTGCCACGATCGGGTTGATAACTTTCGTCCCATTTGAGCCTCGGGCACATCCATTCATTCATGCCGATATCTAAGTCCGACAGCACGATAACGGGCGTTTGTAAGCGTTCCGCTAGGTCGAATGCCTCGGCCCCGAAGTAGAAGCATTCCTCCGGATTCGCCGGAAACAGCAACACATGCCGTGTGTCGCCGTGCGAGGCGTAAGCGCAGGCCAGCAGATCTGCCTGCTGCGTACGTGTAGGCAAACCGGTGGATGGGCCGCCACGCTGAACGTCAAAAATCACTGCCGGAATCTCCGCGTAGTAGGCAAACCCGAGAAACTCCGTCATCAGTGAAATGCCCGGTCCGCTGGTGGATGTAAAAGCGCGTGCGCCGGTCCAGCTCGCGCCGATGACCATGCCAATAGCGGCGAGCTCGTCCTCAGCCTGCACGATGCAGTAGCGGTTCTCGCCGCTATCGCTATCTTTACGATACCTCTCGCAGTATCTGGCGAAGGCATCCATCAGCGATGTCGAGGGCGTGATGGGATACCAGGCAGCGAATGTGGCGCCGGCGTAGACGCATCCCAAAGCAGCTGCCGTGTTGCCGTCGATCATCATATAGTCGTCAGTCTTGTCCATGGCTTTGACACGGATCGGCAACGGACAATCGAAGTGCTCTTTTGCGTAGTCGTAACCGAGCTGCATCGCTCGCAGGTTGGCGGCCATCAATTGTTCCTTATTTGCAAACGTCTTCTGCAGTTGGCCGCGGACTACGTTCATGTCGATCTCGATCAACGCTGCCACCGCCCCCACATAACCGACATTTTTCATAAGAATTCTTTCTCTGGCATCGGTGAAGGCCTCGTTGCACATCTTCGAAAGCGGAATACCCAGCAAGGTGATATCGTCTCGAGCAAGCTTGTCACCGCGCGGCCAGCTGGAGTCGTACAGTAGGTAACCACCGGGAGAAACGTCATCACGATCCTGGATGTACGTTTGCGCGTTCATCGCTACCATCAGGTCGACGCGACCCGTATGGGAGACGTACCCGTCTTTGCTAATGCGAATCTCGTACCAGGTGGGTAGTCCCTGGATATTGGAGGGAAAGAAATTCTTTGCCACAACCGGAATGCCCATGCGAAAGATGGATTTCATCAAAAGACTGTTGGCGGTGGCCGATCCTGTGCCATTGACGTTGGCCAGCCTAATCACGAAATCGTTTAAGCGATCTTTTTCCGTTTTGTGCATGGACTGTGAGTTGCGTAGGGGATGTTGAGGGTAAACTTCTGCATGTCCCAAGCGCCTGTCGGGCAACGCTCGGCACACAAGCCGCAATGTATGCAGACGTTCTCATCCTTAACCATGACCTTACCGGTCTGTGGCAACGTCTCGGAAACGAAGATATCCTGATCCTTGTTTAGCGCTGGGGTCTTGAGACGCAGCCTGAGCTCGTCCTCAGAGCCGTTCTTGGCGATTATGAGGCAGCTGACAGGGCAGACATCGACGCATGCATCGCATTCGATGCAGATGTTTGCCTTGAACACAGTTTGCATGTCGCAGTTGAGACAGCGCTCAACTTCTTTCACCGTCTGTTCTGCCTTGAAGCCGAGTTCAACCTCGATGTTCAAATTCTGGAAACGTTCATTCAAAGAGACGTGTGGTACAAGCCTGCGCGTGATCGCGTCGAAGTCGTTGCTATAGCTCCACTCGTGGATTCCCATCTTGGTGCTGGCTAGGTTCATGCCGTAGGACGGACGGTCACTCACGGGGATGCCCTGGCAGTAGTTGTGGATGGAAATAGCCGCCTGGTGACCGTGTTCGACCGCCCAGATGATATTCAGCGGCCCGAAGGCGGCATCGCCACCAAAGAACACGCCCTCGCGCGTGGACTGCATGGTAACTTTGTCGACAATCGGCATATCCCAGTTGTCGAACTCAAGACCGATGTCCCTTTCAATGAAACTAAAGGCATTTTCCTGGCCAATCGCGAGGATCACGGAATCGCAGGGGACGACCACGTCCTTGAGCTTCTTTGATCTAAGTCTGCCGTCTTCGTCCTCGTACCACTCGACCTCCGAGAACTTGACGCCCGTCAGCTTGCCGTTTTCGATAATGAATTCCTCGGGCGCGTGGTTGGTGACCATCTCGACATTTTCCTCAATCGCGCCCTCTAGTTCCCAATCAGAGGCCTTGAGCATATCCATTGGTTTGCGCGCAATGACCTTGACCTCCTTACCGCCCAGACGCAAGGAGGTACGACAGCAGTCCATGGCGGTATTGCCGCCGCCAATTACGACAACCCTCTCGCCGATGGAGTTCGTGTGACCGAAAGCCACCGACTCCAACCACTGGATGCCAACAAAAATCTGGTCGGTATCGTAGCGTCCAGGAATCTCTAGATTGCGCCCTAGGGGTGCGCCGGTCCCGACAAAAACAGCATCGTAGCTTTCTGTGAGCAACTCCTTCAGGCTCGTAACAGGGGCTCCCAAGCGCAGGTCGACCCCCATATCGAGGATGATATTGATCTCCCCGTCGAGCACCTTGGGGGGGAGCCGGAAAGCCGGGATGTTGCTGCGCATGAGGCCGCCGGTCTGCTGCAGCTTTTCGAACATCACGATCTCGTAACCGAGTGGTAGTAGGTCGTTGGCCACTGTGAGTGATGCACAGCCGGCACCAATCAGCGCAACACGCTTACCGTTTTTCTTCTTCGGGATCGTCGGCAGACGTTGGCTGATTTCCCCGCACAGGTCGGCCGCCACGCGTTTAAGGCGGCAAATGGCGACAGGTTTCTCGTCCACGCGACCGCGCCGACAGGCGGGCTCACAGGGTCGGTCGCACACGCGTCCGAGGATACCGGGAAAGACGTTGGACTCGCGGTTGACCATGTAGGCGTCGGTATAACGCCCCTGAGCGATCAGTCGAATGTACTCAGGTACGTCGGTGTGGGCCGGACATGCCCACTGGCAATCCACTACTTTATGAAAGTAGTCCGGGTTGGACGTATCGGTAGGATTCACCTCAGTGCTCCTGGAGCACCCACAGCCAAAACCTTACAGTGATTGCATTCCTTTGTTTAACATAATCCTACACTATGGTAACGATAACACCAACCTGATGGGCGCTATTTTCCATAGTTTTATCGC
>QKEI01000050.1 GCA_003251795.1 Candidatus Muproteobacteria bacterium
GCCGTATTCTGACCAGCTGGCGATCGCAAAGTAGCGGGTGATTGAGATTTCGTAGGCGATGGTGCCCGCGGACACCCAAAATAGCGACAGTAGCGGCGATTTCGTTGGCCAGTTCATCGCGCGCTAGTAGCGGGCGCCAGCGGGAGATAGTCCTTCGATGAAAGCCTTCAGGACCGAATTGAATCGCTCAGGTTCGTCAACGAAAAGGGCGTGGCCGGCGTCTTCGAATATAGCTACTTGCACTTCGGGTCGGCTGCGTTTCAGATTTAAGGCCTGTTCCTTGAAGCGCGCCGTGACCATGTAGAGTGTCGGCTTGTCGACGCTGTGGAGGATCTCTCGCCACATCTGGCGTGGGTATGGGCTGTGCAGCAGCTTTACGGCAGCGTCGGTCGGGGTCTTTAACGCCTGCTCGATAATGCGCTGGTAATATTCCTCGCTTTGCGCGTTGTGATACATGCCCCTGACGAATTGCTCGGTAGTCGCCTGCCGGTCGCGCTGCAAGCGCTCGAGAAAGGTAGGATCAAAGGCAGGCGGCGGCTCCTCGCCGACGGAGTTATCGACCAATACTAAGGCCTGCAAGCGATCAGTGCCGAACAGGCGTACGAAGGTCAATGACTCCAGCACCCCCAGCGACCAGCCAACTAGCACGACTCTGTCCAGGTGTAGGGTGTCCAGCAGTTCCTTGATATCTCGCGCCCGCCGCTCAGAGTCATATCCACTCGTTGCGACCTGCGACTCGCCCTGCGAGCGCGGGTCCAGTGCCACCACGCGGAACCGCTGTGCAAAATAGCGGATCTGCGGCATCCATATCCGCGCAGGCATGGTCCACCCCGGCACGAACACCAGCGTGGCACCGCGACCGGCTTCCAGGTAGTGCAGGCGCACGTGATCGCTGCTAGTGAAGAAGGCACTGCCGACGAAAGCATCGGTTTGCGCACCGCGCGCCCCGGCGCAGACGGTCGCAGCTAAAACTGCTGCGAGCGTCGCCTTATAGCGACGACGATGCCGCATGCGGACGTTGTTCGGCGTATACATGGCGTGGCTTTCTACATATAGCGGCGCCGTGCGCACTGCGCAAGCAAACCCTAGCAGCTGCCTGGCTCGACATGACATCGGTCGATGTGTCCGTTTATCCGCCCATCGCTCATGGCGACGACAGCTGTGTCGGCTGCTCGCCGCGAGCGCGTAACGTCTCTTGTTCTCTGCCGAGCGCAACGCCAGTGTAGAGCCATGCCAGCGCCACCGGTACCGCTACCAAGGCGATCGCGGACAACCCCATGCCGGCTGCCGCCAGCCCGGTGTATAGCCAGCCGCTGATGGCGTCACCGCCACGATACACTACCGTGTCGATGAAGTTCTTCGATTTATACTTTTGCTCGCGCGAGACGACGGTGTAAAGAATCTCCCGCGTCGGTCGGGCGACAGCAAAATTGCCAGCACGGCGCACGATCTGAAAGGTTACCAGCACGGCCAGCGTGGGAAAGGCCGCTAATGCGAGGAAGCCAAGTGCGACGGCCGCCGGGATCAGGGCGAGCGTCACGCTGACCCCGAAGTGGGCGATAATACGTGCGGTGACTAGTACCTGGCCCAGGATAGTCAGCGCGTTTACTCCCAGATCCATGAGTGCAAACAGCCGTGTGCGGCTCGCGGAATCACTGAAGCTATCGGCGA
The DNA here is from genome assembly GCA_003251795.1 of Candidatus Muproteobacteria bacterium. Taxonomy (GTDB): domain Bacteria; phylum Pseudomonadota; class Gammaproteobacteria; order Acidiferrobacterales; family SPGG2; genus SZUA-472. The sequence goes on from QKEI01000050.1 coordinate 1,672, forward strand.
CGATACGGGCCTGTTCGAAGTAAAGAAACGTGGACAGCATGGTGTAGAGCAGGATGTAGACGCAGATACCCAGCAGATAGGGTGAGCGCAAGACTAGCCATACACCGCCCAGTATGCCGCCGCCGATCGGCCTATCCTGGTGCGCCGCGCGGGCAGGTTGCTCGCCCACCGCCCAACGCGCCAACGCACGGATGCAGATGATTGCCAGCAACAACAAAGCCGCGGACACCAATAACAGATTGACCACTCCTAGTGATCGAGCCAACGATGCCGTCACCAGCGGGCCGGCACTACCGCCGGCAGCGATAAACCCGAATAAACGCCGTGCCTGCTCGTTGTTATAGAGGTCCGCCATGTAGCTCCAAAACACCGACACGACAAAAAGGTTGAATACGCTGACCCAGATAAAGAACGCACGCGCTACCGCGGCGGTAGCGATGTCGCTCTTCAGAAGCAGGAAAAAGACCAGCAGGTTGAAGATGAAGAAATAGTACACCAGCGGCAGTAAACGACGGCGTGGTAGGCGTGCGGCAAGCGCGCCGAACAGCGGCACTGCCAACAGCATAGCGATGAACGTGCCACTGAATACCCACTGGAGATTACTCACCCCGCCCTGGATGCCCATTTCATCGCGTAACGGTCGCAGGATGTAGTAACTGCAAAGCAGACAAAAGAAGTAGGAGAAGGACCACAACAGCGCCGCAACCTCACCGGGTTTGAAGTCGACAAGACGCCTTAGCAGGGTACTCCCGCGCATCAGCCTTGACCGAAGGTACCTGCGCGCGCACGCAAATACTCGCGCTCCTCGGCAGTGGAATCGCGGCCGAGAATGCCATTGCGATGGGGAAAGCGTCCGAAACGGCGGATGATGTCGCGGTGTTGCATGGCGTGATCGACAAAGTCACGCAACCTCGCAGCGGTACCTGGCGTAAGCCCCTCTAGCAACCGCTGGCACTGCGCGACGCAGCGATCCTGCATCGCCAGGCTCTCGCAGTGTTGCAGAGGCATGTAAAAGAACACGCGCTCGATGGCGCTGAGCTCCTGATCGTGAGCCCTGTCGATTCCCGCCAGAGACAACGAAAGCGCAATCTCGTCTTGGGCGAAGGCGCGCGGTGTTGACCGGTAAATATTACGTGAGAACTGATCGAACAAGAGGATAAGCGCTAAGCGCCCGCGCGCATGTTGCTCCCAGGGCGCGAGTTTTCCCTGACATGCTTGCTCCAGGCGGGCCTCAAAGCGCTCACGAATAAGCTTATCGGTTTGCGGGTCGAAGCCGAACCAGAGTTGAGATCGATCAGCGACCGGCAACCCGTCAGGCGTCAGCTCGCCGAACCAAAATGAAAGAATCTCTTCGATCTGCTCCATGTCTATAGGTGGTCAAGCACCAGCGGCAGTGGTCAAGCGTGGCGTATGAATGTCGAGGTGTCTGCTCGCGCAGCGGCTCAAACACTGACCTGCAGGCGTGTGAGTGCTGCGCGGATGGTGTCGGGTATGGGCACTGGCCTACGGCTGTTGCGATCCACGAACACATGCACGAAGTAGCCGCCGGCGCAGGCCTCGTTTTCTCCCAGCACGAACAAGCCGATTTCATAGCGCACGCTAGAAGTGCCGAGATGAGCCACGCGCAACCCGGCCTCTACGATTTGGGGAAAACTAAGCTCGCGGCGGAAGCGACACAAACTTTCTGCGGCTATGCCGACCACCGGCCCGTCGGCAATATCGAGCCCACCGGCAGCGATCAAGTAGTGATTAATGACGGTGTCGAAATAGGAGTAATAGACGACGTTATTGACGTGCCCGTAAATATCGTTGTCCATCCAGCGCGTCGGAATCGCCAGAAAATGCTTGAAGCGATCACGCGTCTCGTGCTCTTGTAAAGCCATGGCTTGTCGCGATCCCGCGTACTCAGTGGCGGGCGCTCATTGTATGCCATTTTTTGTTGCGTTTGTGCTGGTCTCAGGGCGGCATCGCTGTTGTCTTACCAACCGCCCCCGCCCCCGCCCCCGCCTCCGCCACCGGAAGAGCCGCTCCCACCACCGCCGGAGCTCGAGCCCGGGGCGTGGGACGATGAAGAGATAGCGCCGCCGAGGGCGCTACCTAACGATGAGGTCAACTGCGACATGTTCGCGTAGCCATGCGAGTGTCGATACCAGGTGGGTTGATAGTCATTGCCTTGCTGCTTGTTGATCTGCGCGAACACGTCGGCGAATTTTTCGGCCCACTGCTGCTCAACATCGAGCGCGAGGGCGTATGGCAGGTAGATCTCGAACAAATCGAGCGTCTTCTGTGGCAACCGCCTGGACTTGAGTTGTTCGCCTTCGGCGACCTCGAGGTAGTTGCGGAAGCCCAGAATCTTGTCGAGCAGCTTGCGCCCAGCACGTGTCGGTGCCTTGAGCAGCTGATAGAAGGTGAGATTGATTACGACCAGTACGATCAGCGCAGCACCGATGCCGATGCCGGTGGTCTGCGATAACATCCACAGGCCCATACCTTCGAAGAAGACGAATGGCATGGCAAAAAAAGTGGCTCGTAAGGCTGGGCCGAGGCCGGTTACAGCCACATGGCGCCAGCCGTTCACGGCTGCGCTGAGCAGCGCTACGACCGCCACTGTCCATACCATTAGCCAGATGATCATGAACGCCGCTGCGAACGTTTCGCCGCGTGCTGGAGCCGCGACCATGCCGGCGATTAACGCAAGAATGGAGATCGCGATGCCAGGTACCAGATAGCCACTGTTGCTCAAGAAATAGAGCTTTTCATAGTTGCGCCTAAGGGAATTCTTGTGGGCCTTAAGCGCGGCACCAATGGTGGCATGGTTAGACTGTACAAGGTTGATCGTGCTCTGGTGAGGAAAAAGCCTTTTCACGAGCGCCTGCTCACCGGGCGCCATTTCCACGCCGCTCTTGTCCGTTTTCGTCAGGGTGTACTTGCCATCGTGTTCGTCAATGCGGAGCAAGCCTTTAACAGCAAGGTTGACCAGTGCTGTGGCCAGGGTCTTGTGGTCGTAGCCCATGCGTCGCACGAAGCGCATCGACGCCGGCGAAAAGCCCTCCGGCGGTACGTAGCGCGGCACAATAACGCCGGCTGGCGGATCCTTGCCTACCTTGAGCCATGTCAGCAGGTAATAGGCAAGCACAACGCCAGCGCCAATGGTGATGACGGTGAGCTCGCGATTATCGCGCGCGAGGTAAGTCAGTTTGTCACCCAGCGTGGGCTCGACGATATGACCCTTGGGCCACTGAACTACGATGGTCAAGCCGTGCTTGCGTGGCAGGCCGTGGGTGGTGCGAAAGTAGATAACGCCGTCACTCCCCAGCCCGGCGCTATAGTCACTACCCTTGGCACCGAAGGCTCCTGTGTAGGCTTCTAGCGCAATCTCCGAAAGCGGAATGGATTGCGGCAGGTGCACGTGTGCGTCTGTTTGATCGATGGGAAAGGCCCAGTCATTGCCGGTAACGTTCCAGTAGAGCTCGTCGTGTCCGGCGAAGAAACCCAGCTGTCTGTTGGTTCTGTAGCTTATTACGTAGCTATATTCGCCCGGTCGCAATAATACGTCCTTCTCGCCGATGTAGATGCGTATGCCGTTGCTGAGACCTTGTGTGTGATAAGGCTCCGCGTGCCCGTCTCGGCTGACGCTGAGGATTTCAAAGCCGACTCGGTAGCGGTTACCCGCGCGATCGCGGTAGAGTGTGGGGAAATCACGATAGATGCCGCGCTTGATGTTGCGACGCTCGGCGCGCACACGGATAGTCTCAATCACCGTCATGGTGGCGTCGCTATGCACAGTGATGTCGCTGTCATAACTCAGGATGCGTTCATCTGCCAGCGCGGTCGCGCTCACTAGACAAAACAGTAACAGCGATGCGCGTGTATGCCTCATTGGCGCCGCTCTGGCGCGCTACGGTCGCCAGCCGTATCGAGCTCGAAGTACTCGCGTGCATGAAAACCAAACGGCCGCGCGATCGTCAGGTCGGGAAACGAATCGATCCGAGTATTCAGATTGCGCACAGCACCGTTGTAGTAGCGACGCGCATACTGGATGTAATTCTCGATTTCCGAGAGATCCTTTTGCAGAGCGAGAAAGCTCGTGCTCGCTTTGAGCTCGGGGTAGCTCTCGGCGACAGCCACCAAACGCTGCAGGCCGTGGCCCAGTGCTGTCTCCAGGCGCGCGCGCTCGCCCACGTTAGCCGAGCGCTCGCTACTGGCGCGTAGCTCGGTCACTGCGGTAACAGTGGCTCTTTCATAGGCCGCGTACTGTCTGACAGCATCGATCAGTTTTGGGATCAAATCATGGCGCCGCTTGAGCTGCACGTCGATGTCGCTCCAGGCAGCCAACACGCGGTTGTAGTCTCGCACCAGGCGGTTGTAAATCAGCACGCCCCATATGAGCAGGCTGATGCATAGGACGACGACAATCTCGAACATGTTGAATATTTATTCGGCTGTCCACCCGCAGAGCGGCAGGTAGCGGGCAGGCAAATATTCTTGAGTATAGTCGCGCGCTGAAAACGACGGCGGGTCTTGGCTAGTTTGCGCATCGTCGACGGCCGCAGAGGGGCGGCCGCCGCGTCGAGCTTAGGGTGTATCGGGGAGGCCGAGTTCCTTCAGCTTGCGCGTAAGCGTGTTGCGGCCCAGGCCCAAACGCAGCGCCGCGTCCTGCTTGCGTCCACTGGTGTGGTTGAGGGCGGCTTCTATGAGCACGCGCTCAAAGCGTGCACTTAGGTCCTTCATGATTTGGGATTCACCTCTATCCAGACAGGCACGCGCTGCGTTGCGCAGACTGTTCTCCCACTCCCGGGCGGCATCCGTCGTTATCTCGCTGGCTCGCAACTCGGGTGGCAAATCTTCCAACCGCACAATCTCGCCTGGCGCCATGACGGTTAGCCAGCGGCAGGCATTTTCCAGTTGTCGTACGTTTCCCGGCCACGGCAGCCGGCACAGCACCGCTTCTGCGTCGGCAGTGAGCTCCTTGCCGTCGACGCCGAGCTCCTCCGCGGAGCGTCCCAGAAAGTATGCCAGTAGCGCGCGCATGTCTTCCCGACGCTCGCGTAGTGGCGGCAGATTGATGCGAATCACGTTGAGCCGATGAAACAGATCTTCGCGGAAGCGACCCTGTTTGACGCGCTCCTCCAGATCCTGGTTGGTGGCGGCAATCACACGCACGTTGGTTTGGATCTGCTCGTGACCACCGATGCGGTAAAAGCAACCGTCGGCCAGCACCCGCAGCAAGCGCGTCTGCAATTCCGCTGGCATGTCGCCGATCTCGTCCAGGAACAGCGTGCCACCGTCCGCCTGCTCGAAGCGTCCCTTGCGTTGCGCCAGCGCACCAGTGAAGGCGCCACGTTCATGGCCGAACAGCTCGGACTCAAGCAACTCGCGCGGCACGGCCGCCATGTTGATAACGACGAAGGGCTGGTTCGCCCGCGGACTGTGAACGTGCAGTGCACGCGCTACCAGCTCCTTGCCCGTGCCGGACTCGCCGCTGATGAGCACGCTGAAGTGAGCGTTGCTCAACCGGCCGATGGCCCGGAACACTTCCTGCATTGCCGGCGCCTCGCCAATAATCTCCGGCGGCTTCATGCTCGTCGGCTCGCGCAGGGCCGGGCGCCGCAGGCGTTGCTCGAGCGCCCGGCGCACGAGCGCCACCGCCTCGTCGATATCAAACGGTTTGGGAAGATACTCGAAGGCGCCACCGCGGTATGAGGCAACGGCGCTATTGAGATCAGTGTGCGCGGTAATGACGATTACCGGTATCGCTGGCGCTTTGCTGTGGATCAGCTCGAGCAGCTCGATGCCGCTGGTGCCGGGCATGCGAATATCGGTGATGATTACATCGGGTGGCTCGCGTTCAAGCAACGCGTGGACGTTGTCCGCCGAGGCCAGGCAGCGAGGTGTCATGCCAGCTCGCAACAAGGCTTTTTCCAGCACCCAGCGAATGGAGCGGTCATCGTCGATGACCCAAACGAGAGCGCTGCGGTTAGTCATCGGCGTTTCCTAAGGGCAAATAAATACTGAAAACAGTTTTTCCTGGACGACTGACACACTCAATGAGTCCGCCGTGCTTGTCGATGATGTCTTGGGCAATCGCCAGTCCCAACCCTGTACCTTCTGCTTTGCCCGTCACCATTGGGTAGAAGATGCTGTCCATCAGCTCTGCAGGTATACCGGGTCCGTCATCCTCGATGTCCGCGCGTAGCACGAGCCGGTGGCGTTTCTGGCCAATGGTGAACTGACGCTCAACTGCGGTACGTAATGTGATGCGGCCTTTGCGCTGCACTGCTTCCACAGCGTTGCACAGAATGTTCAGCACTGCCTGAGTCAATTGGCCGGTATCGGCCATGAGGTTTGGCAGACTCGGATCATACTCCCGGTCAATACGGATAGTACGCGGATTTTCTACCTCGATGAGACTGCAGACGCGCTCGAGGATCTGATGCAGATTGAGCGATTCGCGCGCCAACGGCCGACTCGGAGTCATCATGCGATCGACCAACGCGCGCAGACGATCAGCCTCGTCTATGATGATCGCGGTGTATTCCTTGAGCGGGTTCTCGCCAAGCTCTCGCGCCAGCAACTGCGCTGCGCCGCGCAGACCTCCCAGAGGGTTTTTTATTTCGTGTGCCAGTCCCGCTAAGATGGCGCGGTTGGCGATCTGCGTGCGCAATACGCGTTCATCGCGTGCTAAACGTAGCAGTCGATCCACTTGCTTGAGTTCCAGCAACAACTGCGCCGCACCAGCCTCATCGCTTAGCGGCGACACCGCGCAGTCGACCATGATGCTCTGTCCGGAGGACAATGTCAGTTCCAGACCGCGCGCAGTAAACGATGCGTTCTTCCCTATCGCTTGTTGCTGCATTTCGCTGAGGCGCTGGTTGTGGGGCAACAACTCCTCGAGCGTGTGCCCCAGTGCCTTGCTGGCCCCGAGCTGCAGCAGCATCTCACCCGCCGGGTTAATGAAACGCAGACGCCGGTTCGTATCGGTCACCAGTACCGCTGTGGTTAGATTGTCGAGCGTACGCTCGGGGGTAATGACTGGCATGGTTTGGGCCGACGCTAGCGGCCGTTGCGTCTGTACCCCATGTTGTCCGCTGCCACTGTCGGCTTTGGCTAAATAGGTACTGCTGGGTTGCTGCATTGTCTCAACCGCCGGTCGCACCAAAGTAGTGCACGAATCTCCGGAGGAAAAAGTGCCCCCGCCGAAGCGGGGGCGTGTCTGTTGCCCTGAATAGCCCCCTGGATTAGAGGCTGTAATACATATCGAACTCGACAGGATGCGTGGTCATGCGGATACGCGTGACCTCGTCCATCTTCAACCGAATGTAGGCGTCGAGCGCATCGTCGGTAAACACGCCACCGACCTTGAGGAACTCCCGATCCTTGTCCAGGGCCTCGAGCGCCATGTCCAGCGAGTGGCATACCGTCGGCACCTTCTTTTCCTCTTCCGGGGGCAGGTCATAGAGGTCCTTGTCGAGCGGTGCGCCAGGCTCGATCTTATTCAGGATACCGTCGAGGCCGGCGAGCATCATGGCAGAAAAGCTGAAGTACGGATTACCGGCGGAATCTGGGAACCGTACCTCGAGACGTCGTGCCTTTGGGCTCGTCACATGCGGCACGCGCACCGAGGCCGAGCGATTGCGGGCCGAGTAAGCCAGCAACACCGGCGCCTCGAAGCCCGGCACCAAGCGCTTATAGCTGTTGGTGGTGCCGTTCGTGAGCGCATTGAGTGCACGCGCGTGTTTGAAGATGCCACCGATATAGTACAGCGCTTCTTTGCTCAGGCCGCCGTATTCGTTGCCGGTGAACACGTTCTTGTCACCCTTGACCAGGGACTGATGCACATGCATACCGTTGCCGTTATCACCGACCAGGGGCTTTGGCATGAAGGTCGCCGTCTTGCCATAGGAGTGGGCAACGTTGTGCACGCAGTATTTAAGGATCTGCAACTCATCGGCCTTGCGTACGAGCGGCGCGAACTTTGTGCCGATCTCGTTTTGACCCGCGGTAGCGACCTCATGGTGATGCATTTCTACGGTGAGCCCCATTTCCGCCATGGCGAGACACATCGCCGAGCGTATGTCCTGCAGGCTGTCGACCGGCGGTACCGGGAAATAACCCCCCTTTACCGAAGGTCGATGGCCGAAGTTGCCGCCCTCGTAAACCTTCTCCGAGTTCCACTGGGCTTCTTCGGAGTCCACTTTCACAAAGTTGCCGCTCATCTCCGAACCCCAACGCACGTCGTCGAAGATAAAAAACTCTGGCTCCGGGCCGAAATAGGCTTCGTCCGCGATGCCAGTACTTTTCAAATAGGCCGCAGCACGTTTGGCGATGGTGCGCGGGTCGCGATCATAACCTTCCATGGTCAGGGGCTCGAGGATGTCACAACGCAGAATCAACGTCGGTTCTTCCATAAATGGATCCATGACCGCCGTATCGGCATCCGGCATCAATGCCATATCGGATTCATGAATCCCCTTCCAGCCGGCGATGCTCGAACCGTCGAACATCTTGCCGTTTTCAAAGAAAGACTCGTCAACCATGTGGGCCGGCATCGAGAGGTGCTGTTCCTTACCCTTGGTGTCGGTAAAGCGCAGATCAATGAACTTTACCTTTTTCTCTTTCATCGTTTTTAAAACATCAGCAACAGACATCTGTATTTCTCCTCAAGAAAGCGTGTGGGGGGTGCTGCAATTGCAGCGTCAGGTCTAGGCCTTGGCACAAAACGTACCAAGTACAAACATTATCTAAACCATTGATTTTGTGAGTATCTCTGCTCTAGCATGCGATCTTCCTGCACCATGTCGGTGCAAAAACGGCGGCTATTATGCACCAGCATAGTGCATCAATGGAAGCGCAATTCGACGCTAGCAATCTGTTGGTCCTGTTTCACGGCGAGGTTGAAGCGCTTGCGTAACTCCCTGGCGCCGGAAGCATCGGGCAGTACCTCCAGCGGTAGCAGCAGCTCAACGCGTATCTTGCCGTCCAAATAATGCAGCGTGAGCTTGTCAATGTGCTTAGCGGCGTCGATGCCATCGAAGTAGCGTTGCAATCGCGCCCACACCGCATCGCGCAGGGGCAGCCCCTGCGTGGCCAGTGCGGTCTCGTCATCTTCCGGATCGATGTGCACCATCACATCGCCGACCTCTTCGATCTCGTCGATTAAGCGCGAGCGCACGCTCTCGCTGATTTGATGGCCCTCGGATACGCTCAACGTGGGGTCTACTTGGATGTGTACGTCGACCAGCGCGTGGGACCCCATATGCCGGCTGCGCAGCATGTGTAAGGCTTGTACGCCGTGGACCCCGGTAATAGTGCGTCTGATCGCATGCACACGCTCGCTGTCGAGCCCTGTATCAACGAGTTCACGCGCGCCTTGCCATCCCAAGTCCCAGCCTATCTTGGCGATCATCAGGGCGACACCGATAGCGGCGATGGAGTCGAGGTAACTCAGACCGGCCATGGTCCCGGCTACGCCGACCACTACGATCACCGATGACAGCGCGTCACTGCGACTATGCCAGGCATTGGCGCGTAGCATGTTGGAGCGGTAGCGCCGCGCGGCGCGCATCGTGTAGTGGTAGATCGCCTCCTTCAACACGATAGAAAGCGCAGCAATCACCAGTGCCCAGATCCCGGGGCTCAGTAGTAACTCGGGCCTGAACAGGCGGCGTGCCGCGTCAAAGGAAATGCCGATCGCGGTGGCGATCAGCGCGACACCGAGGCCGACGGTAGCCAATGTCTCGAAGCGCCCGTGACCGTAGGGATGCTCCTCGTCAGCCTCGCGGCTGCCATGCTTGGCTGCGTACAACACAAGTACGTCTGTGGCGAGGTCCGACAGCGAGTGTACACCGTCGGCAACCAACGCCTGGGAATGCGCGGTTATGCCGAACCCGATCTTGGCGATGCCGAGGGCCAAGTCGATGGCGCTGCCAACGAGGGTCACGCGATAGATATCGCGTACACGCTCCGCGCCTGGAGGTCCTACCGCAGCTGACCCGGGCGGACGCGCGCCGCTGGCGTTAGTGGCCACGCTAGCCGACCTCAATTGTGATGATGATATGGTGCTCTTCGGTGCGTGTGTCGATTACCTTGTGGCCGTTAATGCGACACCAGGCGGGAATATCGTTGAGCGCCCCGGGATCGGTACACAGCACGTCCAGAGTGTCGCCGCTTGGAAGCGTAGTCATCTTTTCTTGAACCCGTATTACCGGCAGCGGGCAAAGCAGCCTGCGGGCATCAAGCTCGTGTCGCGTCATAGATACCAGTGTGGCGGGATCTCGTTAGGCGTCAGCGGGCGTACCGTGAGTGTTTGCTGGTGGCCGTCTGCGTCGCACACGGCAATGCTCACGCGAGCGGCGTCACGCCCCTGGCTGAAACGCGCAGTCAGGCGCGCGGCCAACTGCAGATCATCGCTGTTGGCCTTACCAGTCAGCAATACCAGCGCACCCTTATGACTCGTGGGATAGAGGTGGGGATATTGTCGACGGTAGCCACTGAGGAAATTGTTCTCACCCTCGTCGCGCCCAACAATCAACTTGAAGTGAGCCCGCGGTCGCAAATGACGTCCGACCTTCAGTAGCATGATGTCGTCGAGCTCGTAGGACTTGTCGCCACGCGCCTGCCAAAAATCGCTCAGCTTGTTAGCGTAACTGCGGTCCGTCAGAAAACAGCACCCGCCCGCAGGTTGGGCATAGTCGTCGATGCCGAATCTTGCTGCCAGGCGTATCTGCGGTTTGCGATTGCGTCCGTTGAGGCCGAGCAACTTCTCGCGCTGCACCCAGCCCTCACGTTCTGGTAGCGTCGGCGGCAACAGCTTGGCGCAGAGTGGTCTCAGCAATCGGTCGAACGCACCAGACTCGCGCGCCACGAGTGGCATGGTATCGCGTCGCTGTGACTTGGGGCGCTGACCGATGACCTCGCCGGTGATGATGAAATCAAAATCGTTTTGCCCCATCCATGCGCTGGCTTTACCGACCATGAACGCCTTGCAATCGAGACAGGGGTTGAGGTTTGCGCCGTAGCCATGCTTGGGACTGATGACAATGTCCTTGTATTCCTCGATGACATCGATGATGTGTAGCTTGATGCCAAGCTCCTCGGCGACCCACAAGGCGTTGTTTCGTTTAGGTTTTTGTCGATGATGGTTGCGGATCGCATGGGTGTGCCCCTCGACGCAGAATCCAGTAAAGAAGTTGATGCCCTCCACATGGATACCCTGTTCGAGGATCAGACGGGCGGCCAGCATTGAGTCAAGCCCGCCGGAGATCAATGCCACCGCCTTTCGCTGCTCAGTCATGGAATATGCTTTCGGCCGCCGCAATGGCAAGGGCAATACTAGCGCAAAGCCCCGACACGAACACACTGCCCGGTGCCTGCGCCGGCGGGCAAGCGAACCCGCAAATAAAAACGGGCCCATAGGGCCCGTCAGTTCTTGTTTTTATCGATTATCTGGCCTTCCGTGGAACACTCCTCCGTGGTGACTCGGGCGTTGTGCCGAATCCTCGGGGGTCAGAACCTTATCCCAAAGCCGGGGTATTGTCCAACACAAAATGGCGGATGCTGGAAAACTTGCCGACGTGCCGATGGTGCAGCGCGACATGGAATGGCAAGGCGCTACCTGGGTTTACCCCCAGGCCCCGCGATAATACGGCGGCCATTCCAGTCATACTTACGCACGTATGCAGGCCGCCCAGGCTCGAACTCGCCGCGCTCCACAGCGGTATAAACCACCGGTTCGCTGCAACTGTAGGCGTAACGTTGCCAGCCATAGTTGAGCTTGAGCGCAGTTTTGCCAATGTCGCACGGGATGTCGCCTGCGGCACGACGACGGGCGCGGGCAAGCTCACCCAACTTTCGCAGGTCGGCATCGAGGCGCGCATAAGGCGCTTGCGATTCTGCGCCGGACGGCGGGGCGGCTGGCGCTTGGGGATGTGGCGTGGTGAAGCGCAGCGCAAAGTGATCGATGATGCCTGAACGTTGCAGCTGCTGATAACTCACCATGACAGCGTAGGGCACCACGACCATCCACAAGACGAATAGTAGCAAGCGCCAAAACCCGCTCCATGGCCGAGCACCGAGATGAGGTACGAACAGTGCCGCCAGATAAGAGAGGGGGTTGCGTCGAGGAATGAAGGTAGCGCTGCTGGTGGCGATGGCGCGCAGGTGTGCGACGCGCTTGCTGAGCCAGGGTACGGGCGAGCTCAGCTCATTGAGCGCCATCCAGAAGCCGCTCCCCGCGCTGCTTTGACTGGCAAATTGGGATATGTTGAAGGACTTCCAGCGTCGGCTGCCACTGGCAACGACCGCCAAGGCGAAGGCTGCATCGACCTTGGCCTTGCAAGCGGCAATGCCATAGCGGTCGTAGCTGTAGACTTTGGCGCGGGCATAGGCGGGCCCTAACAATGGCAACACCATTGCCGGGAAGATAAACGGGATCCAGCGCGCATGGTGGTCGTTGATGCGCCCAATCTCATGTCCCATGACGAAGTCGATGGCTCCCTGGCGTTCGGTTAAGGTACCAACTACCTCACCATTGAGCGCGAGAAAGTTTTGGCCGCGAAAGCGTACGCTAAAACAGTCGGGTATTTCCGGGTTCTGAAACAGGTAAGTATCGGGGGTCTCGGCGACCTGCAGCCGTTTGCACACCGCTTGTAGACGCGAGTGCAGGTCCGGATGCTGGTTAGCTCCGATTTCGACTGCGTTGCCGCGCAAATATGCAACCAGGCGAGCTTTGCGTAAGAGCAGCGCCAGGTAGGCTAGAATTATCAGTATTGCCAGACTCGCCGCCACGTATTCGAAACCCAGGGTGAGCAAGTAATGAGCGGCAGCGGCTTTCAGGAACAGTGCCAGGCTCACCCAAAACAGCACCGCCAGAATCACCGCGATAGTGAACAGGCGTTTTTGGTGTGGGTAGCGATCGACAGTCCCGAGAGTGGTCACCCGCGTACGTGCCTCAGGTTGTGTTGGTGTACGCGGCGTGCGGCATCACCGCACCGCCGCTGAGCAACGAGACGCATGTCAGAGAATCTATGTCGCACGGGCGACAAGCGCTGGTCTTCATGGATGTCCGCCCGCTAATGATCGAACAGCCACCGGCATTTAGCAATCGTTGATGCGCCGATGATTTGGAGATTACGTCGCTACCGACGTCGTTACCCGCAGCCACGTGCACGCGGTTATCTTGCCAACTGTTGGCGCATTTGCCGATGGATGCTTTACATCGCACTGATGTTGATTGCGCTCGATGTGTTCTACCTTGCGTTGGTGCGCCCCGATTGGACGGGGCTTGCGCACGGAGCGATACCGAAATCACGTTTTATCAAAGAGTACCAGCAGGCACAGCGTCGCGACAAAGCCCTACCCCGCTTGCGCTGGCAACCGGTCGCGCTGGCGAGCATACCGCGTGAACTGAGGCAGGCGGTGATTCTGGCGGAGGACAGTCGCTTCTACGAGCACGAAGGCTTTGATTTCATCGCTTTCAAGGAGGCGATGGACTATAACCTGTCACGCGGGCGTTTCGCCCTAGGCGCCAGCACCATTTCGCAACAGACTACCAAGAACTTACTGCTGAGCGACTCGCGCAATCCGTTGCGCAAGTGGCACGAGCTCATTCTCACGTGGGATATGGAGCGTCATTTGTCAAAGGATCGCATACTCGAGATCTATCTCAATATCGCTGAGTTCGGGCGTGGCATCTATGGTGCCGAGGCGGCCGCACGCGCCTATTGGAACAAGCCCGCGTCGCAGTTGACCTGGATAGAAGCGGCAGAGTTGGCGGCGACATTGCCGAGCCCAAAATATCACAACCCGGCGACGGACACGGAGCGCTTTCGCAGACGTGTCGAGAAGATCATGAGCTTCATCCAGCGTTTTGAGTTTGACCAAAGCGCCATGCTCAGCACGCCGCATTGAGCCCACGTCTTGTTGCGCAACCTGGCGGCACACAGTGGACATCGCGCCCGTGCGTGTGAGAGCGCGGTCGCGCTATAATCCGCGCTCGTTTCGAGGGTGACGAGCAGTCCACGCGTGTCGAGCAAGAAGCCGCTAACCTTTCAGCAGTTGATACTTTCGCTACAGCAATACTGGGCGGAACAAGGCTGCGTGCTCATGCAGCCGTATGATATGGAGGTTGGTGCCGGCACGTTTCACCCCGCCACTGCGCTTGGCGCCATCGGCCCCGAACCGGTACGTGCCGCATATGTGCAACCATCTCGCCGTCCCACGGATGGTCGCTATGGCGACAACCCGAACCGATTGCAGCATTACTATCAGTATCAGGTGATACTCAAACCGTCGCCGCTCGATATTCAGGAGCTCTATCTGCGTTCCCTGCAGCGTTTGGGTTTCGATCCATTGGTGCACGACATCCGCTTTGTCGAGGATGACTGGGAGTCGCCGACACTCGGTGCCTGGGGTTTAGGCTGGGAGATATGGCTAAACGGCATGGAAGTGACGCAGTTTACTTACTTCCAGCAGGTGGGCGGTCTCGATTGTCGCCCGGTGACAGGCGAGATCACCTACGGTCTCGAGCGCTTGGCTATGTATATCCAAGGTGTGGACAGCGTCTTTGACTTGGTGTGGACACCAGGCGTGCGCTATGGCGACATCTATCACCAGAACGAGCGCGAGTTCTCGGTTTACAATTTCGAGCAGGCAGATATTGCGACCCTGTTCCGCCAGTTCGACGATTGCGAGCGCGACAGCACACGCCTCTTGGAGAGCGGCTTGGCGTTGCCGGCCTACGATATGGCTTTGAAAGCCTCACATCTGTTCAACCTACTCGATGCGCGCCGCGCCATCAGTGTCACTGAGCGCGCGCGCTATATCGCGCGCGTACGCACGCTGGTGCGCGGCGTGGCCCAGGCGTACTACGACAGTCGGGCGGCGCTGGGTTTTCCTCGTGGTAACGCCCAGCTGAAGCGCGTTCATGGCTAGACGCAAGCCAACCCGCGCGGGACGCGCAAGTCGGCGTGTCGTTGGGCTAGAGGAATTATTGCTGGAGGTCGGCACCGAAGAGTTACCGCCGCGTCCGTTGCCTGGGCTTGCGCAGGCGCTCGGCGAGTCGTTGTACCAGGGATTGCGCGCAGCCCACCTGACTACCGCGAAAAGCGCCACCTATCGAGTGTATGCCACGCCACGCCGCCTGGCTGTACGCATACCGGCAGTCTCGGCGCGACAGCCTGACAGCGTGGTTGAACGGCGTGGACCGGCCTGGCAGGCGGCCTGGAATGACGACGGTAAGCCGACGGAAGCGGCCATTGGTTTTGCGCGCTCGTGCGGCGTGTCTCCGGCCAAGCTAGAGCGTCTGGAGAACGACAAGGGTGCGTGGGTGGTATTCCGACACAAGCAGCCCGGCGTACTGGCGAGCAAGCTGATTCCGACGATTGTGGATGAGGCACTGAAGAAGTTGCCGATTCCCAAACGCATGCGCTGGGCGGATCTGGAAGCCGAGTTTATCCGCCCCGTACATTGGGCAGTACTGTTACATGGCCGCGCCGTTATCCGCGCGGAGATTTTGTCCGTGCGCTGCGGACGCCGCACCTATGGACATCGGTTTCACCGCCCGCGGCCAATTGAGCTGCGCACGGCGCAGGACTATCCGGCGATTCTGCAAACGCGCGGCATGGTGATCGCGGATTTCGAAGCGCGCAAGGGCAAGATCCGCGCACGGTTGCAGGTCCTCAGCAAGCGTAAAGGCGGCAAAGCGGTAATCGATGAGGCGCTGCTAGATGAGGTTACTGCTCTGGTCGAGTGGCCGGAACCGATATTGGCATCATTTGACGCGCGTTTTCTCGAGTTGCCTTCGGAGCCCTTGATCTCGACCATGCGCGGCAATCAGAAATGCTTCCACTTGGTGAATCGTAAGGGCGGTTTGCTGCCTTATTTCATTGCCGTTTCCAACATAAAGAGCAAGGACGTGGAGCGCGTGCGCGCCGGTAACGAGCGGGTAATTCGCGCGCGCTTCGATGATGCGCGGTTTTTCTGGGAAACCGATCGCAAGACACCACTGGTGCATCGTGTCGAGGGTCTGCGTGCCGTCGTGTTCCACGACAAGCTCGGCAGCGTCTACGACAAGGTCGAGCGCGTGCGCAAGCTTGCCGGCCGCATCGCCGGCGAGATCGGTGTGGATGCGCAAGCCGCTGAGCGCGCGGCCCTGCTCGCCAAGGCCGATCTACTGTCGGGGATGGTGGGCGAGTTTCCCGATTTGCAAGGGGTCATGGGGCATTACTACGCGCTGCACGATGGTGAGCATGCCGAGGTGGCGGCCGCGATCGAGCAGCATTACCTGCCGCGATTCGCTGGCGATCGTTTGCCGAGCACGAACCTGGGTCAGGCGCTTGCCATTGCCGATCGGCTCGACACGATTGTTGGTATCTTCGCTGTGGGCGAGGCGCCGAGCGGTGACAAGGATCCGTATGGGCTACGCCGTGCCGCCCTCGGCGTGCTACGCATCATGATCGAGCAAGGACTCCAGCTGGCCGTGACGACCCTGCTCGAGAACGCTTGGCGCAACTTGCCGACGGTACTGCAGGTGAGCGGTCTGGTCGGGCAGATTTATGACTTTATGATGGAGCGGCTGCGCGCCTATTACGTCGATGCAGGCGTGAGCACAGATGTGTTTGAGGCCGTGCTCGCTTGTCGGCCAGCGCGGCCGGCCGATTTCGATCGGCGCTTGCGCGCGGTAATGGCGTTTCGCGCCTTGCCCGAGGCAGAGAGCCTAACGACCGCCAACAAGCGCATACGCAATATCCTGCGCCAGGGCGGGGACGCGGACTGGGACCACGTGTCCCCAGCGTTATTGCAGGACGGTGCCGAGAAGCGCCTAGCGGAACAGGTGCAAGCGCTGCGCCAGCGCCTCACGCCGCTGTTCGATGCCGGCGAGTACAGCGAGGCGATGCGCGAGCTCGCCGCGTTGCGCCCGCAGGTGGATGAGTTCTTCGACAAGGTGATGGTGATGGTTGACGACGAGGCGGTGCGCGATAACAGGTTAGCGTTGTTGAGCAGTCTGGGGTCGCTGTTCTTGCGCGTTGCCGATCTCTCACGACTGCAAGGTTGAGTGGTCAAAGGCTATGCTTCGCCTGCGGCCGCGAGTATCGGGAGACTAGCCATGAATCACGATTCATTTGCGGCAATGTTAGCGGCGGTAAAGGCATTCCATGAAAGGCACGAGCTCAAGGACAAAGGCGGTGAGGAGCTCACACACCGCGTTGCCCTGATGAGCGAAGAGCTTGGCGAAATTGCTGCCTGCGTGACCAAGGGCAAGTCGCGAGAAGCATTGGCAGAGGAGTGCGCGGATCTGTATATCTTGCTTCTGGGTACGGCGATTTCAGCGCAGTTCGACCTACAGCAGGCATTCTGGAGAAAGATGGAAAGACTCGAAATGCGCGGCAGCCGCATGGTGAACGGGCGCATTCGGGTTTCCGAATTTAGGGAGGAGTGAGGGTGAATGGCGCGAGAATTGATTTGCGCTTACAGGCGAGCGTATTCACTCCTAACTCCTTACCCCTCACGCTCCACGCTCGGTAACCATGCGTCTCGTCATTCTCGATCGCGATGGTGTGATCAACTACGACTCGGTTGACTACATCAAGTCACTGCAGGAGTGGCGGCCAATTCCCGGTAGCCTCGAGGCCATCGCACGTCTGCACCGGGCTGGATAC
>QKEI01000210.1 GCA_003251795.1 Candidatus Muproteobacteria bacterium
ATCCAGGCGTCTTTGCGCCCGTCGACGGTATTGGTACCCGCGCACGCGCTGTTGGACGTCTGACAGTCGTTCTTACCGGCTTTGGAGATGCCGTAACACTTCTCGAACTTGAACTTCGGTATTTCCGCCGGCCCGGCTTGTGAGGGACTGAACGCCCCTAACACGCCGAGCGTGACGACGCCAGCTACTGCCGAGTGCAAAAGGGTCTTCATATTGCTCATGGTTTCAACCTCCAGTTGTAACGAGATTCACAAATCCCCGGGTCGGGGCTCTACCGGTACCACCATCATTTCGAAGCGACATCGGTGGCGGCAATGTAATGATGTTCGCGCGGTCGATAAATCCGGTGGTTTACGTACCGTTTTTCGGTTTTTACGTATGGCCATGAGCCCGGACCCTGCGCGACTATCGCTGTCGCTACCAAGCGCGCCCAGCAGCGGCACCAGCGGGTTGGCAAATGAATGGCTCTGTGCGCTCATGACAACGAACACTGTTAGTGACGTTACGGACGTGAATCGACGCGGAAAACCTTGTTGAAATCAAGCGGCTTCTTGACACCGTCGCCGGCGAACGAGCTCGTGTAAGGACTGAGCGCAAACATGACAAGCAACATCGAAGAAACGAGAATTCTCATGTATGTCTCCTTAGCAAAAGTGCATCGATTGGTGGGTGTCCGTCTTTCAAAGCGATTGACTGGACCCGGCTGCACACCTTACGCCCTGGCACGCGCCGCGAAAATTCGCAACGCTACCTAACGCGATGGTGGATTGTACTTAGGCAAAAACTGCGCGATGATTCTTTGGCTAAAGACTCGCCCTAGAGCACGACTCCGTGGCAAGACGTTCCGACCATGACACAGAACATCTCGAATAAGACACCACAAGAGATTCTGCGTCTTGTTGTCGAGGCGACAACGCCGGTGACGGGCGAGGGCTTTTTCAACACCTTGATGTGTAAACTTACGACCAGCCTTGGCGTGCGCAAGGCTTTCGTTACCGAATGCCTGGACTACCCGACCACGCGTGTGCGCACACTTGCCGTTTGGACCGATGGCGCCCTTGCAGAGAACAAGGAGTTCAGCCTTGCCGGTACTCCTTGCGAAGAGGTGATAAGCGGTAAGAAGATCTGTTTCTACCCCCGGGACCTGGGACAGCACTTTCCGATCGAATTACAGTATGGCTGGGAAAGTTACATCGGTATTCCTATCGTGCAGCCGTCGACGGATAAGGTGATGGGGCACATTGCCATATTGAACGATAAAGAGATGAGTGATGCGATACTCGTCGAATCGATGTTTCGCATTTTCGCCGCCCGCGCGGCCTCTGAGTTGGAACGCCTCTACACAGCAGAAGCACTGCAGGCAAGCGAAGAGAAATATCGGCTGCTGGTGGAGAACCAGACCGATCTGCTAGTGAAGCTCGATAGTAAAGCCAAACTGGTATTTGTCAGTCCATCGTACTGCGCGCTCTTTGGCGTGTCCGAGGCGCAAGTGCTGGGTACTCCATTTTTACTGTCTGTACATGAGGAAGACCACGCCGCCGCCCGCGAGGCGTGGAGTGCATTGTTTCAACCGCCCTACAGCGGGCGCGTACGACAGCGTGTGAAGACGGTCAGAGGATGGCGCTGGCTCTCATGGAATGCCAAGGCGGTGCTTGATGAGCAGAATGAAGTGCGCGAAGTCGTCGCAACCGGGCGCGACTTCACTGAACAACGCCAGGCGGAAGAAGTGGTGCGCCTCGTTGCCGAAGCGACTGCTCCGGTAACAGGCGAGGAGTTCTTCCGTTCACTCATGCGCAAACTCGCCGGCGCACTTAACGTACGCAGGGCATTTATCACTGAGTGTCTGGACTACCCGCCGACCCGCGTGCGCATATTGGCCTATTGGCGAGCGGGAAACTTTGTTGAGCCTCGCGAATTCAACCTCCGGGATACACCGTGCGAGCTCGTCGTAGGGCAGGGCAAAATCTACTACTACCCGAAGGACGTCGCCAAATATTTCCCGAACGATAAAGGGCTAGCCAACCTGGAAAGTTATATCGGTGTGCCGATCTTCGACTCTTCCGACAGCAAAGTAATAGGGCACATCGCCATATTCAATGATAAGGAAATGGACGACGCGTTGCTGGTCGAATCCATCTTCAGGATCTTCGCCGCGCGTGCTGGTGCCGAACTTCAGCGCATGCAAGCGGCACAAGCGCTCCGAGCGAGCGAGGAAAAATACCGTCTCCTGGTCGAGAACCAGACCGATCTCGTAGTCAAGCTCGACAGCAGCGGGCAACTTAACTTCGTCAGCCCCTCATATTGTGAGCTATTTGGACAAAGCGAGGCACAATTGTTGGGCACACGCTTCCATCCGTTGTTATCGGATGGTAGCGACGACCAACCTGTGGAGGCTTGGCAACGGCTGTTCCGACCACCGCATAGCTGCCGCACAGAGAGCCATGTGCTGACGACGCAGGGATGGCGCTGGATCGCCTGGGCGGCGAAGGCATCGCTCGATTCCCAGCAGCGGGTGTGTGAGATCGTGGCCGTCGGCCGCGATGTCACCGAGCAAAAACGCGCGGAAGAACAGGCGCGTCAACACATGAACGAGCTCGCGCACGTGTCACGCTTGAGCGCCATGGGTGAAATGGCATCCGCCCTGGCGCACGAAATCAATCAACCGCTCGCGTCGATACTGACCTATGCGCAGGCGACTTTGCGCCTGTTGGAAAGCGGCGAGCCGAGCGAGCTGCGACACGCGGTGAAGCGTGTTATCAAGAACACCGAACGCGCCGGCGATATCGTGCGTCACCTGCGCGACTTCGTACGCAAGGGCGAACCACAACGTACACTGGTCAAGGTCAACTACCTGGTGCGCGAGGTCGTGCGCCTGACGGCTGCGGAGGCGCGCCAAAGCGGGATCAACGTGTCGCTCGATCTGGCCAACGATCTCGATCCGATCCACGTCGACAATATTCAGCTGCAGCAGGTGTTGTTCAATCTGTTGCGTAATGCCATGGAGGCGATAAACACGGGCAACGGTGACAAGCGCGAGCTGTCGATACACGCCTCGCAAAACGGGGAGAACTGCGTAGAGATCGCTATTAGCGATTCCGGCCCCGGCATTCCGGCGGCGATCGCCGACCGCTTATTCGAGCCGTTCGTCACGAGCAAACCTCACGGTATGGGCATCGGGCTCTCCATAAGCCGTTCCATCATCGATGCCCATGGCGGTCGCATTTGGGCCACACGCAACCCCGATCAGGGGACCACCTTCCACATTAGATTACCCATCAGGAGTGAGAACGATGGCGCCAACAGCTGAACCCACTGTATTCGTTGTCGACGATGAGGCGGATATCCGCGACGCGCTGCGTATGTTATTGGCTTCGGTCAAGCTGAAGGTGGAAACCTTCGGCTCGGCCCGCGAGTTTCTGGCCGCCTACGACCCGACCCGCGCCGGTTGCATGATTCTCGACGTGCGCATGCCGGGCATGAGCGGGCCAGAGCTGCAGGAGCAGCTTCGTGCCAATAACATCAATATTCCAATCATCATCATTACCGGTCATGGCGATGTGCCGACTGCCGTTCGTACCATGAAGGCAGGGGCAATCGATGTGCTGGAGAAACCCTTTAGCGACGATCTGCTGTTGGAACGTGTGCATCAGGCGCTGGAGCGTGATGCGGCCACAAGAACCGAGCAGGCCGAACGTGAGAAAGTCGCTAAACGAATGGCGCGTCTGACTCCCCGCGAACGCGAAGTAATGGGGGCCATCGTGCAGGGAAAACTCAATAAGGTGATTGCCGCCGATCTGGGCCTGAGCACGCGCACAGTAGAGATTCACCGCGCCCGCATCATGGAGAAGATGGAAGCACGCTCGGTTTCCACACTTACGCGCATGGTGCTGTTGATGGAGGGAAGTCAGGCGGGTTTATAACCGTCACTACGTCGGCGGTGCGCGGCAAGCGATTCCTGTCAGGTCTACGCAAGACACCCTGTGATGTAATTCGCGGGACAATTCGTCGGTCTACTCGGCTGACGCATAGTTAATGTCCTTAACCTATTCCGCCGAAACCTCCACAGACCTGGCGACCTCCACAGCAAGCTAGCCTCTGTCCTCGCCAGTACGTGCAAACCGAAGTGGACTAGGTACAGCTGCGGATTTACCGATCCGGCTAGCAGGCTTAAATTCGAACGCGATCCACAACCTGTGAACCGG
>QKEI01000220.1 GCA_003251795.1 Candidatus Muproteobacteria bacterium
AGAGGAGGGAGAACGCGTTTCCCTCGGTACCTTGGCGGCATCGAACCAGTCGAAGTTGATTCGCCTCTCGATCGGAATGACTAAGGACGACGTCCTTGCATTGATGGGAACGAACACGTCCAAAACCCATGACGGCCTCGTTAACAATCCCTGGACTTCAGAGAGTTTCACGGATAAGGGTGGAGTTCAAACCGAGGTATGGTATTACGTAACACGGAAAAACCAGCCGTTTACGCCAGTTCGCAGATCATTGACAACTCCTGTCGTATTTAAGGCTGGTAAGGTCGTTGGCTGGGGCAACGACGCACTCTCTCACGCCTATTAGACAGAAGGTGTCAGTCATTTCTGATTGATGCCGTTCCACATTCGTTAACCGTGAGCCGTTAGTCGTTAGTCGGAACCCCGAATGGCCGGGACATCGCGCTAATCCGCACTATAGTTAGTTATGTGGAACCTGTCTTCGGAACGGATTTCTCGCCGCAGCACAACGTCTGGTGTTGATACCTGTCGTTCGGCCCTCTAATCATCGTTAGAAGTCATGAAATACTTCGCTAAAGCAGTACTGTGCCTCGTTGTCATTCCTGTGGCGGCAGCCTACGGCGAGGGTGATCGAATAGGCCTCAATTACCATGATCCCGACACTACGAAGTTTTTAGAGTCAGTACTTCAATCTATGAAACTTCCGTATACGACCCAATCAAGCGATGGAGGCACTACGATCTTTTGGAATTCCTCTGGTGAGACTCAAGAGGAGGAAATACGTAATCGAGTATCACAGTATGTATTTGTTCGCGATGTCTGTAAGGCGCTTCCTATTCCATTGCCCTCTGACCCGGCAAAAGCAGAGTTATCATGCAAGCAATGACTTCTAACAATCGGCTCGAGGGGGACCGCGCTAACCGCGCGGTCCGTCATCCGAGACGTTAGGCCGTGCGGATCGACAACGACATGCTGAGAATCTCCGCAATGCTGGCCGGCTTCGTCTGCCTGAGTCTAATGACGCTGCAGACTGTGCACGCGGCAGAGCGGTGGTTCCTCTTGTCAAAGCACGGAGATTGCGCGGAGGTCGGAGTTTTGAAGCGCAAAGTTCCTGATCTGGGTGACGTCAGTGACCCCGACGCGTTCGCGAGCTTTATGCGTCAGAAGGGATACGAAGTGACGTCGACCCCAATCTCTGTACCCAAGGGCAAGGCCCAGGAAGTGAACGTGCCGCAAAAGGAATTGTTCTTGATCTTCGTCACGTCTGAAATGTGCGGCGGCCCTAAGACGAAATGAGTTCTCGGCCTAACCACGCGCTCAAGCCGACCGCCGCAAGCGGGCATTTCTGATTGACGCCCATCCACATTCGTTGACCGTTAGTCGTTAGTCGGAAGGCCCCACCAAGCAGCAAGCCAGGCTATATTTCCTAATGATACCTGTCGTCAGGTCCCCTAATCGTCGTTAGGACTTACCACCGAACCTTATGACTACCGCAGAGAAAGTTGAGCTTGCGTTGATTCCGCTATTTGGGGCTGGTCTTTGGCTGATGGCGCCCGAGTTACCCAACAAGCTCGACGTTGGAAATTTGCTTCTAGGCACATCAGCCCTTCTGCTTCTCCAAAGTCTCATTCGCGATCTTTGGCTACTGACAAGAGAGAAGCGCGCTGCACAACTGAGTCCCCGTAGGAAAGCACGGTGTATGTGCGTTGAGTCCACCGTTGGTGCTACGGGTGTAATCGTAGCGATAGTCCTATTGGGCTCCGGAATCGATCGATCGGTGATTATGAACGATTGGATGTGGAGTCCTCTGGTGATGATGATACTGGGCATTGGATTCGTGATTAAAGACTATGTACTCGAATGGGGTCCGTTGCGGGTCCGTCGAGACAGGGACCACGTGAACATAGTTTTCACCTGGAAAAATTGACTAGGTTCGGTTTGGTATCCACCTAATACATTCGGTGCAAAGAACAGAAGGTGTGAGTCATTGCCGATTGATGCTCATTCACACTCGTTAACCGTGAGCCGCTAGTCGTTAATCGGAACCCCAATTGGCCGGAATATCCAGCCAATCCGCACTATAGTTAGTATGTGAAGCCGCGTTTCGTGAGCGGGTTTCTTGCCGCGCCGCCGCGTCGGGCGGTGATGCTTGTCGTTGGGTCCCCTAATTGTCGTTAGCTGCCACTATGGATTCGAAAAATATCTACATCGGCTGCAACGCCATGATGCGCAAAGCGAAGTGAAGGTGAAAAACGATAACGAATGGACGCTTTTGGCGGACTCGCCACGTCGGCGCTTCACGCCGTCCCAACTCACCCGCTCAAGCTTTTCGTTAGGGGAAATTGGATGATTTCACGTGCAAATAGCTTGGTAAGATTATTCTTCGCTATTTTCCTCCTTCTTCTCAGTCAAGCTGCCTATTCCGATGCCAAGTCAGACGCCTCAGATGATCGCTTGCCAAAGGTCTTAAACACGAACCATCAATGCGTGGTTCTTGCTCGGGAGGTGCTAGAGCAGAATGAGATGGAAGGAATGAAGAGTATTCCTGAGCTGATCAAGTGCCTCGAGGGTGACTATTACTACTTTGACAAAGGCGCAGCCAGAGTAGCCCTAGCTCATATTGGCCAGCCTGCCGTTCCCCTCCTCATAAAGACCTTAGACGATCCGAATTCTTCGATATCGGAGGGCGCAGCCATTGCATTGGGCATGATTGGTCCAAAAGCGAAAGCGGCTGTGCCTGCCCTCAAAGACATACTGGCCCAACAACCAAAGCCAGGAGGAAGTCGGCAACGAGAAGCGGCAAAAGCATTGGGTAAGATCGGCGAGATTGGTTTCTTGATCCGAGCCCTTGAGGGAAAGGAAGCCAACATTCAGCCATATTTGGCGAGTCACGGACTAGCCGCAGCCGGGCCTGCGGCCTCCTCTGCCGTACCAGCTCTGATGGAGGCCCTCAATAGTTCGGACAGTTTTGCGCAGATGTATGCGGCCGATGCATTGGGCGCAATAGGTCCTGCGGCGAACTCTGCTGTGCCGAGACTTCGTGAACTGTCAAAGAGCTCTTTGAATTTTGTACGCAGGTCGGCTGGAGAGGCGTTGATCAAGATTGGGACCCCGGAAGCCAAGGAAGCGGCAAAACCATATGAACGGCGTAAATATCTGGTTAATGGTTTCTTTAGGATAATGTCTGTCTTCGTGGCGATGCCGCTGTTGGCTGTTGTTGTGGGGCTTTTCTTAGGAGTGATGGCCTATGCAGCCGTTCCAAGCGGCGCTAAGCGAAAGTTCTTGACCGGAACGCTCTACATTCCGGCGCTTTACGCTGGGTGGGAATACTATTGCCAGGTGAAGCGCTACGATATCCGTATAGACCTTTTGCTTATTTACCCAATCCTCGCCCTTGCCACCGTCTTAGGTTTGGCCCTTTGGGTCATTGGTCTGACACGATTCAAATCGGACAGCGAGCGGCGGAAACCAGGGTCGGATCACAGTTGCTCCTAATATACTCGGTGCAAAGAACTGAAGGCCTCAGTCATTTCTGATTGATGCCCATCGACGCGGAGCATGAACCCATTCTTCTCAAGTACTTCTGGCGAGGTCGTAATGCTCGCGGTCTTATTTCTTGTATTTTCCGCGATTGGTGATTGGGCTCTTCAAAAGCGCGGTCTCGGCTTCTTCGGATTGGCCTACGCGACCACGGTGGTGGTTTTCTCACCTGCATTATGGGTCCTTTCGTCGCTTACCTATCTTAAGGAAGACGCGTGGACGGGTACTGCCCTGGGGATTTGGCTGTTGTGGACGATAGCCGTTCTTGTACCGAGTGCCCTGACGCTGGTTCTGATTCGCCGGTGGAGAACTCGCATGCCTTTGCGCATCATTGCGGCGACGGCAGCAGGTACCGTGATAGTGCCGATCGCGCCTTACGCGTTGCTGATGGCGGCCTGTACGATCATGAAAGACTGCATTTGACGGCAAGAAAACCGAAAGGAAAAAAGGGGACATTCTACTTTTTGCGTAACGCATCCCGACGAACGGGGAGTGCGATCATCCGTTTAGCTAGATTGGAAAAACCGGAGTCGGATTGGCCTGACCCCGATGTACTGCACGCCCGTACGCCGGGTGAAGCAGATCACGAAGTAGGTCGGCCATTTGTTCTGTTGCTCTTTCCTCTTTGTTCTTTGTCTTCGTGTTGCATAGGTTGGGCTCGCCGCGGTAGGGGGCGTCTATACTTTCCTGGTGGGAGACGCGAAGATGAGGGGAATTGTAATCGGGGCAATGCTGGTGCTCGCTGCCGTCGCATCGGCATGTGGGTCGAAAAATGGCGACGGCAGTTCCCCGCCCTCCGAATCATGGACCCTATCACCGGCGACGCCCGTGATCGGATACCAGGATTTCGGCGGCGCGGTGTGGAACGACCCGAGCGTGCTCTACGAAGGCTCGATGTATCGCATGTGGCTGTCAAACGGCACGGGTCCGAGTGGCGTTAAGATCCATGAGGCGGATTCGACCGACGGCGTCATCTGGAACCTCGCGGCGCCGGTGGGAAGTCCACAGATCGTTCCCGGGCCCAACGCGTTCGATCTGGTGAGCGTCGAGACACCGGCGGTCGTGAAGGTGGGTGCGACCTATCACCTCTATTACACGGCAGTGCCCGACAACACGTTCGTAAACTACTCCATCGGGCACGCGACGTCGCCGGACGGGATCACGTGGACCAAGGACGCGACGCCGGTGATTGCGAAGCCGACGACCCCCAACGAGTGGGGCTGGCTCGGGGTCGCCGAACCGGGCATTACCTACGCCAACGGGACGTTCTATCTCTACTACGCGATGGTCCGATGTCGCGAAGGGTGGGACGGATCGACCTGCACCGGCCCGGCGCCGGTCGTGCAGCGCGGGATCGGACTGGCGACTTCCACCGACGGAACGACATTCACCCCCGATCCGGGCAATCCAATCGTCGTGCAGAGCGCGAGCTATCCGGCTTCCTCTCTCTACGAGGGATACTCGACGCCGAACGCCCTTTTCGTCGGCGGGACGTTCCATCTCTTCTATGACGTTGCGCAGGAGGTAGGCGGCTCGTTCCGCCAGGTCGCAATTGCGCACGCCACCTCGACCGATGGGCGGACCTTCACCGAAGTTCCTAACATCCTCGTGCGAAACGACTGGACGGGCTACGAGCTGCGGTCGCCGGCGGTCGTAGACATCGGAGGATCTCTGGAACTCTTCTTCGCCGGAAACAACGGCTCGGATCCGACCGCCCCGGGTTTCCAGATCGGGATCGGCCGCGCCGTGACCCCGTGAACCAATAAGGTCGACTCGAATCGCAGTCCTCACCGCCCCGCTGGGCTCCGTCCTGGTCCTGTAATTGCCGTTCTGGATAAGATTGCACATTCCTCGCGCGAGATGTCGTGCGTCTTGGTGCCGGTTAAGTCCCGAAATCGCGCCAAGTTGACCTGGATGCCTAGTGTTTGGGCGGCGGTGGTTCTTTCGCCTGCATCTTATTAGCAGACATAATCTCGATTTCCCAAGAGCGACGCGAGAAGAGAGAGAAAAAGTGAAGGACAAGTACAGTCCACTTTTCGTCCCAACCAGGCCCCAATACGTCTATGCAGCGGATGGCCTAACATGTAGCGCGGGTCTCGAACGTGATGACAACAATTGCTCGTTAGCCCTGCAATCGATGCTGGGGCATATCGTATGACAAAGCGCCGCGGCGGGCGGGTGGCTATTGTCTATCCTGGGAATCAGGAGGCAAGGCGGACCGCGACGCTTGAGAATAATCGCTTCTCACAACTGTTCCAAGTTTTGGCCGACCTGGGCATGCAGGTGGAACCCGCCGTGTACCACGATGATTTTTGGGAGGAAGTTCGTCAGCAACTTATGAATGTTGACGGCGTGTTGGTCTGGGTGAATCCGATTGAAGGTGGACATGATCGGTCTATCCTCGATTCCATGCTTCGTGAGGTGGCGACCACCGGGGTTTTTGTCAGCGCACATCCGGATGTCATTATGAAGATGGGCACAAAGGAAGTCGTATATCGAACACGTGATATCGGCTGGGGATGCGATACGCATCTGTATAGCGATATGGAACAGGTTCGTAGGGAACTGCCCGTCCAACTTGCTACTGGACAGGCTCGCGTCCTTAAACAATACCGTGGCAACGGTGGAATCGGTGTATGGAAAGTCGAGTTGGCGACGCATGCCCCGGTGGATAATGAGCACAGCGCCGGTGCCCCTTTTCCGCAGGCCGAGACGCGCATCCGGGTCCGGCATGCGAAACGAGGGGAAGTTGAGGAAGAGATTTCACTGGGGGAATTTCTCACTCGGGTTGAGCGGTATTTTGCCGGCAATGGCAAGATGATTGACCAGGCCTACCAGCCGCGTCTTACCGAAGGCATGATCCGCTGTTACCTTGTGCACGATCAGGTGGCGGGATTTGGGCATCAGGCTATCAATGCGCTCTATCCCGCGCCTGCGGGCGCGCTGCCAACCGAAGCTCCTCAACCCGGACCCCGCTTATACCATCCGCCCACGATGCCGGAATTCCAGTCGCTCAAGCGCCGATTGGAACACGAGTGGGTGCCGGCCATGCAGCGACTGCTGGACATCGACACCGCCAGTCTACCGGTGCTCTGGGACGCTGATTTCCTGCTCGGGCCGAAAGCAGAATCGGGCGAAGATACCTATGTGCTTTGCGAAATTAACGTTAGTAGTGTGGCGCCGTTCCCCGAATCCGCGGTGCCTTACGTCGCCGAAGCTACCCTCGCGTTGACGGAAGCGGCGAGACAAAGGCGCCAAGGATTAGGTTGATATCTAAGCCTAGGGCAGAAAACATCCGTGTCTTTGCTCTTCCAGACGTAACGGGAGCCCGATCGATACCAACGAAAGCTGGCTGACGACTTGGGCCATCACAACTCCCTCTCGTACAGAACCAGATGTGTGTGCGGTGCGCCTATGTCCGCAAACACCGGTTGCCCCTCGAAGCGAAACTCCCCATAGGCTAAACGCACGACCTCCCTGAAGCCCGCGCGCTGGGCCGCCGTCTGTGAGTAGTGTCCCGTGCA
>QKEI01000177.1 GCA_003251795.1 Candidatus Muproteobacteria bacterium
GGCCACCAATTTTGACTGCTTGTGATTTGAAACCAAAGAGTTGCCTTGGTCTGACCCAGCCATGCAATGGCAGTGCCGTCACAATCCAGTGTTTGCACCCAACTGAATGTCCGCACACGACCCGAAGCGAACATTCAGGAAGGGGCAAAAACAAACCCCGCCGAAGCGGGGTGTGTAGGCAAACGGTTGTGGTCAGGATGCATTCTATTTCTTCTTTGCCGCATCACCCTTCGCATCCAGATAGGTTATCCCCCAAGGCCCAATCCCGTTGATTTGGGCAACTACCTCACTGTTCTTCGTATAGCCGAACATTGGCTTTCCCTTCCCAATCGAAAAATAGCTGCCCGGACCAAAAGGCTTTGCCGTTTTCGCGTCGAACTTATCGCCCGCGGCAAAGTACAGGGTCCCCGACAAGATCGTGACGTTCTCATCGGCCGGGTGGGTATGTACTTTTAACTGGCTGTTCGGCGGAAGTTTCAGACGCATCACAAATAATCCAGACGATTTGGGGTCGCCGTGGACAACTGCGGTTTTCACCCCCGGACCGATCGACGGAGCATCGTTCCATTTGATGTCAGCCGGCATCACGGCGGTATACTCCGCGACCCACCCTGGAGCCGTCATCAAAGCGCCCAATCCCCAAGCAACACTCACTGCGGCAATCTTGACCGATTTCATGTCAACCTCCTTAGCTTAAGTTATCCGGTTCATCACGCTTACTGTATGCGTACTGGGAAGACTTCCTCGACAATCTTAGAGTCGGATCGTGGCCATTCGGGTAAAGTTAATCGCTCGGCCACTGCCACCCAGGCTGAGGAGGTGGCGGTCTTAACGGCAACCGCTCACCCGGGGCGGGAGTACCGGCGCAGAAATTTACGGGCGTGTTATGACGTTGTCAACAACAAAAAGCAGGAAGTTTGATGCGGCGGCCCAGCACTGCGCTTGTATGGCGCCAGTGCCGTATAGGAACTTTTGCAGCTAGAGACTTAATGCAAGTGCCCCGGTGTCCGCTTCTGGCGGGTGGCCGCTGTTGGCTGCGGTTTCAACCGATCGACGCAACACCGCCATTCTCTAGAGGCAGGGGTTTCAAGCCTAAGGCTTTCCTGTGACGTGCCTCAATCGTGATTTGACGTTGTACAAGTGCGAGTAAATAGAACAGGGAAACGGAACTCCACTCGAGTAATCCTGATAAGACAAGCTCTTGCTATTGAGTCGCCTAGACCATCCAGGTGTTGCATTGACCCATTGAGACCACAGCCGTTAGCGGACGTTTACTGGATGTCCGCTTTCGACCCATAGCGGACATCTAATTTCCGCAGTCTCAGCGCGCGGTTGGGGCGGCAGAAATGCCTGTGCGGCACTAGCTGGCGTCTAGTCGCCCCCTATTACGCGGCACGGATTCGAGCCTCTACAACGTGCAGGATCTCGTGCGCACGGCCGTCGCTTATCGTGTACAGCCCGCGTTTCGTTCCCCCCAACTCGTCAAGCCACGCGCGATCGACGAAGGTGCGGAACTCGAGTAGCTGCTGGGCTACCACCCGTGGCTCGAGCCCGATCGATTCCATGAGCTGTATGCTCTTCGGTAGATCAGCCACCGAGCTGTGAGTCATGAGCAGACGACCCCTTGGCGCGAGCCAGGCCGGCGTCTCTCGTATGAGCCCTTCGATCATCCCTCGGCCATCGTCGCCCGCAAAGAACGGGTCGCCAGCCTTCTCTGACTTTCGCATGGGAAGTTGTGCCGGATTGCAGATGATATGGTCGACCATAACGCCTTCTGGCAAGGGCAGCATGGTCGAACCCGTCGGCAAAGGTACGAAGCCCTCCTGCACCCCGTTTCGCGCTGCATTCTCCATTGCGATGGCGACGGCCTCCGGATTGATATCGAGCACATACACGCGCGCCGCTCCTTGGAGCCTTGCGACGATACCGAGGACGCCGGAGCCGGTACCCAAGTCGACGACAGTCTGACCTGGCATCTCCGGAATGTGCGCAGCCAAGAAGAGACTGTACGGCGTCGCCGCATGGACTTCACCCCGCGAGGCGAGCGCCACGCGATGCTTGCCAATCTCATAGGTATGCACGTTCACCCCCCGGTCAGGGCGCGCAACTATCCGCTCTTCGTTTCTCGCGTGCCCAACTTGTAGTGAAAGGTCGACGTGCGGCCTATTATGGCACCGTGGGTCACGTGCCGGCTGATTCTTCGGGGGACGCGTAATTCGGCGTCTTCCCGGCTATTAAACGACAAGCGTCCGCTTTTAGCCGAAAGCGGACATAGGTGAAACGGACATACAAACTAAAACCAGATCGGTCACAGCGCTCATACAACGCACTGAATTAAAAACAATCAATCGGGGATTATGAGCTAGGGTAAAAAGTTGTTCTCATAAAGCCAATGGCCCGCCCTCACTCGCCAACGCTCGCCGAAATGGTACAAATTTGTCACGTTTGCGTCATGTTAATTCGCGGTTCTGAGATTGCACCTAATCTAAGGCTAAGTTCCTGACTGTCCGCTTTCAATGGGATGGACGCCCCCACTCGCAACGGCATCGATGTGCCAAAGTGGAAGTGTTAGTCCAACCACTTGAACCGAGAGGGGCGTCCGCTATGAAGATTACGACGATCGGCATTGATCTGGCAAAGAACGTGTTCCAGGTGCACGGTGTGGATGCGCGCGGCAAAACGGTGCTGAACAAGCCGCTCAAGCGTGCGCAGATGGCGGCATTCTTCGCGAATCTGCCGCCCTGCCTGGTGGGCATGGAAGCCTGTGCCGGGGCGCACCACTGGGCGCGCAAGCTGCAGAGCTTCGGGCACACCGTGCGGCTGATGGCGCCGCAGTTCGTCAAGCCGTATGTGAAGAGCAACAAGAATGACGCGGCCGATGCGCAAGCGATCTGCGAGGCGGTGGCACGGCCCAGCATGCGCTTCGTGGCGATCAAGAGCGTCGAGCAGCAAGCGGTGCTGGCGCTGCACCGGGTGCGCCAGGGCTGGGTCAAGTCACGCACCGCCCAAGCCAATCAGATCCGGGGGCTGCTCGGCGAGTATGGGCTGATCCTGCCTCAGGGCATCACCCACATCGCCAAACGGGTGCCGGCGCTGATCGAAGATGCCGCCAATGAGTTACCGGGCGCGCTGCGCGCGCTGCTCGTGCGGCTGCTCGATCAGCTCAAGGTCCTCGAGCAGCAGCTCGCGCAGCTCGAAGCCCAGATCAAGGCCTGGCACCGCGACAGCGATGCCAGTCGCCGGCTCGAGCAGATCCCCGGCATCGGCCCCCTCACCGCCAGTGCGCTGGTGGCGAGCATCGGCGCGGCGCGCAGCTTCGATAATGGCCGCCAAGTGGCCGCGTGGCTGGGGCTCGTCCCCCGGCAGCACTCGAGCGGGGGCAAGCCCACGCTGCTCGGCATCAGCAAACGGGGGGACCCGTACCTACGGACCCTGCTCATTCACGGGGCCCGGGCGGTGATCCTGGCCGCGCGGCGCAAGCCAGATCAGGGCGGATGGCTGCGCGATTTGCTCAGGCGGCGCAACCCTAATGTGGCAGCCGTGGCGTTGGCCAACAAGAACGCACGCATCGCCTGGGCCTTGCTCGCCCACGACCGCGGCTACCAGTGTGATTACGCAACCGCACGCACGTAATCAGCTCCAGCGCTACAACGTAACCGCAGACTCCAACCCAAGATTGCTCAGGCGAGCACGCAATGATGGCAATACAGGTGAGACCGTGATTGGCAAAGCCCGTTTGGGTCGACGCACTCCAAGTGCACGCTTTCGATTGGGGCGCCAATCAGCACATCCCATCAGGGACCGCGGCGATGCCGCACCAAAGTCCGGATGTACGGCTGCAATCTTTACCTTCCTGTCATCACCAAACGCCCGCTTGGCAAACCGATGTACGACCCAAAGCGGACACTCGCGGAAAAGATGAAAGCCCGCCGATACGGGCTGCGGGTATGGCCATGATTTCGAGCTATTAGGCGACGGCCGATTTCAAGCCAGTTACCATCGCCAAGTTTTTTATATAGTGCACGAGGC
This sequence comes from Candidatus Muproteobacteria bacterium, assembly GCA_003251795.1. Taxonomy (GTDB): domain Bacteria; phylum Pseudomonadota; class Gammaproteobacteria; order Acidiferrobacterales; family SPGG2; genus SZUA-472. The sequence continues at coordinate 4,030 of QKEI01000177.1, forward strand.
CTTACGAAATTTCGACTAACAAAAACTACACTATGCTGGCCCGTGACATTTGGTAACACTTTGTTACCCAATTAAATTATCGCGGCTGCTAGGATGTCATCAGAAAGTGAGGATGTGACGATGAAACTCATCAAAGCATCAGCAAGCATAGCGGCGATTTTGGTCCTCTTCGTCGCCAGTGGCCCAGCGGACGCCGATCGTGGGTACGGTCATCGCAGTTATTACGGTCATCGCGGATATCACGGTTATCACGGTCATGGCGGTCATTGGGGTAGCGGTGTGCGCCTTGGAATAGTAATTGGTGCGCCAGCCTATTGGTATGGCGCGTATCCAAGGTACTACTATCCATATCCGCCAGCTTATTATCCGCCGGTCGTCACGGTCCCTGCCTCGCCCCCGGTCTACGTCGAGCGCGGCGATACACAGGCCGCGCCTGAAGTTCAGAACTACTGGTATTACTGCCCGGATGAGAAGGCGTACTATCCGTACGTGAAGCAATGCCCCGGTGGATGGCAACGGGTCGTCCCGCAACCGCCGCCCAGCTAATCGCAGAAACACGCCATGAAAAGGATCACGCAACTCGGATTGTTGTTTGCGTCGCTGCTGCTCGTCGGATGCGCAACCGTGCCGAGCGGACCGAGCGGTATGGCGCTGCCTGGAACGGGCAAGAGCTTCGAACAGTTCCGCGCTGATGATTACGAGTGCCGGCAGTACGCCAGCGGACAGAGTGGGGTAACTCCCAACCAAGCCGCGGAAGACAGCGCGATAAAGAGTGCCGCGGTTGGAACGGCAGTCGGCGCGGCGGCGGGCGCCGCGCTGGGCGGCGGCCGTGGTGCGGCAGTCGGGGCGGGCACCGGTTTGCTAGTCGGCAGCCTGGCGGGAACCGGAGCCGCCAACGCGTCAGCTTACGGCACGCAGCAACGATATGACGCTGGCTACATGCAGTGCATGTATGCGAAAGGCCACCGCATTCCTCTGTCGGGTCAGTTCTCCTCGCAGTCGCCGCGACGGGCTGCATACTCGGCACCGCCCCCACCCCCGCCCGGCTATTACGGCCCGCCTCCACCTCCGCCGTATCATCGATAGCCATCGAGGTATGGATCCCCCGGGCAGCCATCACGCGCACTTCGAGCGTCTGCACAGCAACAAAAGGGGCTAAGCACGAATCGTTTTTTGAGTAAGAAAGGGCGAGGTTCAGCTTCCTACACTCGGACCTCGCCTTACATGCGGCGCCTACAACTTCGAGCCGACATGTGAACCTCACCCCCCGTTCCCGACAGGCACAATATTTAATCCGAAGGGTGGAACGGAGCATCTGATTATCATTCGACCCGAAAGTACTGGGACACCTTTGGTGTCGGCCCGACAATAACCATTTTGAGTCATTGAATTGATCGATACCTTCGAGTTAGGAACGTCTGCTTCTGGCCGAAAGCGGACATGCGGAAGACGGAGATAGAGATCTACACCAGATTTGTCACAGCGCTCGCCCAATGCGCTGACTTAGGGACAATTGATCGGGGGTTATGAGCTAGGGTAAACAGTTGTTCTCATAAAGCCAATGGCCCGCCCTCACTCGCCAACGCTCGCCGAAATGGTACAAATTTGTCACGTTTGCGTCATCTTAATTCGCGGTTCTGAGATTGCGCCCGATCTAAGCGTAAGTTCCTGAACGTCCGCTTTCGACCCAAAGCGGACATCAAACGCTTGGTTGAACAGCGGGACACAATAGGCGCCTTCAGGGGTGAGGCCGCCATGACATCCCCATTCGACCCGGGGCTAGCATTGCGCCAATGGTGGTTAGGCACGCTCCTCCCACACGATGTTCTTTTTTGAGCGATCAAAAAATGGCGCATAGATCGATAGCGCAGAAAGCTTGGGCGTGCGTAGCTTCACGCGTCCATGCGGTGTATTGCGGGGTATAAACACCATGTGTCCGGGTCCGATCTGCCGCACTTCATCACCCACTCGGAATTCGGCTTCACCATCTAGAACTATTACGATTTCATCGTGCGCGGGCTGGGTGTGTATAGCACCACCAGCCTCTCCGCCCGTCGCGATGTTCGCGGTCAAAAACTCGCCGTCACAGATGAACATACGCTTGACCGGATCTTGTGCCGTAGAGGGATCCACTTGCAATGAACGCAGGACCTCATGCAAGTCGATGAAATGGTTCATGTTGATCCTCCTCCTAGATTGTTGTAGTGCTGCGACCGACCCAAAGCGGGCACTTGACTAACGCACTGCATCATCCGCGGCGCTTTGCGGCGTCGGCTGCATGCTGGAGTTAGGTTTCAATCCAATCTTTGTCCTCACTTAATCGCGATCACCAAATAAGCTTCCATTGGAAACCCTAGGCCGTCTGGCGTGACATAGGGCTGTAAAGCTTCATCGACCTCCCGGATCATGGTGGTCAGGGCCTCGTCCCGTAACTGTACGCCGGTTCGCCCCAGCACTGAACCGGCAACCATCCATCGTGCAAAAAGGTCTGGCGACGGAAATCGCGCAACTTTTCGCTCGCGCCGTAGGCGGACATTGTGGAACCCTGCACTCTCTAGACTCGCCTGGAGAGCTTGAGAGTCGCCAAGGCGAAAAACCGTGTACAGCTGCTTCGCAGCCTCGGCGCCGACGTGTCGCTCGAGTCCAAGCGCCAAAGCGTTGTGTCCCGGACTGCTCTCAATGCTGCACCACACAGCACCGGCGAGGCGACCGCCTGGAACCAGCACGCGCTGCGCTTCGCGTAGCGCTCTAGATTCGTCAGGGAAGAATTGCAAGCCTTGCTGGCACACTACAACGTCAAATGTGCCAACAGTAAATTGCAGATCCAAGGCATTACCTTCATACCATTCGACGGCCGTGCTCGTGGCGCGAGCGCGCGCCAACATCCCGGCGTTGTTGTCGACCCCTACGACGCGTCCTGACGCACCGACCCGCGACACCGCCTCTCTGGCCACCACGCCAGTGCCACATGCCAGGTCGAGCACGCGTTCCCCGAGCCTAAGAGCCGCGAAGTCGAGGAGAGAAGGCACCCACGTGGCAAAGATCGCTGGCACGAGGTGCCGCTCATAGATGTCGCCAGGAGATTCGGTAGATTGCATGTCAACCCCCGGTCAGTCTCTGAAACCTGACCTGTTAGCGAAAATGCTGGATATTATCGAGCCGCCTAAGCGCGTGCGACAACAGCGGGCAAATTACAGAAGTTCGAACCCGTGGCTTTGGCATGGAACGTCCGCTCTTGGCCGAAAGCGGACATCGGAATATCGGAAATACAGATTTAAACCAGATCGGTCACAGCCATCGCACAACGCGCTGATTAAGAACAACTGAAAGGGGATTATGAGCTAGGGTAGACGGTTGTCTTCATAGAGCAATGGCCCGCCCTCACTCGCCAACGCTCGCCGAAATGGTACAAATTTGTCACGTTTACGTCACGCTAATTCGCGGTTCTGAGATTGCACCTAATCTAAGGCTAA
>QKEI01000040.1 GCA_003251795.1 Candidatus Muproteobacteria bacterium
CTGCCCGCTAGGGCGCGCGGGTGGTCGGTATTCGGCAACGCCAGAAAGCAAAGGTGGCCGCACGCACCGGTGGTTTGTGCAGCACAGCAGACGAAGACGGGCGAACCTGCCCGCGTGATGGATGCTCGCCTAGACCGCTTGGTATGCAGGCTGGCCCTATTTTACAGATCATTCTGGATCCATTTGCGCTTGCGCGCCGCTGATATAGTGAGGCACAGTGCGCCCCGGGGGTGCGAGCGGACACCCGCTTCGCCATGCTATTTGGGTTAGGGATCTCGGACCATTGCTGGGGCCGAGATATCAGAAGTGGCGTCGAAGTTATTGGAGCCAAACATCACTAGAGGGGAGATGCGACATGCGTAGTCGAAAATTGCTCGTGTTGTGCGGAGTCATCTTGGGGATGACGATGCTTGTTGACGGCGCGGAGGCAGCCAAGGTCAAGATACGGATCCAGTCCGTGATTCCTGCTACCGCTGACGAAGTTACTATGTTGAAGGACTTCACCGACAACGTTACCGCGTTAACCGACGGAGAAGTCAAGTTTGAAATACTGCCGGCCGGCGCGATCGTCGGCGTGCAGCAAACGCTGGAAGCAGTCGATAAAGGCCTGGTGGAGGGTGGATTCGCCTGGACGCATTACTGGTCCGGTTACCATCCCGCCGCCATGCTTTTCGGCTCGCCCGTCGCCGGTGCGGGGCTCGGCATCGACAACATTGCTTTTGTCTCCTGGTTCCTGTATGGCGGCGGCAAGCAACTTTACGATCAGCTCTGGAAAGAGATGGGCATGAACGTGAAGGGCTTTATGCTGCAACCGGTCGGTCCGGAGGCGCTCGGTTGGTTCAAGCAGCCTATCAATAGCATGGCCGACTTTCGTAAGTTGCGTTTCCGCACACCGCCCGGTATCCCCGGCCAGACTTATAAGGACATCGGTATCGCTGCGGTCTCCATGGGTGGCGCGGAGATTCTGCCGGCCCTGGAGAAGGGCGTGATCGACGCGGCCGAATGGTGCTGCCCGAAGCCCGACATGGTCTACGGTTTCCAGAAGGTTTTGAAACACTACTATCTGCAAGGTCTGCATCAGGTCGTGGTGAATGCCGATGTCTACATAAACGGCGATGTGTGGAAGAAGCTGACACCGCACCAGCAGAAGTCCATCGAGGTGGCGGCCGATGCTTCCCTCATGCGCACCGTTGCCTACCGGATCTACGAAAACGGCAAGGCGTTGAAGGAGCTCACGGAGAAGGACGGCGTCATCCTGCACGATACTCCGCCAGACTACTTTGCGGAGTATATGAACGCGGCACGGAAGACCCTGGAAAAGAACGCCGCCGAGAACGCCTTCTTCAAGAAGGTGTGGGAATCGCAACGGGATTTTGCCGCCCTTGCTGTTCCTTACTGGTCTCAAGCGCAAACGTCGAATGCGGCCCTCGGCACCGCTTATGCCAAGCAGCTGCAGAAGAAGTAGCTCGCCGAGTTTGCGCGATTAACGCATGAGCTAGTCAATGTTGAGCGCACAGGAGCAGGCCACCGGGCCTGCTCCTGTGGCGCAGTCTGTACTTCCGCCATGCCGAACATTGCCGACGAGCTGCTTGCCGATCGCCGATCGGATGCTCCGGCGTTACTGCCGGACGACATGCCGCGCTGGATGGCGCGCACGATTACGTGGATTGACCGCTTCAGTTCTTGGGCGGGACGCACCGTGTGCTGGCTCACCATTCCTCTGTTCGGTGCGATGGTTTATGAAGTCATCGCGCGCTACATATTCACCGCACCGACCATGTGGGCCTACGACATCAGTCGTATGCTCTACGGAGCGTTGTTCATGCTCGGTGCGGGCTACGCCCTCTCCAAGGGCGTGCATATTCGCGCCGACTTCATATATCGCAACTGGTCGGCGAGAACCCAGGGAATCGTCGACGCCGCGCTTTACATCGTGTTTTATTTTCCCGGACTTATCGTATTTCTGATGACGTCCACTGATTTCGCCTTTATGGCCTGGCTGCGAGGCGAGCGCGGCATGGATACCGCCTGGATGCCGTACGTGGCTCCGATCAAGACCGCCCTTCCGGTGGGTATCGTCCTGTTGTTGATCCAGGGCGTCTCGGAGCTGCTGAAGAGTATGTACGCAGCGATCCGGGGGAGGTGGCCGATATCATGAGCCCTGAGGTACTCGGCATCCTCCTCATCGTCTGCATGCTGTTTGCCATCTTTGTCGGCTTTCCTATCTCGTTCACGTTGATCTTCCTAGGGTTTGTCTTCGGCTATATCGGTTTTGGCCCACTAGTCTTTTACCTCATGACGTACCAGTTCTCGTCGGTGATGCTCGAGCAGACGCTGGCGGCCGTACCGCTGTTCGTGTTTATGGGCATTCTCATGGAGCAGGCGGGGCTCATGGAGCGCTTGTTCGATGCGGTGCGCCTGATGCTGTCGCGTGTACACGGCGCGCTCTTTGTCGCCGTGCTTTTCGTCTCGACCGTCTTTGCCGCCGCTACCGGCATCGTCGGCGCCTCGGTGACGATCCTCGGCATTATGGCGGCAAAGACGATGAACCGGGCGCAGTACGACGTGCGACTGGCCGCCGGCACGATCACGGCCGGCGGGACGCTGGGGATCCTTATTCCTCCGAGCATCATGCTCGTGGTCATGGGCCCCATTCTGGAGGTGCCGGTCACTGATCTGTTTGCGGCTGCCGTCCTGCCCGGGTTCTTACTAGCGGGCCTTTATACCGTTTATGCGCTGATTCGCTGCTTTCTCAACCCCTCGCTCGGCCCGGTGCTTCCGGAGGAGGAACGCGCGACATCGATGGGCCATATCGTCAAGGAATTTCTGCTGGGGCTGGTGCCACCAGCAGCGCTCGTATTCTCCGCGCTTGGCAGCATCATGTTCGGTCTGGCTACACCCACTGAAGGGGCGGGCATGGGCGCCTTCGGAGCGCTCTTGCTGACGCTCGCCTACCGTCGCCTCACTTGGGCCGGCCTACGTGCGGCGCTGATTACAACGCTTGAGATATCTACATTGATCCTCTTTCTTGTAGCGGCGTCCAATTTCTTCGGCGCGGTGTTCGCCCGGCTCGGCACGCCGACGATGCTGACGGAGTACCTGCTTCATCTTGACTTGCCGCCGATGGCTATCCTGCTGCTGATCATGGCGCTCATCTTCGTTCTCGGTTGGCCGCTCGAATGGGTTCCCATCGTATTGATCATCGTGCCGATACTGTTGCCGCTGATCGTCGAGCTCAAGTTTAATTTGACCTGGTTCGGTATCCTGGTTGCCGTCAATCTGCAGACAGCTTGGTTGTCTCCACCGGTGGCGTTGTCCGCCTATTTCCTCAAGGGCGTCGTGCCGCAGTGGGACTTAAGAGACATTTATGCCGGCATGATGCAGTTTATGGTCATACAGCTAATCGGCCTAGTCTTGATCATTCTTTTCCCACAGATTGCACTGTGGCTTCCGAATTTCATTTACGGAAAGTAGTGCATCGATAACGTAACGACTTCAACCTACCATGAGCATACAATATTTGAAGAAAGCGCTGAAGAACCCGGCAACCGGAGAAGACGATACACGTGCAACGGTGAGTCGTATGCTGCATGAAATCGAAGCCGGCGGCGAGGAATGCGCGCGCGACTATGCGCGTCGCTTCGACCACTGGGACGGACCGATTGTCGTATCGCAAGAGGCGATCAAGCAGGCCGCGGCGCGCGTGCCGACAAGGCTGCAAGACGACATCCGTTTTGCCCATGAGCGGGTGCGCATGTTTGCCGAACATCAGCGAGCGAGCCTTACCGAGTTCGAAACTGAGCTTTCTCCGGGGCTTATCGCCGGGCAGAAGCTGGTGCCCGTCGGCACGGCCGGTTGTTACGTCCCGGGTGGACGTTACGCGCACATTGCCTCGGCCATCATGAGCGTCACTACCGCCAAGGTTGCCGGTGTCGAGCACGTTATCGCCTGTTCGCCGCCGCGGGAAGGGCAGGGCATCGATCCAGCGATCCTATTCACTCTAGATCTGGCCGGGGCCGATGCCGTGTTGACGTTGGGAGGGGTGCAGGGCATCGCCGCACTCGCCTTCGGGTTGTTCACCGGTCATGCGGCCGATATCCTGGTCGGTCCCGGCAACCGCTTTGTCGCGGAAGCAAAGCGTTTGTTATTTGGTCGCGTGGGCATAGACTTGTTCGCCGGGCCCACCGAGATCCTGGTGATCGCCGACGATCATGCCGATGCTTACATGGTCGCGAGCGACCTCGTTGGCCAAGCCGAGCACGGCCCGGATTCACCGGCATGGCTGGTGACTACGTCGCGTACCCTCGCCGAACGCGTGCTAGCGCACATTCCGCGTCTCATCGATAGACTGCCGGAACCGAACCGCTCGGCGGCCGACGCCGCGTGGCGCGATTACGGCGAGGTGCTGCTAGCGGATACGCGCGAAGAAGCGGTGCACGAGAGCGATCGCTACGCACCGGAGCACCTCGAGGTTCATGCCATCGATCTTGAGTGGTGGCTGGCGCATTTGCGCAATTACGGCTCGTTGTTCCTCGGCGAAGAAACGACAGTCGCGTATGGCGACAAAGCCTCGGGACCGAATCACATCTTGCCGACCAAAGCGGCGGCGCGCTATACGGGCGGTCTCAGTGTAGGAAAGTTTATCAAGACCGTGACGTATCAACGCATGACGCGCGAGGCCAATCGCAGCGTCGGTGTTGCCAGTGCGCGCATCTCGCGCCTCGAGGGCATGGAGGGCCATGCCCTCACCGGCGACGATCGCCTACACAAGTACTTTCCTGGCGAGGTCTTCGAGCTAAAAGGGTAGTCTAGAGGTGCACCGGTTATTCGATCTCGGCGCGCGCGTGGCGGTGGTCACCGGTGGTGGCACGGGTGTCGGGCGTGCGATGGCCGAGGCGCTTGCTGGCGCCGGTGCGTCCGTAGTGTTGGTGGGTCGGCGCTTGAGGTTGCTGGAAGAAACGGCGCGGGCCATCGAAGCCGACGGAGGTCGTGCAGCCGCCGTTTCGGCTGACCTGCATGATCGGGCAGAACTGCCTGCCGTGGCCGCGCGAGTGGCAGAGCCTTTCGGCGCACCCGACATCCTCATCAATGCTGCCGGGGTGAATCTGCGCGAATCGGTCGACAAGGTGACCGGAGAAACCTGGGATCTAACGCTCGATCTGAACTTGGCGGTTCCGTTTTTCTTCGCTCGCGAGCTGGTCTCGGCCATGTGCGCAAAGGGATGGGGTCGGGTGATCAACATCGCCTCGCTGCAATCGCTGCGTGCTTTTTCTGATTCGTTACCCTACGGCGCAGCCAAAGGTGGTGTGCTGCAACTGACGCGTGCCATGGCGCAGGCCTGGTCGCCGGCGGGGGTGACGTGCAACGCCATTGCCCCGGGATTTTTTCCGACGGCCCTGACGGCGCCGGTTTTCGACGATCCCGAGCGCGCCGCGTGGGCGGCGGCACAGACCGCCATCGGACGCAACGGTCGACCCGAGGACCTGCATGGTGTGACGATCTTTCTCGCTGCGCCTGCGTCGGATTACATTACGGGGCAGGTCATTTTCGTTGACGGCGGGTTCAGCGCAAGATAATTGACAGGGCGGGCCCCTTCGATGGTCTCTTGCACGGACGATCTGTCGTGGCCAAGAAGTTTGCGCTCGGCGTGAAAGGATCCCAGCCATTGTCCGGTCCTGTTGCACTCATATCGGTAATACGAGAGTTCGTAGGAGGGACGGGTGTGAAGCGGATACACTGGCGGTCGGCAATATTTTCAGCACTCCTGACGATAGGCACCGCTGCATTGGCGGCCCCTTTCGGTGATAAAGATGATGTAGAGTACGCTGCGAAGCTGTGGAGGGCGTTGGAGAAAGCGCATTTTGTCGGCAAGCACGCTGTCTACAGCACTCCCTACACCGGTAAACACCCGCACGGGGCGGTTCTCGATACTATCGATGGTGAGCTTAAGGTACGGGGCGAGACTGGGCCCGTCATCGTCAAGCGCAACTACGGCGGCGAGGGTGCAAGCAAGCAGTCGGTCGGCAACGATCCGAAGAAGTATCTGATGGCCGTGACGGTCATGTACAAGCGCAAGGGCTACGATCCCGACGATGGCGATTGGTTTTGGGCAAAGTACAACCCGGACGGCTCGTTGGCAAAGAATCCCAAGGGTATGGCACTTGCCGGGCGCGTGGCCAAGGGTGCAAGCGAGGGGTGCATTGCATGCCATAAGGCCGCACCAGGCGGAGATTTTGTCTTTAACAACGATCGCATCAAATAGTTCCACTGCCAGGGCGTCCACCCGCAGTGCTCTATGGCAACCAGTGACACATGATGCTCAAGCGGGTCTCGCCCTGCGGCGGGGAATGATCACCCTCGACATTGAGTAGAGAATGCCGCGTTTCTGGGGGCTCCCCGGGCTTTGGCTGGCAGTGCAGGAATGCCCACACCGAATACGCGAGCTTGCGTGGTCGCGGGATTTACCGTAGCCTCGTCCAAAAGGTGATACGTGATGATTCGCGCGCGTGTTCGAGGTAAACCCGGACGCGGCTACCTTGCTGCCGCGCTGGTAGTTTTTGCAGTGTTTGCGGGCGATATCATGATCGCTAAGATCCAGGTCCTACTCGGCTGGACACTTCCTATTCATCTTGGCGATACCGTCCAATTTGTCGTATTGCTCGCGGCGGTAACGCTGTTTGTAATGGGTGCGCTTGTGCGAGAAAAAGCCGAGAGAAAATCTGGCGATTTTGAGGACGAGGGGAGCGCTTCTCCCATGCAGAAGTAGCCCGCTCGCGCCACTAACAACAACCACTTCAGGAGGAACATCGATGATTGATCATCCCTCGGGCAAACAAATTGACCGCCGGCGCTTCTTGAAGCTCGTGCGAAACTACGGTTACACAGCAGTCGCGCTCACAGCGGTCGGTGCGCCGCTGCTGTCGCAACGAGCAGTCGCACAAACCGCAGCGGAGGAACGTGAGCGCGAAAAGTCCGCCAAGTACAAGATGAACTTGGCTACGGAGTACGTAATCGGGGCCACCCGCTATTACCCGATCATGCAGCTGAACTTCAAGGAGAACATACAGAACCTTACCAACGGCGAGGTTTACGTGAAGCTTTCGCCTGGGGGCGTGCTCGGCAAGGGTGGGGACCTCGCCTCGAAGGTGCAATCGAACACGATTCAGGCCGCCCAGCACTCGGTATCAAATTTCGCTCCTTTTGCGCCGGCCGTCGATCTTATCAATATCCCTTATTGGGCGAATACGAACCAGAAGTTCGTGAACCTAGTGACAAGCGACGTATGGCGCCAGGAAGTGCACAAGCGTGTCAACGATCGAGGTTTCGAGGTCTTGCTCTATCTGGTCCTCGATCCGCGCACGGCAGCGACGCGCAAGGGATTTGGCAAGGTCATTAAGGTACCCGATGACTTACAGGGCATGAAGTTCCGCGTGCCGGGCTCGAAGATCCTACAACAGTTCTACCGCCTGGCGGGTGCCAACGTCACACCGGTTGCCTGGGGTGAAACGCCCACGGCGATCAAGGAGGGTGTGGCTGACGGTCTCGACCCCGCGCTGGTGGCGTTGTACGCGGCTGGGTTCAAGGACTTGCTTGAGTCGGTGTCATTTATCAAGTCGGTCGAAGACGCACAGGTTTACTCCTGTAACCTGCAGTGGCTGAACAGCCTCTCCAAACAAGCACAAGCAGGAATCCGCATGGCCGCGGAAATCACTTTCCAACAGAACCTCGCTCAGGTCCCGGCTTCGCGTGCGTTCGCCATGGCGGAGATGGCCAGAGCTGGAGTGAAGTTCTATACGCCCACAGATGCTGAGCTGGCACGCTGGAAGGAGGTTGCCGGCGCACAGCGCCCAGAGTGGAACGACCTCAAGACGCAACTTGCGGGAAGCCCTCAGAAGTTCAATCAGTTTCTGCAGGCGGCCGAGACCCGCAGCAAGTACTACGTCAACGACGTTGAGGCATAAGCCAGTCGCTTAACGGTGGGCCGCAACACGCGGCCCGCCGGTTTCTTCCGTAACGGTATACCAGCCGGAATCTTCCTGCGGGACTAGTTATGGCTCGGCACATCCTCCAGGCGATCGACAGGAACGGTGAGCGTTATCTTCTCCTGATTTTCTACACCATGGTGGTGGCGGTAATCGGTGTCGAGGTGATCCGGCGCTTTATGCTCTCCTTCTCAAGCGTGTGGGGCGAGGAGATCGCACGTTTTTGTTTTATCTACCTCACCTGGGTGGGTGCGAGTGCGGCGGTGAAAAATCGGACGCACATTCGCATCGACCTGATCTATAGCTGGGTACCCGCCCAGTATCATGTCTGGCTCTATATGCTCGCCGACCTCGCCACCATGGCCTTTGCGATCGTCGCTTTTTATTATTCGCTGATTCCGATCGTCAATGCGCTCTCCTTTGGTAATGTTACCGACGGGTTGCGGATCAACCGCACGTTCTTCCTGATGGCAGTGCCGCTGGGGTTTGCGATGACCATGATGCGGTTGGTGCAGAACTTCGTGCGAGACTGGCGCGACCATCGAGCCGGCCGACCCGTCTTTCGCGGCAAGAAGTTGTTCCAATAATGTATCAACTATATGCCACAGGCTCGAGCTTGGATTGGACCTTCTATGGGCCAATCGCAGGCATGGTGTTACTGCTCCTGCTCGGTGTGCCGATTTGGGTTGTCCTCGGATTGGGGACAACGATGCTGCTTTCGCTCACCAATATCTTGCCACTCACGCTGGTTGGCGAGACCCTGTTCTCGGGCATCGACAGCTTCTCGCTCATCGCCGTCCCGTTATTCATCCTCACGGGCGACGTCATCGTCACCACCCGCCTTTCCGAAAAATTGATGGGTCTTGCCGAGGCGACAATGGGATGGCTGCGCTCAGCGCTGGGCACCTCGACCGTGCTTGGTTGCGGTTTCTTTGCCTGTATCTCGGGTAGTGACGCGGCAGACGCCGCTGCTCTCGGTCGCATCACGATCCCGCATCTCGTGCAAAAGGGATATCCGCTACCCTATGCTGCCGCAATCGTGGCGAGCGGAGCCACCACCGGCATCTTGATCCCGCCGTCGATCGCCTACATTATTATTGGACTGACGCTCGGTATCTCGGCATCGACCCTATTTCTGGCGGCTGTCATTCCCGGGGTGCTGGTGCTGGCCACGATCATCATCACCAACGTAATCGTCAACCGGAAGCGTGGCTATGAGACGAGCCGCAGTACTTTTTCGTTCCCCGCCTTTCACAAGGCGCTCTGGGGCGCCCGTTATGCGCTGCTCGTGCCGGTAATCATTCTTGGCGGCATCTATAGTGGCATCTTCACGCCTACCGAATCCGCCTCGGTAGCGGTCCTCACGGCAATCACCATTGGACTCGCCACCGGCAGACTGCGCCTTTCGGATTTTCCACGGATGATGGAGCGCAGCGCAGAGGTAAACGGCGTAATCGGACCTATCATCGGTATTGCGCTATTGTTTGGCCAGGCGCTTTCCGTGCTCGATGTTCCAGCACTACTGGTTCAGGCCATTGCCGACTTCACCAGCAGCGAAACCGCTATCATCTTGTTGATGTTGCTCGTGTTCTTGGCCGCTGGCTGCGTGATGGAAACGACACCCAACATCCTGATCCTAGCGCCGCTACTACTGCCGGTCGCAAAAAGCATCGGTATGGACCCGATCCACTTCTGTATCTTTATGGTGACCGCGCTCGGCATCGGTTTCATTACGCCGCCGCTCGGACTGAATTTGTTCGTTGTATCTGGTCTCACTGGTGAACCCGTGACGCGCATTGCTGCACATGCCGTGCCGTTCGTGATCGCCATGCTTTTTACAGTGCTGGCAATCGCGTTCATCCCGATACTTTCTACCTGGGCGCTTTAGGCAAAAACGAACGGAGTATATTCCGCCTCGCATGGATCTGCGCCTGCTCAGGTCTGCACCGTCGGGACGTGCAGCCTGCAACGCGTGCAGGATGCAGGGGCGATTGGATCGACTTGCCGCATTTCGATTGCGCATGTAAGAATCGCTAGCCAATCCACAACCTGTTGGCAGGAAGCATTGGTGCAACGAATCTGGCTGCAATCCTATCCCAAGGGCGTTCCCGCCGAGATAGACATCAACCAATATGCTTCGCTCAGCGATATGATCGCGCGAAGTTGCCGCAAGTACCGACTGCTCCCTGCATTTAGCAATATGGGCGTCAGCATAAGCTATGGCGATATCGATGAACAAAGCCTAGCGTTCGCCGCCTACCTGCAGCACGCTGCCGGTCTGCAGAAAGGCGACCGTGTCGCCATCATGCTACCGAACCTGCTGCAGTACCCCGTGGCATTATTCGGCGCGCTGCGCGCAGGCATGATAGTGGTAAACGTCAACCCGCTTTATACAGCGCGCGAGCTTGACCATCAGCTAAACGATGCAGGTGTAAAAGCGATCGTGGTGCTGGAAAACTTCGCTGTCAAGCTGCAGCAGGTATTGGCCGATACCGCCGTTACCACCGTGATCACGACGCAGATCGGCGATATGTTCTGGTTTCCCAAGTCGTTATTGGTCAATTTCATGGTGAAACGCGTGATGCGTAAGGTGCCGACTTGGAATATTCCATCTGCTGTTAGCTTCAATCGAGTTCTACGTGTCGGCAAGTCCTTAGTAGTGGATGACCCGCACCTTACTCACGAGGACATAGCCTTCCTACAGTACACTGGCGGCACTACCGGCGTTGCCAAAGGTGCCGTGCTAACTCACGGTAACGTGGTAGCGAATGTGCAGCAGGCTTCCGCCTGGATGGAACCGATAGTGGAGGAGGGCGTGGAGACCGTTATCACGGCACTGCCCTTGTATCATATTTTCTCATTGACAGTTAATTGCCTTAGCTTCATGAAGATCGGTGCTCGCAATGTGTTGATTACAAACCCACGCGACTTTACTCGTTTCGTTAAAGAACTGGGAAGGGTGAAGTTCAGCGTGATTACCGGCGTCAATACGCTCTTTAATGCCTTGCTGAATACGCCCGGGTTCGACCAGCTCGATTTTAGTAACCTCAAGGTTGCCGTTGGCGGGGCGACTGCGGTGCAGCGTTCCGTGGCCGAGACGTGGAAAGCGACTACGGGAGTGCCACTGATCGAAGCCTATGGACTTTCCGAGACATCGCCTGGAGTTTGCGTAAATCCGCTCAGCAATGCCGAGCACACGGGTTCTATCGGTCTGCCGTTACCTTCGACCGAGGTCGGGATCTTCGACGAGCAAGGTAACATGCTTGCGGCCGGTGAGGAGGGCGAAATCTGCGTGCGCGGCCCGCAGGTCATGCGTGGATACTGGCAGCGCCCGGAAGAGACCGCCGAGGTCCTTACCAAGGAGGGATGGTTGCGCACGGGTGATGTCGGCCGCATGGATGATAAAGGTTATTTCTATATCGGCGATCGCAAGAAAGACATGATCCTGGTCTCCGGTTTCAATGTCTATCCCAACGAGATCGAAGAGGTCGTGGTAGCGCATGACGGAGTATTGGAGGCGGCCGCCATTAGCGTCCCTGATGCGCGTTCTGGGGAGGCGGTAAAACTGTTTGTTGTTAGGCGGGACCCTGAGCTGACCGCCGAGCGCATCCTCGCCTACTGTCGCCAAAACCTGGCGGCCTACAAGGTCCCCAAGCACGTGGAATTTCGCAACGAGCTGCCAAAAACCAACGTCGGCAAAATTTTGCGTCGCGCGTTACGCGAGCAGGAACAAGCACACTCCTAGTAAAGTTCCGCCAGCCCGCGCAAAACCAAGTCGGTGAAACCGACAAAGCCTATCACCTTACCGTTTTCTATCACGGGCGCCTGCGACAGGTCGAATCGTGTAAACAGACGAGCGCAGTAGCGTATGTCCATCGCTGGGTCGACGGCGATTACTGGTTTGGCCATGACCTCGTAGACGTTCACACGTGCGGGGGCGCGGTCATTAGCCAGCACCAACCGCGCAATGTCTGACACCAGTAACAGACCATATTCATCCTCAGCATTGCGCTTATTGACAATCAGGCATTCAAGGTGGTGTTGCTTCAGTAGTTGTAAGGCATCCTGGACCGTGGCCATGCCATCCACAGTGTGAAATTCCGTGCGCATGACATCGCGCACGCGGATTAGCTTTCTTTCACTCATATCTCCTCCTCGACGACGTCGCTGAGCTTACGGATTTGGTGGGTCACCCCTACCGCATCATCGACGTCGATCTGAAAAGCGATGCCTGCGCCGGGACGTTTCTCGAATCTTCCTACGTCGGCAATGGTTTCCAAGATCTTGCGGCTGAGATGCTCCTCAACCAGAAACATAAGTACATCCCGCTGCGTTTCCAGCTCGAGACCAAAGAAGGTTTTACTAGTCTCGAGTCCTTCCCCGCGTGCCTGGTTGATGACGGTGGCGCCGGTGGCACCGGCCTCACGCGCGGCATCGAGCACCGCATTGGTCTTGTCGTCTTCGATTAGGGCAATTATCAGTTTGAAGTGCATAACTCCCTCCGTCCAGTATAGCTATGACGAGTCTTCAGTACCTTCGTTGCTTGATGTCTTGGCGCCAGGTGAATTGGGCATATTCTGTGCGTACCATTGCAGGACATCGCTGGCGCGTCGTGAGCGCTCACGACGCACGCGCCATTCTGCCAGCTGTGCGTAGCCCATAACAGTCATCATGGGTAGCAAGCTGGCGAATGCAATCAAGCCGAAGCCATCGATTATCGGACTACGACCCGGGACAGTTGCTGCGAGACCTAGTCCTAAAGCGGTCACCAGCGGCACCGTTACAGTGGATGTCGTCACGCCACCGGAGTCGTAAGCCAGGGCAATAATAAGGCGCGGCGCAAACACGGTCTGGATGATGACGACCACGTAGCCGGCGATTATGTAATACTGCAGCTCGGTGCCAGTGATAATACGGAAGCACCCTAGTGCGATAGCGATCGCCACGCCAAGCGCCACGGCTACGCGCAAACCGCGTATGCCGATCGCACCGCCCGAAACCTGGTGCGCCTTCTTGGCGACGGCGAGTAGTGCCGGCTCGGCGATAGTAGTGGAGAAGCCGATGGCGGCGCCAAACACGTACACCCATTTGTAATCCTGCCAGCCTAACAACTCGCTGGCGGCGTCGAAGTTCACGTGAAGAAATGACGGATCGGTGAGCTGCAGTGCCATTAGACGGCCAAGCGGGAATAGCGCTTGCTCTAGACCAAGCAGAAACAGCGCCATACCGATGGTTACGTACACGAAACCGATTATCACGCGGCGCAAATTCGGCATGGGCCGACGCAAGACCAAGAGCTGGAAGCCGAATACTGTCAATACGATCGGCATCACGTCCCGCAGCGTGTCGCGCATAACGTCGACAAATGTGTGCAATATGCCCGTCATATTCTTGCGCTTGCTACCAGCATCAATAATGGTTGCTATCCTGTTTATCGTTGTCACTGTGCTCGGCGTTGCTATTGCCTTTTGCAGCGGGTGGCAAGGAGGAGGAAGCACTGTGCGCATACCACTGCAGGATTTCATGCGTACGGCGTGACCGCTCGCGGCGTAGGCGCCATTCCGCTAACTGGGCGTAGCCCATAACGGCGATTATCGGGAAAAGGCAGGTAAGGGCGATTAGCCCGAAGCCATCGACGATGGGGCTGCGCCCAGGCACGTTGGCCGCCAAGCCCAAACCAAGCGCCGTTACTAGTGGAACCGTCACCGTTGAAGTAGTAACGCCGCCAGAGTCATACGCAAGCGCAATAATAAAACGCGGAGCGAAGACGGTCTGAATGATCACGAAAATGTAGCCGGCGATAATGAAATAGTGCAGGGGTGCACCAGTGGTTATCCGCAGGCACCCGAAGGCGACTCCGATGGCGGCGCCGATAGCTACGGCGACGCGTAACCCGCCCATTGCTATGGCACCACCTGAGATCTGATTTGCCTTTCGCGCGACCGCCAACAGCGCCGGCTCGGCGATGGTGGTGGCGAAGCCCATGGCCGCAGCGAACAGATAGATCCATTTGTAATCGTGCCAGTGTAGGACCTTGCCTGCCGCTTCGATGGTTCCATAAACGAACTCACTGTGGGTAAGTTGTTCGGCCATCAATTTGCCCAACGGAAACAATGCTTGTGCTAGTCCAAGCAAGAACAGCGTCATGCCGAGGGTTACGTATACGAACCCGACCGTGACCCGACGCAGATGCGGAATCGGACGGCGTACGATCAGCAACTGAAACCCTGTGATGATGATTAGGATCGGCAACACGTCGCGCAATGTGTCGCGACCGGCACTGAGAACGGTGTAGAGCCAGTCCATTAGAGCAGCATCCCGTAACCCATGACAAAGATCATGGGCGTAAGCGAAGCGAAAGCAATCAGCCCAAATCCATCTACCATAGGGTTACGCCCTTTGATCGCTGACGCCAG
>QKEI01000038.1 GCA_003251795.1 Candidatus Muproteobacteria bacterium
GAGTCATAGTCGGGTCGGTAGATTCGAGAGTGATTACGGCCCTTTGCTTTCGCCTCATACATCGCAGCATCAGCATGGGCGAGCAACTCGTCCCCTGTAAGGCCATGTTCGGGAAAAAGCGCTATGCCAATACTGGCGCTGATGCTAAATGGCACTGCGCCGAGTGGCACAGGACAATGCCGAATCACATCCAGTAATTGCGCCGCGAGCACTTGCGCCGAACTACCATCTGTGTGCGGAAGGATAACGGCAAATTCGTCACCGCCCATCCTGGCAAGCACATCCGTATCACGCAACCGACCTTTCAGTACTAACGACAGATCCGTGAGGAACGTGTCACCGGTCTGATGTCCAAAGGTGTCGTTAACCGATTTGAATCCGTCTAGATCGATGTACAACAACGCGCCTTGCGTACCGTAGCGTTTGGATTCGGCGAGATAGCGCTCCAGTTCATGGTGAAAACGTCGACGGCTGGCGAGCTCAGTGAGTGGGTCGTGATCCACCAGATAGACCAACTCCATCTCGAAACGCTTGCGCTCGGAAACCACAGCGGCCAGAGCTAAGGCGGTCACGGTAATGACAGCCATGTAGACCTGTAGCAACAGCAGTGATTGATTCGGCGAGCTGCTGGCAAAAGGCCCAGAGCCCGCAAACGTACCCCAAACGGCCATTGCGGAAAACAGGAAGCTCACCGTAGCCGCCTCGCGTTGACCGAAACGAAAGGCGGCCCAGACCAAAGTTGGAATGCAAAGGAATGTAAGCGATTGATCCTTGATGCCGGAAGGCAACAACCCGACAAATGTGGCGAGGCCTATCAATGCTATCGAAAGCAACAAGAACAGGGCTTCCAGGCTCTGCTTGAGGTTCCAGCGTAAACGCAGATGCAAGCCCCAGAGAATCAGCAACGGTGCCATAATGATGTCGCCGGCGATGTCTCCTAGCCACCAGGTCCACCAGATCGCCCCATATTCGGCCCAATTGGCAAGACCACCGAGAGCAAGGCTGGTGACGCCGAATGTCGGGCTGACCGTGGTGCTGAGCAGCACTGCAAAACCGGCAAACGTAAACACACTACGGGCTCGATCAAATGCCTGGCAGCCGTTGGCAAAGCGCTTGACCAGGTAGGCACCGAGTACCGCCTCGAGCGTATTACCTGCGGCGATGCCAAGTGAGGTGACGACCGTTCCTTCAGTCGTAAGATTGACGAGGAATGCGCCTACGACGACGCCCGGCCAAACTCGATATCCCAAGAGCAGCAGCGCCGCCAACGAGATCCCCGCAGGTGGCCAGACCGCCGTCGCGCTCGCATGCACAAAGGCCATCATTAGACCAAGTCGGCCAGCGAGGAAATATGCAGCGGCGAGTACTGCGATTGCGGCAACGTCTTTCAGGATCTGGCGCTTAGTCATACGATCTTCAACAACCTGCACCGATAGCTCCTGTTGCTCGGTTTGCGCTGCTGCCCGAACTTTATCCTCTGGTGGTGAGGGTCTGACCCGTGCGCACTTCCTCCGCCGATTGCCAAAAGGTCTTCAGAAGCGCAAAGGCATGTGTTCAATGCTCGAGATTTGACGTCAGAGTTAATGCCAATGCGGATGGAGTCCTTGTTACTGCAATGCGCCATTTGCACGTGCGGCCTTGCGTTCGCGCGGACGTCCTCAATATCTCAATGAAAGTCGTACGAAGCGCAAAGTTTTCACATTGCGCCTTATCACGAAGTATAGCCGGGATTAATACCGATCCCGATGGTCGGTCACCCCCGACGGATCGACGGTGGCCAAAGTCGCCAATGATAGTGCGCGCTGGGGCGGACAACGGTGATCCGGATGCTACGCTGTTCGAAGGCACTCCCCAGATTGCACAGCGAGGTTGTCATGTACCGCTATCTGTTACTTGCTGCGTTCGTTCTTCCCGTCAGCACTGCCACCGCTGAAATCACCGCTTCGGGTCACATTTCAGTAAACGATGGGAACAAATCGCTCGACATCGCCTTCAGCAACCACGATAAATCTGTGATCGCTGCCTACTATCAAGATGGAGCGGTCGGCGGTGCAATACAGGCGGGTCGGGGTGGCAAGCACGGCAAAGGGTCGAAGCGTGGTGGCCACGTACCGCCCGGGCTCGCCAAGAAAGGTGGTCTGCCACCCGGCATTGCCAAGCGTGACCGCTTGCCAGCGGAGGTTGTAACCGAAGTGCTTCCAACCGAACTGGAAAGGAAACTATCGCCACTTCCCTCTCCAAACTACGTCCGCGTCAAGGTCGGCCAGGACCTGGTCATTATGGACAAGCGCACCCGGGTGGTGTTGGACGTCGCTTTTGGATTGGGCAACTGAAACACGAGCGCTTGCTGCTATTGTCGGGGGTATTCATATGCGCAGGCTTAAACATGTCCTTTTTCCTCTTGAGTCGTCAGGTAGGGCGGCTAGCGCGAGAATGAAGCGCATTTGTATAGTTGCGTTGCCATTGCTGTTTGTCGGGTTGTCCGCGCCAGCCATGGCCGCTAACACGCTGACCATCACCACACCCACTTTCGCGAAAAACGCCATTGTCCCGACGCCGGTGCAGACGGAGTGTCAGCTCCCCGAGAAACTCGCGTCGTTCATCGAAAACTACGCCCCAAAAAAGGGATTCGATGCGGTTCAGGTCAGCGATCGCAGCGGCTCGGGTAAGGTGCTGGTTGTTGAGATTACCGACCTAATTGGCACGGGCGGCGGTGCTTGGTCCGGTTCCAAAGCAGTGACCATCTCGGGGAAGCTCATGGAAGGCGATAAGACGATCGGCAGCTTTATCGGGCGGCGCACATCCGGTGGCGGTCTATATGGCGGATTCAAAGGAACCTGTTCCATCCTTGGTCGCTGCGTCAAAGCCCTGGGCAAAGACATCGGCACCTGGCTGAAAGCTCCTTCGACAGACTCCAGAATCGGCGAGTTCAAATAGGACAGTCCTGCCCTACGATTAGACTGAAAGCGGCCACCGCACCCTTCAGTCGATTTCCCACGGCGGCACGGGGCTGAACTTCTCGACAAGAAAATCGATGAACGCGCGCACCTTCGGGGAGAGATGCCGGCGATGCGGGTAGACCGCCAGGATCGAGGCCTTCTCGTGCACGTACTCCGGCAATAATCGCACCAGCCGGCCTGATTTCAGGTCAGGGCCGATAACATAGGTCGAGAGCCGCGCGACACCTAGTCCTGCCAATGCCGCATGGTAGAGCGCATCGGCACTATTGGTCTCGAAATTGCCGGATACGTGCACGATGGCCGTGCCGCTGGGTCCTTCGAACTCCCAATCGTTGAAGCTCGATATCGTGTATAGCCTCAGACAGTTATGCGTCGACAGCTCCTTCGGCGTCCGCGGTGTGCCGTGAGTCTGCAGGTAAGACGGAGCCGCGCAAATAACGCGGCGATTGACTGCGAGGCGCCGCGCCACCAGTGAACGATCGGACAGCTGTTCGGTGAAGCGTATCGCCACATCTACTCCCTCCTCTACGAGATCGACGGCGCGGTCGGTCACTTCCAGGGACACCTGCAGCTGTGGATAGCGCTTGAGGAACTCGGGGAGTAGCGGTAAAACGTGGTGCTTGGCAAATACCACAGTCGAGGCGACGCGCAGTGTGCCGCGCACGTGTCCTTGCTGTGCCGCGATGGATTCCTCCGCCTCTTCGATCTCCGAAACGATGCGTGCGGCGCGTTCGTAAAACGTGCGCCCTTCGTCGGTCAGACTGATATGACGCGTCGTGCGGTTGAGCAACCGTACACCGAGCCTGTCCTCGAGGCGGCTGACCTGCTTGCTGACAGCGGAAGGCGTGAGGTCGAGCGCGCGCGCTGCGGCCGAGAAG
>QKEI01000168.1 GCA_003251795.1 Candidatus Muproteobacteria bacterium
CGCCATCTCGCCTACGCTCATGATGCCGTTTTGGATAAAGCGCGAGCCGCCAGTGTAGGGGTGAATGCGATCCGCATTGGCGCCGTCGCTGCCGCTAAGTTCGTCAAACACATCATTGAGCACGTTGGCGCCGGCATGCACACACACCGTGGCCATCAGCGCGAGCACAAAGCTGGCAGCATCGAACTCACCGCCGACCTTGTAGCCCCAAGCGGTACCGAGCAACACCGGCAGAACCGAGGCGGTAAAAAATTTCGGCCGCGTCGCCAACAGTAAGCGGCGAGCCGTTTGCAGTGGCGAGCGCCCAGCGAGCGCAGTGGCGGACGGTTCAGGTGTGGGCGACATGCTCGGAGTGTGCCGATGCGGATATTCGGATGCAAGCATCGCGTCGGGCCCACGCGACCGAATCGGAAAGCGGTCCGCCTCAGGCACTAAAACTTGTAGCGCACCGAAAGCGAGAGGAAATAGAGATCGTACGACGGACTGGTCTCGCCCAGCGTCAGCACATTGCTTATGGTCGAGGGGCCGACACCATCGAGTTGGAAGTCTTCGCTATCATACTTTTCCCACCAGATGCTGCCTTGTAGCGTCAGATGCTTCTTGAAGTTGTAGTTGGCGTAGACTTTGAGACTGTTGAGTGTGGTCGTGAGATCCGGAAAGGGTTGACCGCTAACGGTAATCTCGCCGGTCGATGCAGCGAGTACGTAGTCCGCACCGAAATCGATCTTACGTTTCTCGAACTTGTGCTTGACACCGACACCACCGGTATTAAAGGTGTCATCTTCATTGGCCGACCAGTTGGGGTTAGGATTCACCGGAAACGCCTGGCTGCCAGCCTGATCCGAGCTGATTTGCTGGTGATTGAGAAAGAAATGCACATTGGTCTTTTTCGATACCTGTACCGAGGCGTCAACATTAGCGCTCCACTCGAGACTGTTGAGCAAGCCGATCTCGGTCTTGTCGTAATTATTGCTAGCGACTTCGAAGCCAGCGCCGAGTGAAACAGTCGGGCGCGGCGTCGCCAGTACTTGCAGTGCCGTCGACAACCGTTGACGATCGGCCATGTTGTAGATTCTCATCAGCGGATTTTGTGGTGGAACGATCTCCGGCACTGCCGTGTAGCTTGAAGTGCTGCGGTCGGCATAGGCGGCCTGCAGCACCACATTGACGTTATCCTGTGCCATCGCGCTGATCTTGCCCCAGACAGTGCTGTCGCGTGTCTCATCCACCTCCTGGAACGTGCGCTCGATGGTATCGTAATCGAACCCGACCGATGCCTTGGCGTTCTTTTGCAGCCGGTAGTCAGCGCTGAGATTAAGCGCATTCTGCGTGAAACTGTAAGGCAGGTTCGTGCGCGGTGCCGCTGGCGCACTATCGGTAACGACCCAATTATACGTGGCCTGTGGCGTTTGGTTATCACGGTCATTATATTTGTAGGCCGCATTGAACTGCCAGCGTTCCGATATCGCCGAGTTGACCTTGATTGTTGCGTTGATGGTTTCGACGACACCGTCCAGTGAGTTGCGCGGTAGCGGCGTCGACCCAGGCAGGAAGGCCGGATTCAACGTCGGTTGCAGAAAGTCATCGTCTTGCTCACCTCGACCCACGGCCAGGTCGGCAGTGAGCCGGGTCTTCTTGCCTATTTGATAGCCAATCGAGGCAAGCAACTGCTGGAATGTGTTGTCGGGCGCGAGCGCAAGCTGTCCGGCATCGGCCCCGAATGGCGACGTGTACGGGTTTTGCCAGGTCAATGAGCCATCGTTGTTACTAAACATCGAGCCGTAATAGGCGAAGCGCGCCTGTAAGCGCTTGCCATTGTACGTAGCCGAGATGTCGAGCTCGTCGGTGACGTAGTCGACCGGCTGCACGAATTGGGAGGAATTAAAGAGAAAGCTGCCGGCGGTTGCCTGCGTTCCTTCCTTGATCTCGTGCCGCCCCTTTACCGTCGTCTGCCACTTGGAACCGGGAAAGAACCGGACACCCAAGCCGTATATCTCACGCTTGGTCTTGAGGTCTTCCTGCTGCAAGCTCCCCGACAGGGCCGTCATTCCGCCGGTGCTTCCCGCCCGTACCCAGCCGGGCGGCAACGTCAGATTGTCGCTGCCGGAGCCGATAAAAGGCGTGACCGCGGAGTCCGAGATAAAGTGTGGCAACTCCTGGTAATTGAAGAAGAGCTCGTACTTGCCTTGCTTGCCGCCCTCCAGGTCCAGCGATCGTGACTCCAGCCCCAGGTTGCGCGCATCGAGATCGAGATAGTGCCCATTCTTGTCGCGATAGCCATAGAGCGCGTCGCCAACGAAGTAAGGCCCCTTATCGGTCAGTCCCGTGTACTCCCCGAACTTGAAGGAATCCTGCGACAGATAGCCGATCCCGGCGTCGACATAGCCGCTGCTTCCGGTCTCGTACGCGCAGAACTTACATTGCCAGTTTGAGGTATCGACACCGTCCCCCGAGCCGGCCGTATCCTTGTCCGCGGCCCCGGCGATCGTCGGCACTCCTAGGAGTGCCAGTAGCATGATCAGGCTTGCGGGTGTTTTCATTTTTCAGATCCCCTCCATGCTGTCTCGCTGTTTTGAGTACGGCTCAACTAACTAAGGGTTAGCGCATGAGTTTTACGCCGGACGGATGATTCGATCCATGCACCTGCGAGTGACAATTGGTGCACGCCCCCGAAAGCAGCAGACCCGAGGGCGTGCCGCTGGGTAGTCCCGCGGGTGTCAAAGCAATGCTCGGGTGGCCGGCCTGTGAGTGGCACTGCTGACACAGCCACGGCGGGCGCTTGATCAATAAGGCCGGCTGGATGGATCCGTGCGGGAAATGACAGAGTGCACAGTTTTCCGCCACCGGGGCATGCTCCCACAGAAACGGTCCGCGTTTCTCCGGGTGACAACCGTAACAGGTCTGATTGAGCGTGGGCCGCGCCAATAACGAAGCGGTGACCGCGCCGTGCACGTTATGGCACTGACTGCAGGTCATTACCCCGAAACGCACCGGGTGCACGGACGGCTTGTAAAAATCCGCGCGCTGCTGTTTGTGGCACTGATAGCACACCTCGGGTTGTTCGTACTTGACCAGCACCGGATCGCGTGGGGCGTGGATCTTGTGACAGCTCGCGCACGCGACGTCGACCGCCTCATGGTTACTGCCCTTCCAATTGATACGGCCGCCCCCGTGGCAATCCTGGCAAATGGCGTTTTGTTGCGTGACGGGGACCGCCGATTTTAGACCGAAATTGATAATAGCAGCCCGTTTCTCACCCTTATGCAGCACCATCTTGCCGTGCTCACCGATCGGCCCATGACAGGTTTCACACTGCAGCTTGGCAAAAGGCGTGCGCTTGTCGGCCCGCACGGCGTGCTTGGTCTTGAAGATCGAATAGACGGGAAATTTGGAGTCCTCGTCGTGGCACTTCAGGCAAGTATCGGCGCCGCGCTCGGAGTATGCGCGGGCGCTGTGCGCCTGGTTGGCATCGGCCTTATCGCTTGACGCTTCCGACGTCTGCGCGAGTGCAGGAGTGCTAAGAAACAGGCCTGTCAATACAAGCAAAACAGGAACTGGCGCGATCTTGTTGTTCATGTTCTTAGGGGCCGTGAATATCCGCCCTCCCCGCTTGTTGCACTAGCCTGGCCACGCCCAGGTGGGAAAAGCGCGGGCACCGACAGCATGCCATCGGTGCCCGCCGTACGTCTACTACAATTACGCCAGGTTACGGTATCTCTTCGCCAAAGCCGTCCGCGTGCACGAAGTCGACCGAGGCGATCTTGCCCGGCCCGTGGCAAACTTCACAGGCTTCGACGTTAGC
>QKEI01000300.1 GCA_003251795.1 Candidatus Muproteobacteria bacterium
CAGCCCTCAAGGCTATTACAACATTCGATTGCATCTGCATGATGACGATTTCGGTCAGAAGCTCGTGATCAAATCCGGGACTGACGAGGCCACGATCACCGTTACAACGTTACTGGTTTTGTGCTCAATGGTGATGGGCAGCCTGTTGCTGACAGCGTTGTAAGCATACGTATGGGGAACAACACGATCGGTACTCAAAAAACCAACCCTCAGGGCCATTACAACATTCGACTACATCTGCATGATGCCGACCTCGGCCAAAAACTCGTGATCAAATCCGGCGCCGACGAGGCCACGATCACCGTCACTCTTACGCCGGGCGATAATGCGACCCCCCGGATTCATTATGCGAATCTGGTCGGTGGCAGGCTGGTCGAAGAACCGCTATCCAAGCCACGGTACGCTGTATGGGTCTACGTCACGCCCGTGGCGGTAGTGCTCGTTCTGTCTCTCGCGTACGTGATAGAGCAACGGCGAAAACGTGCGCGCAGGCGCCAGTTGGCAAAACAACGGCAACCGAAAAAGGGACGTCACCACCGCTAGTCGGTGTGAACCCGCACCTTTCTCACGTGAATTATACTGTGAGTGGCACACAGGTTGCGGCGTAGCAGGGCATGGTAGGGAACTTTGCTTGGTTTCTCGTAATCAGAGAGCACACACTTGGTCGCGCGCCAACTTGGCTATTGCACTACCGGGGTGTATCGTACCGCGCTCAGTTTAACCCACAGGGGTTCCTTCCATGTATCGAAGACATTTAATTGCTGCCATAGTTGGTGCCCTGCTCGCGGCGGGGTCAACGGGCGCGTGGGCGTGCAAAGCTGCCGGCCCGGATACTCATGTCGGAACGCTGCAGTCAGTCGACGCCAAAACAAAGTCGTTCACGATCATAGACGCGGAAACCCGCGGTCCGATCGAATTCCAGGCAGATGAGGCTATACTTAACCGATTGAAAGACGTGAAGGGAATGATCGGCGTGGTGCATGAGAAGGTAGGCAGTGCGCTACGGGCGCTCGATATAGTGCGTTACTAAAAGTGTCGCTGCGACGAGCGTTTTCATTTCACCCCATACATCCAATCATCAGGTATTCGACATGCTGAAGAAGGGTTTGCTGATATTGCTTGTGAGTGCGTTCAGCTGGCAGCTCGCCTTCGCGGACCATGAGGCAAACCCGGCCACCATGCGCGCGCTCGAAAACGTGCTCCCGAATGCGAAGCCCGATCGTATCGCTCATTCACCGATACCCGGCCTGTACGAGCTGACCTACGGCACCGATATCGTCTACGTCACCAAAGACGGTCACTACCTGCTACAAGGGGATATCTTTGACATCCAGGCCAACAGGCGCGCCTGAATGCGGTCAATGCCCTCGGTGAGAAAAACATGATTGTTTTTGCGCCGAAGCAGACAAGATACGAAGTCACGGTGTTCACCGATATCGAATGCGGTTATTGCCGAAAGCTGCACCAGGAGATGAGCGAACTGAATGGTCTCGGCGTCAAGATCCGCTACCTGGCGTTTCCCCGTGCCGGTATTGGCTCATCGACCTACGATAAGATGGTGTCGGTCTGGTGCGCCGATGACCCAAAAAAGGCCATTACCGATGCCAAAGCCGACCGTCCGGTGCCGCCAAAGCAGTGCGACAATCCTGTCAGCGAGGAGTACAACCTGGGCCGCGCTCTGGGTGTCACTGGAACACCGACGCTGGTACTCGAGAATGGCCAGCTAGTTCCGGGTTATGTGCCCGCACAGCGTCTGGTACAGATGCTCGAGGCGGAAAAATCCAGGGCCGCAGCACGCTAGACTGCGGGCAATCCCTCTTTTTGCCTATCGACTGCGAGTGGTCGACACCCGCTAGTGCGTGTGCATGTGCTCGCCGGGCTTCTGCGACCTCGTGAGCTGGTGCGGGTGCCGCATGCTCAGACTCTGATCGACGTTCAAGGTGATCTTAATAAAGGCGCTGCCGACGGCTGCATGGCATGCATTGCAATTCGTCACGGTTTCCGTCAGTGCCTTGTCGAATGCCTGGCGGTTGCTATGCTCCATGGCCGCGTTGAGCTTGGCAAAATTCTGCGTCATGAACCCTTTCATGAGCGCGCCCTTTTGCGGATCGATCTCGCCGATAACCTTGGCGATTCTTTGCATCTCCAGCAGCTCATGCGACGCGACGGCCCAATCTCCTACGTCTCCCGCACGGTGCATTACGTGAAAGCGCTCCGCAAAGTCCGGCATCAGTGTGGTGACGGTAGGTTGCGCCGCCTGTAACACGGCCACGGCTTTGCGCAGAGCTTCAACCTCTGCTTTTACATCTTCCAGGGTATTCAATTCCCTTTCCGATACCGGTGCGTTGTGGTGCTCGTCTTTCTCCATCATCGATTCATGCTTCCCTTCCGAGGCGGTTGCCGCGAAAACCGGCAGGAGCATGGCGAATACAACTGCGAAACCGCGTTGCGTGTGCTGAACCATGGGAAGTGACCTCTCGAAAGTGATAGTGTTGTTGTTTCGCTACGGAGCGACTGACCCGAGCGTTAAGTAGCCGCGAGAGAATGCTTATACAATCCGTATGTTAGACACAGGTCAACCCTACCTGAAAGCGTTTCATCTTTGAAACCTCTAATCACGCCGAGAAAGTCAGTTTCGTCCCCACCATATTGAGCAGAAACTCGTCGCTCATCTCCTTTTCAATATGCATCGTGGCATTCCTGCCAGTGCAATGTGTGGGCACCACGTACCTCGGGCCGATGTTCCTTAAAGCATCCGTGGTCGGTTTAATGATGGAAACGTAGTCTGGCCCGGTAAGATGAAAGCCCCCCATGACGACAAATACTTCCTCAATACCCGTTAGCTGTCGTGCGTATTGGACTGTGTTAATAATCCCCGAATGTGCACACCCAGACAGAACGACCAACCCCTTTCCTTTGACATTCGCCACAATCGCTGTGTCGTCTTCAATAGGATCATGCTTCGCTTCTCCATTCTCTTCATAATAAGCGTTTGGCATTCCCTTTTCGAAGTCCGACGTCCTTGGTATCTCGCCTAGGAAAAGAAGCAATCCATCCAGAAGCAGATATGGTTCTTTTTTCTCTACCGGGATGACCCCCATTTCCTGCACCGACTCGCGAGTGAAGGGCGGCAGATTGACTCTCAATTGCTCCGTGAGTTTTATGTAGCGCGGATGCCTAAAAGCCGCAGGATGCAGCACAAGCTCGATGCCCTTCCTGCCAACTCGCTCTACAAGCTGCTTGAACCCTCCAAGATGATCGATATGGCCGTGCGAGAGAACCAAGGTCTCGACTTTACTTAAATTCACATTCAATGCATCGACATTGACAGCCGCCCCGTGCTCGGAAAACCCGAAGTCGAAAAGAACCTGGCGGGATGTCTCCCCCTTAAAAAGGGTAACAAGGGTAGAAAAACCATGCTCAGCCAGGATGCTGTTTCTTAGCTCAGACCCTTTCAAGGGCAAGGCTCGCTTCAGTATCTCGGTGCTGTCTCCGGAGACAAGGTCTATATAATTATCTTGCAGCGTTAAGACTTCTAATTTATCTGCCTCACTGACAGAAAGTTTCATTGCACTCATGGTTGGCCCCGTGGCTTTAACAGCGCCTACCTCGCGCTTAGCCGTGTCGCATCGTGTGGGGGGGAACGCCGGTAAGTCCCCAATAAGCGCCGGTCAGCAGGAATAACGCCGCGGTGATGAAGACCCAGACGGCCAGGACCCGACCGAACAGCTGCACACCGCCTTCCATCTTAGTAGAGGAGGAAAGAATAAATTAGCCCATCACGACCCAGAGCGTGGCGGGGATGAAGCTGAAGAAAAACCACATGGCATCACCCCCAGAGAACGTTCAGCGACTACGGTCCTATTGCAGTAGGATCACTTCAAGCTTTCGCTTCCTCTTTCAACATCGCCAAAATCTTGTCCGCCACCTGCCGTGCCACCGCTTTTCGTTCCTCTTCCGGAACGTCATCCATCAAGAAGATGTTGGTGTACTTCTTGTATAGCGGAAGGGCGTCGATGTGCACGACCTTGTCCTCGCTGACCAGCTTCTTGAGCACGCGGCCATGGCATTTCAGGAAGCAGCCATCGATCATGATGCTCTTCCCGGCCTCCTTGACCCAACTCGCCATGGATGAATGAGGCACGAAGAAAGTCTCTGCATGGCAGGCGCGCGCATAGGACGGCACGTCGTTCGCGACGAAGTTGGCCGCGAGTCTGGCGATCTCTCCCCGGATGCAAGGTCCCTCGCAGGAGAAAACGGGGATCTTCTTCTCCGCGATATTTCGCTTTGCCCAGACCTCGCCCGCCGGGCAAAGACCGGTCACCTCTTGTACGTCGAGGGAGAAGTCGGGTGTGTACGCGTTCATGTGAGCCTCCATTCGAATCACGAATTGAAGAAAATGCTACGCCGCTAAATAGGTGCAAATGTTGATCTGCGTCAAATGCTGCGCTGCAGCCGATCGACCCTGCGGGCGACGCACGACGAACCAGGACCTCAATGGCAGATGGATTGCCTGCGCGAAGGTAAGTGAACCCTGGGATAATATGGGTTACTTCAAAGACGAACGGGCTCGTTCCGCAGAGCAACAACAGACTCTGCGGCATCGACTAGCGTACGCCGAAGAAGTCCAGACGGATCAGCCCTGGGTACACGCGCAACATTGAACGCGCTAGCGGAAGCCTAGCGCCGCCGCCCCATAGATCCGAAAGGGCGCGAACGCTTTTGTGGCGCCGGAACAACCGCCGACAATCGCGGGTGTTGATCTAGTTGACGCCCGCGGCGCGCTGTTCTTTGCGCACGTAGGCGATTATGTCTGCGGCATTTTCCGCCGTCACGCCCTTCACAGGATCCATGTTGCCGAAATTCCAATGGTGCTGCCGCGTGCCGTTTTTTATCGCAAGATGGAAGGACAGGTCATCATGATGGCCCGGGCGGTAGGT
>QKEI01000160.1 GCA_003251795.1 Candidatus Muproteobacteria bacterium
ATCGACTCACCTGAGAGCTATTACTCGCCGTGGGAGAAGACCTTCGGGCGAATCCTCACGCCGTTCGAGGAATTCATCCACCACGAGAGCGCTGGCAGCCTGTTGCTCATAGGCTGCACCGTCGCTGCTTTGCTGCTGGCGAACAGTCCACTCAGTGGCGCTTACGATCGCATCCTGCATACACATCTCACCATACAAGTCGGCCACTGGACACTCGATCACACGCTGCATCACTGGATTAATGATGGCTTGATGGCGTTATTCTTCTTTGTCGTGGGCTTGGAAATAAAGCGGGAAGTGTTAGTCGGCGATCTTTCTGATACGCGCGCCGCGATCCTGCCGATTATAGCCGCCGTGGGTGGCATGGTAGCACCAGCCCTGATATACACTGCTTTCAACTCTGGCGCGGCGAGCATTCGCGGCTGGGGCATTCCAATGGCGACCGATATCGCGTTCGCTGTCGGCGTGTTGACCATGTTGGGTAACCGTGTGCCCAAGTCACTTTTTGCATTTCTCGTCGCGCTCGCCATCGTCGATGACCTTGGCGCGGTCGCGGTGATTGCGCTCTTCTATAGCGAGCAGATCATTGTGGCAGCGCTGGCAGCTGCCGCTCTCTTTCTTGGCATACTCGTGGTCTTCAACCTGGCCGGCGTGCGCAGTGCACTCCCTTATTTCTCTGTCGCCATCCTACTATGGCTGGCGATGCAAAAATCGGGCATACACGCCACGGTTGCTGGTGTGCTGGCCGCCTGGACGGTGCCAAGCCGACCAAAGCTTGAGCCCAGACGGTTCAGTGAGCACGTGCGGCGATTGATGGATAAGTTCGATCTCCTCGATAGCGGGCGCACAACGTTGATCCAGAACCAACAGCAGCGCGCGATCGTGCAGGCGCTCGAGACAGGCGTTTTCATGGTCGAGTCGCCGCTGCAGCGCCTCGAGCACGCGATGCATATACCCGTGGCTTTCCTTGTTGTACCGCTGTTCGCGCTTGTCAACGCTGGCGTGCCTATTGAGCTTGCCACGCTGCCCGGTATTGTTACCCAGCCCACGAGTCTCGGCATCTTTGCCGGACTACTCGCGGGCAAACTGATAGGCATCGCCGGCCTATCGTGGCTTGCCGTGAGGTTTGGGATTGGTCAGTTTCCCGCTGGCTGCCGAACAGCGCACCTGGTCGGCGTTGGCCTATTGGCAGGGATCGGTTTCACCATGTCGATTTTCATCGCCGAATTGGCTTTTCGCGTCGACCCTCAACAGCTGATCAGCGCCAAAACAGCGATTCTTCTTGCCTCGCTGCTAGCCGGCATTGCCGGCTATCTTTGGCTGCGCAGGGTCGCCCGCCCGATCTAGTTGCGGCGTTCGCGGGTGTGCCTCTAATTCTTGGTGCGCTTGGCGTCAGATGCCC
Source organism: Candidatus Muproteobacteria bacterium (assembly GCA_003251795.1). GTDB lineage: Bacteria > Pseudomonadota > Gammaproteobacteria > Acidiferrobacterales > SPGG2 > SZUA-472. The sequence continues at coordinate 1,403 of QKEI01000160.1, forward strand.
CGGATCGCCCGCGTAGAATTTTTTTCTCAACCGGTACACCAACAGTGAGGGTAACAGCCTCGTCGTGGTGCTTGATCACCAACTCGGATCCTTCGCGCAGCAGATAGGTGACTGCTCGCCTGTCACCGTCGATATCCACCTCAAGTAACTGATTACGTATGGTCAGCGGAAACCGCACGCCTCCCATGCCCTCAGCTAACCCTGGCCGGAAGCTTATAACGCCGCCATAGTCACGCATGCCGGCAAGGCCGTAAACGATGACCATCCAGGTGCCACCCATGGAAGCGATGTGGCAGCCGTCCTCAACGTTTCGCCCGAAATTGGCCAGATCGACGAGCGCGGCGTACCAGCCGTAGGCCCGCGCCTTCTCGACATAGCCGAGCTCGGCGGCGGCAATCGCCTGAATCGAGGCCGATAGCGAAGAGTCTCCGGTCGTCATCGGGTCGTAGTAATCGAAGTTGCGTTTCTTCTGCTCTGGCGAGAACTCGTTTCCCAGCAATACCATGGCCAACACCACATCGGCCTGCTTGATCACCTGGTGGCGATAGATCACCAATGGATGAAAATGCAGCAGCAAAGGATATTTCTCATCGGGTGTGCTGGCAAAATCCCACATTTCTCGATCGAGGAAGCCGTCGTCCTGCAGATGAATGCCGCACGCTTCGTCGTATGGCACGTACATATGATCCGCCGCGCGCTTCCATTCCTCGATCTCAGAGAGTTGCAAACCGGTCTTCTGCAGCAGCTTCGCAAAACGCTCCGGGTCATCGTCACGAAACGATTTCATGGTGGCAGCGGCATACCATAGGTTCTCACGCGCCATCAGATTCGTATAGGTGTTGTTATTGACTACAGCGGTGTATTCGTCAGGCCCGGTTACGCCGTGGATGCAGAACCTGCCTCCCCGACGTTGCGAATAGAAACCGAGATCGGCCCACAGCCGCGCCGTTTCCACCAGCATCTCGGCACCGCCGTCGTGCAAGAACTCGCGGTCGCCCGTCGCATCGACATATTTTCTCAGCGCATAAGCGATGTCGGCATTGATATGGTACTGAGCCGTACCCGCGGCATAATATGCCGATGCCTCTTCGCCGTTGATCGTGCGCCAGGGAAACAAGGCGCCTTTCTGATTTAGCTCACTTGCGCGCTGCCTGGCTTTGTCCAACATGCTATAGCGGAACTTCAACAGATTTCTCGCGATAAGCGGCGCCGTATACACCAGAAAAGGAAACAGATAAATCTCCGCATCCCAGAAGTAATGTCCTTCATAGCCGGGACCGGTAAGGCCCTTGGCGGGTACACCCACATCTTCCGCGCGGGCCGTGGCCTGGCATATCTGAAAGAGATTGAAGCGCATCGCTTGCGCCACGGCTGCCTCGGTACCTCGAAACTCGATGTCGCTCCTGTGCCAAAAGTCATCCAGATACGCCCGCTGGCTATGCAACAGTTCCTCGAAGCCATGATCGACCGCACGATCGAGCGTGCGCTCCACCCGGTCGCGCAGTTCCGCAGCTGAGTTGGCCTGCGAGGTGTGATAGGTCATGTACTTTGTCAGGCGAATAGGCGCGCCGGGCTGCGCATCCACGCTAAAGATCACTTTGCCCAGATCTTCACTGCATTCGGCTGTGTAGGAGTACCGACAATTCGTTTCCATTACGTGCTCAACTCCGCATGCGAGCTTCATCTTGCTGTTCTGTGTTGCATAGCTCAGTAGAATCCGGCGGTCGTTTGAGTAATGGGCGCGCGACAACAACGCCTGGTGCGTAAAGCCCCGGGCCTTACGTGGGTCGGTATAGTTCGTTGGCTTTGCCTGCCGGTTGACGATCTCCGAAGAAATGATCAAGGGCGCCTCGGCATTGACGACCGTGACCTCGTAGGAAATCGCCGCCACATGCCGATACTCGAATGACACGAGGCGTCGTGATTTTATAAACACCTGTTTCCCTGAAAGGGTTTCCCACAGGATTTCTCTATCTAGCGTACCCGCGCGCATGTCGAGCACGCGCTCGTAATTGAGCACATTGGCCGAAGTCAATTGAAAAGGCTCGTCATCAACGTAGAGTTTGATGACCTTGCCATCCGGCACATTGACGATAGTCTGGCCTTTTTTGGCGAAACCATAGGCTTCTTCCCCATATACAATGGGCCAAGACTCGTAAAAGCCATTTATGAAGGTGCCCGTCTGAAACACGGGAACACCTTCCTCGAAATTGCCGCGGATGCCGAGATAGCCGTTGGCTGTGGAAAAGATCGCTTCCATCGCGGCCATCAACGGCGGATAAAACTGCCGCTCCACCATGCGCCACTCATCGGCCGGGTAAATGTGCGGCGGTCGCGGCTCGGTTTGATGTCTAAGCATGGATAGCTGTCACCAA
>QKEI01000123.1 GCA_003251795.1 Candidatus Muproteobacteria bacterium
CCACGCGTTCGCGCAGCTCGACGTCCGTCACCGCTGGCGAGTAGCGAAAGTTGAATTCGATGTCGAGCTGGCCCGGTATGACATTGTCGGCGCCGGTGCCGGCATGCACGTTCGAAATCTGGAAGCTGGTCGCCGGAAAGTTTTCGAACCCGTCGTCCCAGTGTAGTGCCACCAGTTCGGCCAACGCGGGCGCCATCAGGTGGATCGGGTTTTGCGCGAGCTGGGGGTAAGCGATATGGCCCTGGACACCGCGCACCGAAAGCCTGCCATTGAGCGAGCCGCGCCGGCCGTTTTTTATGACATCACCAAGGACGTGTACAGAAGAGGGCTCACCGACAATACAGTAATCGATTTTCTTGCCTTGTTGACCCAACCATTCGACTACTTTCTTAGTACCATCTTGTGCCACCCCTTCTTCGTCCGAGGTAATCAGCAATGCGATCGAGCCGGGGTGTTGCGGATGACGCTCGAGGAAATGCTCAATGCCGGTGATAAACGCTGCCAGCGAAGATTTCATATCGGCCGCGCCACGACCGTATAGGAAGCCATCGCGTAGCTCCGGCGTGAAAGGATCGCTGTCCCAGTTGCTCCGTGGACCGGGCGGTACCACATCGGTGTGGCCTGCGAGCACCACCAGCGGGGCCTTATTGCCGCGTTGCGCCCAGAGGTTGTCGACGTCGCCGAACTTTAGGCGCGCGATCTCGAACCCCAGCGGTTGCAGGCGTTCGATCAGCAAGTCCTGACAACCTGCGTCGGCCGGCGTTATTGAGGGCTGGCGAATGAGCTCCATCGCTAATGCCAAGGTTTTATCCACGTTTCACGTCCAATACTTATTGTTCACCACAAAGATTACAGAGGGCACAAGGGGAATAAAATATCTAGACGTCCCGCAACAACTCGTTGATGCCAACCTTGGCACGCGTCCTCTCGTCGACGTGTTTGACAATGACTGCGCAATAGAGGCTATGGCTGCCGTCTGCGGCGGGTAAGTTGCCGGATACAACGACCGAGCCAGCCGGTATTTTGCCGTAGCTGATCTCTTTCGTCGTACGGTCATAAATCTTGGTACTTTGTCCAATATAGACACCCATTGAGATAACCGACCCGGCACCAATTATCACGCCTTCGACGACTTCCGAACGCGCCCCGATGAAACAATTATCTTCGATAATAGTGGGCGAGACTTGAATGGGTTCCAGTACGCCGCCAATACCGACACCGCCGGATAGGTGGACATTCTTGCCAATATAGGCGCACGAACCTACTGTGGCCCAGGTATCCACCATCGTGTCTTCGCCGACATAGGCGCCAATATTCACGTAACTCGGCATGAGCACTACACTCGGTGCGATGTAGGCGCCCCGACGCACCACCGCTGGTGGCACCACCCGGAAACCAACATCGCGGAAGTGGCGCGAGTCATATTCCCGGAACTTCGATGGAATCTTGTCGTAATAATTGGTAAAGGCACCAGGCAAGACAGTGTTATCCTCGATACGGAAATAGAGAAGGACCGCTTTCTTCAGCCATTCATTGACGATCCAATGACCAGCCTTGTTCTCCGCCACGGTGGCCTGTCCGGTGTCCAGTAGATCGATCGCTTCGCGCACGGCGTCCTTGACTTCGGCACCAACAGTACGCGGGGTGATGTCGGCGCGACGCTCGAATGCCTCGTCAATGATCTGTTGTATGCTGCTCATGATTGTTCTCCGATGTTCTTAAACGACAGCCTGAAGTCCGCTCCCAACTCGCTAAGGTGCAGTGACGTGGTTTACGCACGGTACCTAAGTCGCGCCACCAAGCTGGTTGTAAGAGCTAGCTTATGCCTCCAGCCACAAGGGGCGATTCTACAAGATTCCCTAGACAAAGGGCGCGAGCAAGAACGCGTTTATACAAGCCTGGTACAGGCGGAATAGACAGATGAGCCCGCGCTTTCAGCCGTTCTCGCCGGTACTCGCGCTATTGCTGGGGGCGGCGTTATGGGGCGTATCTTGGTATCCGTTGCGCCTACTGGAAGCGCGAGGGTTCTTCGGTGTTTGGTTGACATTGGCAGTTTATCTCGGCGCATTGTTGGTAGGCTTGCCTGCGCTACTGCGTCACCCCGCTGAACTCCGTCGTCACTGGAACACATTACTGGGGATAGCCGTATCTGGGGGTTGCACAAACATTGCCTTCGTGTTGGCGATACTCGATGGCAATATCATGCGAGTGCTCCTGCTCTTTTATTTGTCACCCCTCTGGGCCGTTGTGTTGGGATGGATCGTGCTGGGCGAACGTGTGTCTCGTCTTGCAATGTTGACGCTGCTAGTAGCGATGACAGGCGCGTTCATCATGCTATGGAGCCCGACCCTGGGCACACCCTGGCCGGCGGGTCACGCGGACTGGCTCGCTATCGGCGCGGGGTTCGCTTTTGCGGTATCCAATGTCATCATACGTGGAACGCCGCAGGTAAGCATCGTCGCGAAGGTAACGAGCACCTGGTTCGGCGTGGTTGCGCTCACAGCGGGTTTGATCTTTTCGTTTGGGGTGCCCGCACCCAGTGTCACGCTGCCAGTGACGTTGGCAGCACTGCTGTTGGGAGCCGCGGGTATCGCGTGCATGACAGTACTCGTGCAGTACGGTGTTAGCCACATGGCAATACGGCGCTCCGCTGTCATCTTGTTATTCGAGCTTGTCGCGGGCGCCGTATCGCAACAGCTACTTAGTAATGAGGTGGTGACGCTCACAGAATGGGCGGGCGGCGCCCTGATCGTACTGGCTGCCTACCTGTCGGCGCGAGTGTGAGAATCGATCCAACTATTGCGCAGGCTGGCGCAGACGCGGTCCGAAGATAGCGGTACCGATTCGCACGATGGTGGCGCCTTCGGCGATGGCGAGGGCAAAGTCCTGCGTCATGCCCATAGATAGCTCGGAGAAGTCCTTAAGACCGAAACGTGTAACACAATCATCACGCAATGTTCGCAATTGCGCGAAGCAAGAGCGCAGCTCATCGTCACTGGCGTTAAACCGGCCCAACGTCATCAACCCGCGCCAGGCAATTGCCGGCAGCTCAGCCGCTAGCAGCTCTTCGATCAGCGCAGACAATTCTGTCGGCGCGACGCCGTACTTGCTGACTTCACCGCTGACGTTGACCTGCAGCAACGCATTAACTTGTGCCCCGTGATGCTCGCATGCTTGCGAAAGTTTGCGCGCCAACGCCAGACTGTCGATCGAGTGTACCCAGGAAAAGTGACCCGGGATAAACTTGGCCTTGTTGCTTTGCAAGTGACCGATGAAATGCCAGCTCAACCCACGCCCCTGAAACAGCGGAATCTTGGTGAGCGCATCTTGCATCGTGTTCTCGCCAAACTCGGTTTGGCCGGCGCGTACCGCCGCCTCGACTGCTGCCGGCGGCATGGTCTTGGATACGGCAAGCAATCGGATGGTAGCCGGATCGCGCTGTGCCCGGCGCGCGGCGGCGGCAAGCGCCGCTCGAACTTTGCGCAGATTGTCAGCGATGGTGCTCTGCAGTTGCTGCTCAGCGAGCGAGGAGGGCGTGCGTTCCATAGCGAGCCTGTATACGTCAGGTCTCGCTGCGTTGTCGATAGCGGGGGTTTTAAGATTGGTTTAAGGCGAATGCGGCTTGACGATCCAGATACGGCCTCGGATTCACCGCCATCCCTCGGCGCAGCACCTCAAAGTGCAGATGCGGGCCGGTGGAGCGCCCCGAGGTGCCCACGGTGGCAATCGGGGTGCCGCGTGCCACGCGATCCCCGACTTTCACCAGCACCGTTTT
>QKEI01000152.1 GCA_003251795.1 Candidatus Muproteobacteria bacterium
GCGCGAAGACGGTCGTGTGTATGACATGCAGGCTGTGTGCCGCAGTGCGCACTACGAACTGAAAATCAGCTGTCCCTGGGCACGGTCGAATAGCACACCGGATCAGTTCACGGTTTCGGCGTACTTGAGGACTTGCATTGGCGGAAACAGGTTCAACTTGCGTGCCGTGTCCATGTTCACGACATAGGCAAATTCTTTGACCCCGATGACAGGCAGGTTACCGGGCGTGGCCTTCAAACAAAATCTTCTGACCCTGTTCCGCTGCGAGTTTGCCCACATCACCATAACGTGCTGATACCGACAAGAGCGCGTGTGACTTTTTGACTAAGGTTTCATAGGGGCTTAAGACCGGCAGATGGTTCTTGATAGCAGACTCTGTAAAAACGTCACCGTTTTTGCGCAAGAAGGAGCTTGACCCAAGATATACAAAATCAACGCCCTTTTCCTTAAGCTCCGCCATTTTCGCTGGGATCGACTCGGCCTTTGGATGACCGTCCGCGCCAAGCTCCAGTGGCAGCGCAACCAATTCGAACTTCATTTTTTGCGTAAGCGCCCGGACTTCTTCGACCTTTAGAACGGAGTTTTTCTCGTTGCTGTTATAGAGCATGCCGAGACGTTTGAACCCGGGATGGTATGACCGAATCGTTTTGATATTTACCGTTTCCGGAACGCGATTTCGGGTGCCAGCGACATTAGTGCGCCCGGTCTTTGCGTAGCTTTTGATGACCCCGGCACCGATCGGATCGGCAACGATCATAAAAACGATAGGAATATCATTGATGAACCGCGGATCACCCGCATCCTTGAGCGTGCCCACCATACCGAGAGTGACGCTTGTGCCCCACGTAACTACGAGGTCGGCCTTGAGGTCCCTGGCCTCCTTAACAAATTGGGGCAACACCTTCTTATCCCGCTTTGCGTCCCTGATGACAATCTGTGCGTCTAAGCTGTTGTCTGCGAAATATTTCTTGAAGGCTTCACAAGCCTCCTCACATCCACGCCAAACGGCCATATAGATGGTTTTTTGCGCGCCTGCCGCTGCCGGATGAATACCGGAGCAAACTAAAGACAATGCAATAAAGGATATCGTTAGCAGTTTTTTCATGGATCCTCCTATCCGGCACGTGTGCGGTAGATGAGCGCGACCACAACAAATAGTAATGTCCCCGCCGCTACGCAGATGCCCGTTGCGCTGATCGCCGTAGCATAGCCAACCCGCCCCACTAGAAAGGCGGTCAGTAGCAAGCCAAGAATGCTGCCGACACGCTCGAACGTGCGCAATGCCCCCAACATGAGGGCTTGATCTCTTGTTGGCGCCGACCGACTGATCTCAAGAACGTGTGCGATCTGTGGCGCGCGGATAAAAGCGTGGGCAACCCCGGCTACAGCGATCGCGGCCGTGGTCGGCCAAAAGCCAGGCTCCCGAGACAACGCTATCAAAGTGAGCCCGGAAATAATACCGCCGATGGTCAACATCGTGGTAGTACTGGAATACCGGTCAGCCAATCGCGCAACCCACGGCGCTATGGCTACAGTAAGCAGATAGTAGAGCATCAGCGCGCGGCCGATGTTAGCGGGACTGGAGCCAAGATCGGCTAGCATCAGTGGCACTAGATACCAGAGAAAGGCTGCCATCAATATGTTGGCTGGGATGGCGATGCCGAAAAGTAGGGCTACGAAGCGCACGCTACGGAACACCGACAGGAAACCGCGCAACCCGGTGGTGGCAGACCCTTTATGCGTGTGCTTGGCGCTTTCGCCCGATAGCATGCCAAGTGCAACGACCGCAGCAACAACAATCAGCACAGCACCGACAAGAAATACATTGTTTTGACCGATCCGATCGGCAAGCACGCCGCCGACTGCGGTGCCGCAGAAGGTTCCACCGATCACCACCGTAACAAAGCCAGCTGCCGCTCGCGTGTGGCGGCCGAAGGAGGCGGCCGCAAGCGCATATTCTTGGCAGGCGATGGTGGCAACGGCATAGCCAGCGCCGGCCACGCCCCGCCAGAGTATGATCTCCACAACAGTGGAGCTGATACTGAGACCGATGTGACTCACCGCAACTGGAACTAATGCCAGGAGAAACGCCCGTCGGGGCGAGAGTCGCTCGGCGAGAAACCCGGATACCGGAGACAGTGCGACCAGCGCGACCAGATAGGCAATTAAGGGGAGGCTGACGATTACTCCTTCGCTCAGCCATGGTTCACCGGCAATCATGGATCGGATGTATAGCGGCAGAAACGGCTTGCTGAGTTCTTCTGCCATGGCGAACAAGAACAAGGGGAGCCTGATGTCGACCACGTCTGTAAGCTGGAGCGTACGAGGTAGCGTACCAGTGAGCGTAAAACGGCTTCCGAGATCCCGTAATCCCGTGGGGATATCTGCATCACTTGCAGTCCGTGAATATCGGTCTAACAAACGACCAAATCGCGCATTCAGGTCTTCAGCGTGATCAGAGAAACGGGCGGCGACACGACCGAGGCTCGTTGTCGTTACCTGCCTAAGGCGCACAGAAAAATCTCCACTTACCTGACGTTCGAGCAACATGTACAGCTGATCAAGGGGTTGGCGAAGGGAAGTGGCTGTTACCGTTATCGTAACTTCGACTGCCAGCAGAATAGCAACCAAAATGACCACCAACACATCGAGAAACACGTTTCGAAATTGTCGTCGGACATAGGTCCGATCTATTTCAACGACGATCGCGCCAACAAGTTCGTTTCCCGTGAGAATGGGAAAGGTGAAAGACTTCTCGGGGATCTCGATTACCGAATCGCCCGCATTACTTCTTATTTGAACCTTCTGTTTCTGGCGGGCAGTTTCCTCAGCACTCTGTGCACGGGACAGGACCTTCTGGTCTGCGGAACGAACTGTGATGCTGGAGACTTCTGGGAAGTCGGTGAGGACCTTTTCTAGATAGGTCTCGGTACCCGCCAGCTGATTCAAAGGGATACCGAGATCCAGTGCTCTCTGTATGTCGGCGCGAACGATGGTACCGATCAGCAGCGAACGGTTGGAAAGTTCTGGGTCGACGGCTTTATTGAAGGCCCGGAGGATAAAGGTTCCGAGAACCACGGCTGCGATGACGATCATCAGTGCCGCGAGCGGCACCAGACGAGCTGCCGCTGCTTGACCCGGGGATACCGTTTCCGCGTTCGTCATTCAGAGGAGCCCGTAGTTACCGCGTTTCGCTCATCGGAGTCAGTTTCGAGTGCTGCAAGCTCTCTGCCTGCGGCGATATATCGATCTTCAGCCGCGTTCAGCAGTTGCTCGAGGTCACCGGTGTCAATGCCAAAACCCCTCACAGGTTGCGGCGCAGGGTCAGCACCCTTAGCCAGGCGGCGCCATTCGCGCCGTTCGATGGTGGCGAAAGTCACATCTATGCCTGCGAAAACTTGAATCAAACGACGCAGGCCAAGACGTAGTATGACAATACCGATACCCGAGACGACGACAAGCGTGATGATGATGTAGAGCGCCAGACGGGCTGCCATCGCTCCTACAGCCGCGTCGAGTTCGGTCTTGGGGTAAACCACCAGAACGCCCCCTAATCTGTCACCGGCCGGGTCCAAGATCGTGACACCGCTCAGGAAACGGTGTTCAGTTTCAGCATGCCAGATAGCGGATTCAGATTCAGCCTGTGCGAACAGCGCTTCCGCGCGCACGCTAGTTGGAGGTTCCTTATCGGTGGAATGGATGATAGTGCCCACACTATCGAACAGGTGTACCGCCAAGATATCAAAGTCGCTCTGACGTGCCCGTTCCAAAATCGCCTGCGCGTTACGCACACTTGAGAGAGGCAGACCCAAGTCCGTGGCAGACTGGAATGGCGCCTGGGCAGTCTGGGCGAGAAC
>QKEI01000031.1 GCA_003251795.1 Candidatus Muproteobacteria bacterium
CGTGACCAAAAAAGAATTCTTGTCACCGGTGGCGCCGGTTTCCTCGGATCTCATCTGTGTGAACGCCTGTTGCGCAGCAGCTGCGAGGTCGTGTGCGCTGACAATTACTTTAGTAGCACCAAGCGCAATATCACCCATCTGCTCGATAACAAGAGCTTCGAGTTGCTGCGACACGATATCACGTTCCCTTTGTATTTAGAGGTCGACGAGATCTATAACCTCGCCTGTCCAGCCTCGCCGGTGCACTATCAGCTCGATCCGGTACAGACCACCAAGACCAGCGTGCATGGTGCCATCAACATGCTCGGGCTCGCGAAGCGCGTGAAGGCGAAGATACTGCAGGCCTCGACCAGCGAAGTCTATGGCGACCCCGAGATTCATCCGCAGCGTGAAGACTACTGGGGGCGCGTGAACTGCATCGGCCTGCGTTCCTGTTATGACGAGGGCAAGCGCTGTGCGGAGACGCTGTTCTTCGACTACCACCGCCAGCATCGGCTACCGATCAAGGTGGCACGCATTTTCAATACCTACGGCCCGCGCATGCACCCTAACGACGGCAGAGTCGTGTCCAACTTCATTATCCAGGCATTGAAGGGCGAACCCATTACGATCTATGGCGATGGTAGCCAGACGCGCTCGTTCTGCTATGTAGACGACCAGATCGACGGGCTGGTACGACTGATGGAAACCGCAGACGACTTCACCGGTCCGGTCAACATCGGCAATCCTAACGAGTTCAGCGTGCGCGAGCTGGCGGAAAAGGTTATCGATCTTACGGGTTCGCGCTCGCGTCTGAGCTTCAAGCCGTTGCCGGAAGATGATCCGAAACAGCGCTGCCCCGATATCGCTCTTGCCACACAGGCGTTGGGCTGGCAGCCAAAGATTGCCCTCGAAGAGGGCCTGAAGCGCACTATCCCCTATTTCGAAGAGCTGATGACAACTCAGGCTTGGGGACGCGACCCCTCTAACGCGCTACCGTTGTAGCAGGTAGTCGGCAATCCTCTGCGAGACCTTGCCGTCGGTCTTGCCTATAAGCCGCTGTGTGTAAGCCTGACGCTTAGCCGAGTATTCCCCGGGGTTATCGAGTTGCGCGCGCACCTGCGTTTTTAGCTCCCTATAGCTCGCGGCGTGGGCGCAGATGTCACGATACTGATCAATGCTCCCGTCCATGCGACGCGTGAGGCGGTAACGTAACGGTCCGCGGTAGCTCCAGCGCAGCTTCAGGAAGTCGCACCATATGACCGGCTTATCCAGGGCGGCAAACTCGAACAAGGCGGAGGAGGCGTCACTGATCATCAGGTCCGCTGTGCCCATGAAAGGCAACAGATTGAACACATGTTGGTCCGGCACATGCACATTGCTCGCCCGTGCCCACAGCGCAAGTTTGCGGCGCTGTTTGCGGTAGCGTGACTTGCTCCAAGTAAAGAAGTGCGGCTTAACGATCAGATTGAATTCGGCAAACTGCGCGGGCCAATCATCCGCCATAAGCTCAATCGAGCTCGGATAAAACGTCGGCGCATATAAGATCGTGGGTTTGGCAGGATCGAGGTCCAACGCCGCCAAGTCAAGGTGCGGCCGCTGCTCAGTTGACCCAAACAGCGGATCGAGCTTGGCGTATCCCACCTCGAGCAGCGCGCGGCCCGGGTAAAGCTCCTGCAAGATCTTGGTATAGTGTGGTCCTTCGATGAAGCGGATGTCCATTTCCATCAACCCCGGATTGTATACGTCGCTCTTCATACCGATTCCGTGGTAGAGCTGCGCGGTGCGCGTCCGCGCAGCGAGCGTCGATAGATGCCTGAAAGCGTTGCTAAAGATCACCCAATCGAATCGCTGCTCACGATAGTAGCTTGCCGCCTGTTCTTGGGACTCCACCCACACCACCGGCAACGCCTCATGCTCGATGACTTGAGCAAGTGCGCGCTGCATCTCGGCATCACGATAGAAGCAAAAGCGACAGTCGACGCCACGTGCCGCTAGCGCACGGAGTACTGGCAGAAATTGCGTCAGGTAATAAAGATGTAAAACATCAAAACAAATCTTCATTGGTCTCTACCGGAGTTGGCGTACACAGCCCATTCGCTGCCGTGGCACAAGACTAGCAGACAGTGACAAGCACCAACCAGACGCTGTGGCCTTGAACATCAGACGCCGGGGTCCCTGCTGCCCGGTCCCACGTGTAACAGGGTCGTTCGTGCTATGATCCTTAGAGTCACCAATCGATACCGCTCTTGTCCTACTCATCCCAGAACACGCAATGGATGCACCAATCGCAACTGCCGTAATTATGGCGGCTGGCATGGGAACACGCCTGAACGAACGGGGTAAGTGGCTTCCGAAAGGCTTCATCAAACTGGGCCAACGACCCATTATCGAGGAAGCGGTAGCGCTGCTCGCCGAGGCCGGTATCGGGCGTATCGTTATCGTCACTGGCCACCTCGCTGAATTCTATGAGCGACTGAAACGGGCCCATGGCAGTCTCATTGAGACGATTCACAACCAACACTACGCTGAGTCGGGCAGCATGTACTCCTTGTACTGTGCTCGTGATCTGATCGACGAGGACTTCCTCCTGCTTGAATCGGATCTGATATTCGAGCGCCGCGCGCTAAGCGCCTGCCTTGAGTTTCCTCGGGATAACGTCGTACTGATGTCGGGACGCTCAGACGCGGGTGACGAGGTTTATATCGACAGCGATGACGGTTTGTTGCGGACAATGTCCAAAAACCGGCAGGAACTGCGGGGCATTACCGGTGAGCTTGTCGGTATATGCAAGATCTCACTGCCGCTGTTTCAGGTCATGAAACAAGAGGCCGAGCTTGCGTTTCGAGATGGGCTACACGTTTCCTACGATACTGATACTCTGGTAGCGGCGGCACGCCGTTACCCCATCTATTGCCACCTGATAGAGGATTTGGTTTGGTCGGAAATCGATTATGAAATGCATTTGCAGCACGCGTTGACCAAAATATATCCAAAAATATTGGCACGCGAACAAGTGGCAGGATACGAATCTACTGCCCGCACGTCGCCGACGACGGCTGTTTGACCGGGTTTGCCCTCCGGACCGCGAAACGGTTGTGTTAGTCTTTGTCCAACAATAAAACGCAGAGCGTACAGCGCGACACTGGCAACAGACAAGAATGGAGTCGTCCCTCATCGATAAGCGCGAATCGCCGATGACGCCACCGCCTGGAAGTTCCGGGTGGTCACATGCATTGCGTGTTCTGCCGCGGGACGTCCGTATTTACGCGGCCCTCGCTAGTCTCGTGTTATCTGCCTGGTGCGTGTTTATCGGTAACGTCGTAAACAGCGACGGCGTGCTCTATCTACGCGCCGCCGAGCTTATGACCCGAGGAGAATGGCATGCGGCCTTGCAGCTCTACAAATGGCCGTTCTATTCTGTCTTGATTGCATTCGCACATCAGGTGACCGGGCTTAGCTTCGACTATGCCGCGTATGCGCTGAACGCCGCCCTGACGGCGTTCACAGTAGTAATGTTCATATCGCTAGTGCGCGAGGTAGGCGGTGATCGCAAGGTGATGATATTCGCCGCTGCCGTTATTCTGCTCTATCATGCGCTGAACGAGTATAGAGCCTATGTCATCCGTGACGCTGGTTACCTTGCTTTCTACCTAACCTCTTTGCTGATGTTCATCAAGGACCTGAAAGAACCGAAGTTGACCAGAACGCTCGTGTGGATTGGTGCCATGGTGGTAGCAGCACTATTTCGCATCGAAGCAGTCGTATTGCTGGTCGCGCTGTCGTTTTTCCG
>QKEI01000076.1 GCA_003251795.1 Candidatus Muproteobacteria bacterium
CGCCACCCAGAAGGTGGCCACCCAAACCCTGCATTGCGGTAAAGAAGAACAGGATCAAACCGATGCCGAAGGAAGACGCCCACACCTGCTGCGGTGCGAACGGCTTAGGACTGTTGTTGGAGAAGGCCCACATGGAGAATGCCGGTGAGGACTGAATGCCCATCAGCGCAAACATGTAGGTCAGGATCATGATACCGGTCCAGGCGCCGCCGACCGCTTTCGGGCCCGAGCTCACGAACTGTATGACCCCCGGTACCGCAACATAGTGGCTGAAACCGTCTGCGGTCTTCTTCGGATCAAACAGCGCGAGCGCGGCGATACCCTGATTCAGCTTGGTCCACCCGCCGACGTATACCACGGCGATAATACCGATGATTACGATGCCCATCGCCAGCAAGATACACTGTAGTGTGTCCACATAGGCCACCGCGCGAAGACCGCCGGAGGCGACATAGATGAACACGATCGCTGACAACAGCCACATGCCAACCGCAACGCTGAGGCCGCCATCTGTCAACACGTTGAACAGAAAGCCGGACGCGCGCAGCTGCAACCCGAGATACGGTACGGAGAAACATAACGCCACCAGCACCGTTAGCAAGCGCACCGCGTCTCCATGGAAGTAGGTGGCAAGCATCTCGCCCGGTGTCACAAAACCGAAGCGCTTACCCAGCATCCACTGGCGCTTGAGAAAGATCACGCCGGTAAACGGGATGGTGATGGCGTAGAACGAGGCATACGCGTACGGGAAGCCGTCTCGATACTCTAGACCCGGATGACCCATGAAGGTCCAGCCGGAAAACGAGGTCGCCGTCGCCGCGAGCACGAATACCCACAGCGAAATCTTGCGACCCGCGATAAAGTAATCGCTAGCCGTGCGGGCCGACAACGCACCTTTAACACCCCAAAAGATGCAGTAGGCCCAGTACAGCACAACGAATATCGCTAGCCATACTATTTTTGCGTCCATATATGAATCCCCTTTAGTTGGGTTGTTTTAATAGCCGAGCGATCCCTGCTTACCATCCTCCATACGCACTCTAACAAGCGCGCGCCTGCCAGACATGCGCGATCCCACGGAGCTGGGTACTCGCTCCTTGCGAAATTTGTGCCGTTAGGGAAAGACAAGATATATCAACGGGATACCTCGTGAACCGGTCCTGTTTCGTGTTCCCCAGGTTACGATCCGTAACATCCCGTGTGGTACCAGGTAACATTTTCGGGGCTGTTCCCCCTCTGCTCCGTGCTACCATTTCCGAGCCCCAGTTCTGATTGTTGTGACATTGCTATAGCGGGACGCGAAGCATCCTATCATGCCGAAAAGCATCCTCCTAGTCGACGACGAACCGAACATTGTGTTGTCGCTCGAGTTTCTCATGAGGCGCGCGGGGTACGAGGTGCATACGGCGAGCGACGGCGACGCCGCCATCGAGTCCATCAAGGCGCACCTGCCGGACTTGATTCTGCTCGACATCAACATGGCCAGGCGCGACGGTTTCGAGGTGTGCCAAACAATACGCTCCAACCCCGTGTGGAAGGGCATCCGTATCGTGATGCTCACTGCCAAAGGGCGTGACGTCGAGCGCGAAAAAGGCATGGCGATGGGTGCGGATGATTACATAACTAAACCGTTCTCCACCCAGGAAGTCGTGGCCAAGGTACAGGCCTTGATAGGTAAGGATTAGCTGGGCGAAGCGGGAGGCACAGGCGCAAACAGCGACAAGAAAACTAGACACGCGCGTCAAGGTTTGGCTCTTGCTCGGTGTAATCATCGCGTTCGAGCTCGTCGTATTTGCGACAGCGGCGGTTTTGATCTATGTGCTCATCGACGATGCCAGCACGCGTACCCGCATTGTGCTCTATTTGATCGGTGCCGCCTTTATCGTGACAGTCGCATTGGCGACTCTCTGGACCCTTATTGACGTCGCTCTGCTTAAGCCACTCGGTGCGATTGAGCGTGGTGCTGATATCATTCATCGCACGCACGCCGCACACACTCTAGAACTTCCCCCTACCCACCTGCTCGGCAACCTCCCGGTAACGATTCACGCGCTCGGTACGGAGTTGCATAAGGCCAAGCATGAGGTCGCCCGGGCGCTGCAGACCGGGGCCGCACGCGAACAGGAACAGAAGGCGCGGCTGGAGACGGTGTTGAAGGAACTCAACGAAGGCGTGCTAGTGTGCGGTGCCGATGCAAGGATCCTGCTCTATAACCCTGCGGCCGTGCGCGTGCTCGCCAATGCCCCGGCGCTCGGTCTTGGTCGCTCGCTGCACAAGCTGTTAGCACCGGCACCCGTCGAGCACGCGCTGGAGATGTTGCGACACCGTGCACAAAGCGGCGAGACCGACGACCAACCCGTCGAGTTTGTGTGTGCGACAGTGGATACAGATACCCTATTGCGCTGTCGCATGAGTCTGCTGTTTGCCCCGGCGGGGGCAGAGGCAGATAGCGGTCGGGGTTTCGTACTTTCCTTCGAGGACGTAACCGGCCAACTGCATACACTCAACAAACGTGACCGCTTACTGCGCACTGCACTAGAGGAGCTGCGCCGCCCACTTGCTAATTTGCGCGCCGCTGCCGAGAACCTCGCCGCCTATCCCGACATGAAACCCGCTCAGCGGCGCTCTTTCGAAGCGGTGATCGTTCAGGAAAGCGCCGCGTTGAGTGCGCGGCTCAATAGTCTAGCCAGCGACAATCGGCAGCTGATCGGCGGCGATTGGATGATAACCGACTGCTATTCCGGTGACTTGGTAAACGCCGTTATCCGACGACTACGCGCGGATGGAGAGATCCACCTTACGATGACCGGCATACCTTTATGGCTGCGCGCTGACAGTCACGCCATCGTTGTATTATTGGAGCACTTGCTACACCGTATTTGCCGGTACAATGGCGCTACTGAGTTCGACTTTGAGCCGATGATGGGGGATCGCAGCGTGTACTTCGATCTTTCCTGGAAGGGTGAAGCAATCCCGGCCGCTGATCTAGAAAACTGGTCGAATGAGAGTTTGCCGGAAGCGGTAGGCTCACCCAGCGTGCGTGAGGTGCTGGAAAAGCACGGCGGCGACATGTGGAGCCAGTCGCACCGCCGCCCCGGCTACGCCATCATACGAATACCGCTGCCCGCTTCACATTTGCAATGGCAGGTGCAAGCCGACAAGCTACCAGCCCGACCAGAATTCTATGATTTTGATCTGACCGCACGCTCATCGGAAATGCAGTCACTGCTCGATCGGCGTTTGGCGGAGCTCGATTACGTAGTCTTCGACACCGAAACCACCGGCCTACGACCGTCAGAGGGTGACGAGATTATCGCCATCGGCGGCGTGCGTATCGTCAACCGACGCATCCTCGCGGGCGAAACGTTCACGCGGATGGTCAATCCGCGCCGCCCGATCCCCAGGGCCTCGATTCGCTTTCATGGCATTACTGATGCGGAAGTAAAAGACAAGCCGCCCATTCAGGTGGTATTGCCACAATTCAAGGAGTTCATTGGCGACGCAGTACTGGTAGCGCACAACGCGGCGTTCGACATGAAATTCCTGCAACTGAAGGAACATGAGGCGGGGGTGCGCTTCAGCAACCCGGTGCTGGATGTACTGCTGCTGTCCGTATATCTGCACTCGCATACACCCGACCACTCACTTGACGGCATCGCCGAACGTCTTGGCGTCGAAGTCGCCGGTCGTCACACGGCACTCGGTGATTCGCTAGTCACTGCTGAGATTTTCCTGCGACTGCTCGACCTATTGGAAAGCGCTGGCATTGAAACCCTGGAGCAGGCCATTGAAGCTTCTAATAGCATGGTCAAGGTACGCAAGCTGCAGGCACAATTTTAAGCTTGTTCCGCACCAGCCCGTGAAGAATAGAGCACGCTCATGTTGACCGGAAAGCAGCGTACGGAACAGCTCGTGGTGCTAGCGGTGATTGGCGCTTTGGCGCTGAACTACCCGTTGTTGTCTCTGTTCGCCGGCAGCGGCCTACTGTTCGGCATACCGCTACTTTACTTCTATCTTTTTGCCCTTTGGGGCGGCCTGATCGCATTCGCTGGTTTCGTCCTCGAGGGTAAGGCAACCCAAGAAACCGAGACCACGGGAACATCTCCGAGCGAAGGGGGCAAAGACAATGCTTAAGGGCGGCGTGATTCTGGTCGTCGCGTTTGTCTACCTTGGGCTCTTGTTCGCAATCGCCTACTACGGGGACAAGCGTGCCGACGCGAACCGCAGCATCATCGCCAATCCCTACATCTATACGTTGTCGATTGCAGTTTATTGCACGGCCTGGACCTTCTACGGGAGCGTCGGTCGTGCCGCCAACACTGGAGTGGGGTTCCTGCCTATATATCTCGGCCCCACATTAATGGCTGTGCTGTGGTGGTTCGTGCTGCGCAAGATAATCCGCATCGCCAAGGTTCATCGCATTACTTCTATCGCGGATTTTATCGGCTCCCGTTACGGTAAGAGCACGCTACTCGGTGGGCTTGTGACGATTATCGCCGTCGTCGGCATCATGCCGTATATCTCCTTGCAGCTGAAAGCGATCTCCACCAGCTACATCGTGCTGCAGCATTATCCGAAACTGGTAATGCCTTACGAGTTCGGACAATCGGCACTGTGGGAGGACACCGCCCTGTACGTCGCGTTGTTGCTTGCCGCTTTTACGATTGTGTTCGGCACGCGCCACATAGATGCGACTGAACGCCACGAAGGCATGGTTGCGGCGATCGCTTTCGAGTCGCTGGTCAAGCTGGTCGCCTTCCTCGCCGTCGGCGTATTCGTTACCTTCGGTCTGTTCGCCGGACCGGCAGACCTCTTCGGGCGCGCCGCGGAAGTACCCAAGCTAGCGCGCTTGATGAGTTTCGAGGGTATGACCGGCGGATACGCAAGTTGGCTATCACTCATGTTTCTGTCGATGATGGCGATCATGTTCTTGCCGCGCCAGTTTCAGGTCGCCGTGGTGGAGAACGTCAATGAAGACCACCTCAGGAAGGCGGTGTGGCTGTTCCCACTTTACCTGCTAGTTATTAACCTGTTTGTGTTGCCGATCGCCCTGGGCGGCCGTCTGCTGTTTCCGGAGTATGCCGTCAGTATCGATCCCGACACCTATGTGCTAACGGTACCGATGGCCGAGCATCAGGAAGGACTGGCACTGTTTGCCTTTGTCGGCGGTCTATCTGCCGCCACCGGCATGGTCATCGTAGCCGCCATCGCGTTGTCCACCATGGTGTGCAATGACCTAGTCATGCCAGTGTTGCTGCGCATCAGGGCGCTCGGACTGACCGGGCGTAAGGATCTGACAGGCCTGCTACTGGGTATACGGCGCGGAACGATCGTTGTCGTGCTGCTGCTCGGTTATCTTTACTTCCGACTGATCGGCGAGTCTTTTGCTCTCGTCACTATCGGCCTCGTGTCTTTCGCGGCGGCGGCGCAGTTCGCTCCCGCGATCCTGCTAGGCATTTATTGGAAGGGCGCCAGCCGACGTGGCGCTATTGCGGGCTTAAGCGCCGGTTTTGCCGTGTGGGCCTACACGCTGCTGCTACCTTCCTTTGCAAAATCCGGATGGCTACCGGCTGACTTTCTGGAGCATGGCCTATTTGGTATCGAGTTGCTGAGACCATATGAGCTATTTGGACTCATTGGGCTTGGCGCAACAACGCACGCGGTTTTTTGGAGCATGTTGGCCAATATCGGATTGCTCGTGGGTGTCTCGCTGTACAGTCGACAATCACCGATTGAACAGATCCAGGCAACGCTGTTCGTAGATGCCTTTCGCGAGGTACAGCAGCGTCGCGAGGCGCACATCTGGCATGGCACTACCACCATCGCCGAGCTGCAGAGCCTGGTCGCCCGATTTATGGGTGCCGAACAAGCTAGTGCCGCGTTTACCCATTACGCACGAAGGCACGCTATAGACCTGCAGAGCCAAGTAAGCGCGGACCCGAATCTCGTAAGCTTCGCTGAGCGCGTGCTCGCTGGAGCGATCGGCGCCGCGTCGGCGCGCGTCATGGTGTCCTCGGTGGTGAAAGGCGAGGCACTCAGCATTGAGGGGGTGATGCAGATCCTCGACGAGACTTCGCAAGTTCTTGAGTACAGCCGCAGGCTCGAACAGAAATCACGCGAGCTGGAGTTAGCGACAGCCGAGCTGCGGGCAGCCAATGAACGCCTGCAAGAACTCGACCGCTTGAAAGACGATTTCGTTTCGACCGTGAGTCATGAGTTACGAACGCCGCTCACGTCTATCCGCGCGTTTTCCGAGATCCTGTTGAACGATCCCGACGTGCCCAAACGGGAAAGGCAGAATTTCTTGGATATTATCGTCAAGGAAAGCGAGCGCCTGACACGACTGATCAATGAAGTGCTCGACCTGGCCAAGATCGAAGCCGGACGCATGGAATGGCGCATGGAGCCCATCGACATGCGCCAATTGATTGAAGACGCGACCGCCTCGGTGAGCCAATTGTTCAACGAAAAGAAGGTTACGTTGAAAACGGATTTGCCGCCTGCGCCCGCCATGGTCAATGCCGACCGTGATCGGATAATGCAGGTCGTGATCAATCTACTATCCAATGCCGCCAAATTCTCGGAGCCTAAAAAAGGACGAGTCGAAGTAAAGCTCAGTGGCAATGCGGAGGCATTCCGCATCGCTGTTGTTGACAATGGGCCCGGTATCCCGCCGGATCAGGCCGCTCACGTGTTTGAAAAGTTTCACCAAGTAACAGATCAACAGAAGGGCAAACCCAAAGGCACGGGGCTAGGACTGGCAATCACACGCTTGATCGTGGAGCATCATGGTGGGTGCATCTGGGTGGAAAACACCTCCGCCCAGGGCACCTGCTTTATGTTTACCGTACCGCGCCTGCAAACGATGGGGGTTGCCGTTGGCGGGCGGGCCGCTGACTAGCCAATAGTGGACTGAGGACTGAGTCCCGTCTTTAGAATATATCCGCCGTGAACTCGGTTTTTACACGCTGACGCAAGGCGTCGATCGCCTGCAACGCGTATTTCAACATGTCCTTCTCACGCGCCGACAATGCCCGCGGCGATACATAGGCGCTAACATCCTGACCAGCTTTGAAGTCTGCCATCTGTTGGCGTAATACCAGTCGCGTCAGATGATGGAATCCCCCTGACAGATAGTCCTGCTCATTACGATCGAGCACACCCTTCTCATGCAACGCTGCGATACGCGCCAGCGTTCCCGTATGCGAAATGCCCTCGCGCAACGCCAGTAATCGAATTGCCTCGACCAACGGCAAGAGTCCATGATACTTGAGGTTGAGCTTCCCCTGATGTGGACCCGGTTGGCGATCGGGGGTGAGCCTTCCGAACAAGCCCAACGCCACGCCGTGATTTTCCTGCACGCGTTGCATCTCGCGCAAGAAAAGGTACTGACCTTTGATGCTTTGTGTGATGCTGCCACGCAATGCGTCGGACAGTGCATGTTCACCGAATACTGATTGAAAATCGAAAAAAATGTCTGCCAACCGCAGCGTCAGAATATTAGGACGCTGTAACCAGTAACCTATCTGTGCGTGCCACTGGGACAATGTCTTGCGCCACAGTGGGTTGGTCGCCATCACGAAACCTCTACACAGCCGAATCCCGACGTGGTCGAGCGCCCGCGTCATACGTTCCGCAAGCTCGATGAAGAACGTATCGATCGCGCCGTGCTGCTCATCAGCATAGTCTTCCAGGATAAAACCGTTGTCCTGGTCAGGAAACAGGAACGATTCGCCACGACCGCCGGAACCCATTACGATCACGCAAAAACGAGCCGGCGGGCCGCCCCACCCTTCCTCCTCCATTTCTCGAAGCTTGAGCTCGAGGATACGCCGGTAGATGTCATTATTGATCTGTGTAAGCAAACCTTGGATCTCTGGTGTCGGCACATTTTCGGCGAATAGCGTCTCGGCTACGTCTACCTGTTCAGCCTTAACCTGATGGAGCCCTTCAAGCGTCTCCTCATGTGTCAGCCGATCGATCTGCTCCATCAGCGTCGAGGACGCGGCCGCCATGGCGACATGCAGATGTAACATGCCGACGACGCGTCCGTGACGATCGACGGCAGGCATATGGCGCAGGTCACGCCGGCGCATCGTAGCAATGGCGTGGAACAGGTAGTCGTCCTCATGGATCGTCAGCACGGGAGCACTCATGATCTCTTCCACCTGGGTGGCGCCGGGTGTGTAGTAGGCCAGCTTCCGTGCAACGTCCTGCTCGGTGACAATCCCCTTGATGCGACCATCTCCCGTGCTCACCAGCGCAGCGGAAGCGGGATGTTCGCGCATCAAACGCACGAGTTCTTCACAGGGCGTCTCGGGTAGTACAAAGGGCGGTGGCCAGTCCATATGATCGCGCACGACCTCGCTAAATGCGGACGTGCGCGATACGCGGCGTAATCCGCGTCTCGGTGGCGCTTTCGCGCCAAGCCCTATGTCCTTGCCCATTGTTCGTTCTCTCTAAACCGCAACGTTACTGCTCCCGGTCGTTTGCGCTCTGCGCGGGCGTTTTCCCGAGCGTCCAGGTCACGTTAGTTCGTCCGTTGCGCCTTCGAGATGAGCCTTGATGGCGACGAGCCAGTGATCCATGCGATCTTCGAGAATCTTGGTTAGTTGCTCCTCCTGCCGCCGACGCAGCGTCAACACCGCTTCTGGATCGATCAACGTAAAGAACCGCTGGACTAGCCCCACGATGTTATTCGTAGCCTTATCGGGCAACGCCTCCTGCAACATGGCGTCGTTCGCCTCAAAGGACTCGGTCTGGGTCAGGCGCGTGCCCCCATCCTCGGGCGCGGTTTCGATGCGCACCTCGAAGGGCACAGTTGAGTCCGATGTCGAGAGCATGCGTTGGTTGGGCATGAACTCATGTACCCGCATGCGGTAATCCAGGATGCGTCGACCGTGTTGCAAGCGATAATGACAGATACTGCCGCGGCGCAGCGGCGCACCGTTCTCGATCTCCACCGTCAGCGGGGTCTCGTCCGGATTGAGCCTGGCGCGCATCGCCGGATTCGCCATCAGCGCGAAGACGCGCTCGACCGGCGCGTCGATATGGATACTGCGGCACACGACTATCACGCTGCTCCTGGCACGTCACTGTTCCGCGTCATCCGGAATTTGTTCTTGCCCGCAGGTGCCATGTGCTTACCCTACCACTGCCAGCGGGGACGATGCATCTAGCGCATCGGTGTCATGCGGGGGTGGTCCGGCGTCAACTTTCGGTGCGCTCTTCCGACCGGCGATTCTAGTTGCTTATCAGCGATTCTGCTGCAGTACGAAGATCAGCAGCACGAACAAGAAAAAGAAAAACTCGGCAACCGTGATTACATAAAGCAACCAAACGATGCGGCGCGCCGGCGGTTTCATCGGTATCCACAGACGGCGCATATACCAGCGCCAACCGGGCAGCCAAGACCACCGTCTCATGCGCTTGAAGTACACCCGCAGGGCCTCGCCCCATGCGGGCAGGCTCTTGTCCACCTCGGTCTCGCGCCGGGCGCGCTCTTCTTCCGGCAGACCCTCATAATCATCGGTCACACAAAGGTAGCTACCCTGTGGCATTTGCTCGATGGAGAACACCGTGCGCCGCTTGACGCCGCCGCCGTAGGCCACTTGGAACCCGCCGCCGGGCTCGCGGGTCAGTTCTAGGTCAAGCGCTAAGCGTTGCTGATTGCTATGGTTGTCGAACTCGGCGTGGTAACTGCCGGGGCCGGTCTGGGCCCAGCGCTTGAAGTAGTAGTAAGGATTGAGCCGGAACAGGACCTCGGGGTCGCGGCAAAGTGTGGCCAGTTCGGCAGCGGTAAAAGGCGTGGGGACCCGTATCCAGGCAGCGTCCTTGCTAGCGATCGGTGGCGGTAGACTCTCAGCCGCCAACGACGTGCTGGTGCCTGTCTCAGGCATTCGGATAGGGGGCGATCAATACCGGCGTACCGAGACGCCTGAGCAGGTCATCGGTCAGCATACGCGAGCGCAGCCCCTGTTTGCCGCGAGGGCGCTGCGAGCCGAGCACGACGAGATCGACCTTGCCGCGATGGGCCTCCTCAAGCAGACAGCTCGACGGCTTGCCAAAGGCCACCTGGGGAAGGTAGCGGATCCCGCGCTTCTCCGCCTGCCGGCGCACTTTGGCGATGCACTGTAGAACCTCGTCTTCCAAGCGCGCCTCGACGTATCTACCAAACGCCGCCTGGGTGGAGGCATTGTTCAGCCAGTCATCCCCCATCATGCCCTTCCAGAAATCGGGAACCACCACGAGATGGCGCAGCGTGGTGCCGCTAGCGCACAATTTGAGCGCCATTTTTTCCGCGGCCCGAGCCCCGTCGGTACCGTGACTGGCAAGCAATATCTTACGAGTCTTCAACATCAAGATTCCGTCAGGGCAGGCAAAAAAATCCCGTGGACCGCATAGCGGTCCACGGGAGTGCTTACCTGATGTCGTCTAGCGCGGGACGAACAACACCACCAGCACGACGATGGCTAGCGCCACTACCAGCGCCGCGAAATCCTCGGCGCGGTCGGTCTTAAAGATGGAAAGTAACGTACCGCGGTCGTATTTCAGCTTTTCAGCCATGAGCTAAGCCTCCGTCAAATGGTTTCGCGCACGAACAACATGATCACGATCAACGCACCGACTGCCTTGGTCAGCCCTACCACGGTGCCGATAAAGAGCGGCTGGCCACCGGCTTGCTTGATCGAGGAAAAAGTGATCTGCATGCCGAGACCCGTAAGCCCAAACGCAAAGAACCAAACGATTAGGGTACGGAACCACTTGACCCGTTTGGCCGTGTGGTAGACGGCACTATGGGCCTTCTTGAGGACATGATTCGCGTCCTTCGACAGCACCTTGGCGTTAGCCAGTCCGCGCAAGACGGTGTCATGGTCGATCGACATGGCTTTGCGGTTCTGGATCAGCCGCTCGAGCGCCGCCTTCTGGTCCTCGCGCTGCACTTTGCCTAACTCCGACTGCAGCAGGCTCGTCTCTTCACTCGTAAGCAGCTTCGACTCCTTGATGGCGTTATCGAAGTACTTGCCCTTGTAGTGCTGGGCCGGAGCGAAGATACCCGTGGTCGACAACGCAAACAGCAAGAGGAAGCCAAGCACAAACACTGGGAACTTTTCAAAGATCACCCGTCCGACGTTTACCTTCTGGGCACCCGCTTCACGCTGCACGTACCACACCGCCAGCCAAATCACGATGATCGGCAGGAACAAGATGCGGGTGATGTTGAAGATCTCGGCGACCTTCAGCGTCTCGATACCGGTGGGCTGATAGATCAACGCTGCCGCCGCCACCTGCGCCGAGTTCAGAATACCCGTGCCGGCCCAGGCGCCGAACTGGATATAACCCATCCCCAATGCCCGACCGACCGGCGGAAAGATAAACATCATCAGCACGCCCCACAGCAGGATGGTGCCGATGGTGTAGGCAATCTCGGTGGACTTGGCCTGCACCACTGGCGCTGAGGCGACCGCGGCAGACACCCCGCATACACCCATGCCGGCCGACAGTACTCCGCCCATGGAGTTGGGTATGTTTCGAAGCCGGCCGAGCCATAGCACCATACCGACCGAACCCAGCACGAAGAAGCCGATCAGTACGACGGACAAACCGCCGAGGTTGCGCAGCTCTGCCGCCGAATACAGTGCACCCAGCAAGATAACGCCGCTCTTCAGTCCCAGGCGCGAGAGACGCACGCCGTTCTCCGCCCAGGCCGGGATCTTGAAGACGTTGACTACAATCATGCCCACAATGATTCCGAGCAGGATGTAGTTCAGCCCTAGCGTCGTTTGGAAGTTCCAGCCAATAGCCGCATCCGAGGCCTTGCCCCAAAGCTTGAACACTGGCTCGGCGCCATACTTGACGATGAAAACGCACAGCAGGACCAGTAGTGCCCCACCGACTGTCGACAGGTAATAGTCGAGACTTCCCTCTTTCGGAGTAGCTACCAGCTGCCACAAGCCGACAACGATGCCGATAACACCGAAGATATAGCCCATGGTGACCATCTCACCGGCATGCCCACTCGTATGCAGCATCTTCATTAGGCCAGTCAACACCCCCTGCTGCACCAGAAAGGCGTAACCCGCCATGATGACCCCAATAATCAGCACCCATGGCGATTTTTTCGTATAGATCATATTGATGCTCCTCCCAAGCTATGGTTATTCGAATCCGCAGCCCAACGACCTACCCTGATTAACGCTGACAAACCCGTAAGGAAAGGACGGAAAAAAATACTCTTCCTCCCTGCCTCGTTTGTCAATCGCCTTATAAGGTTATTCCGATCAGTTATGTCGAAACATTAGAGCATTATGAAACGCTCGTCGGAGGACAGACAGCCAACCGCCGACACGAAGCTCCGGAGCTCCAGGGTGTATTCAGGCTCGTGGACCGCGCGGCCGAATCGCCTCTTTCTTTGCCGTTTGTCGCGGAATACCCAGACGCTGACGCTTCTCCCAAAGGGTCTTACGACTGATCCCGAGTCGCCGCGCGAGCTCGGTCTCAGTGAGTGCTCCCTCATGTTCACGTACGAAGTTGCGGATGTAGTTCTCTAGCGAAGCAGCGTTGGTCGATTCCGCCACAGCGTTCGACAACTCTGTCGGACGGCTTTCTATGGCAAGCATCTCGGGTGTAATGTTTTCGGAGTCGCACAAAATCACTGCGCGTTCGATGGCATTTTCAAGCTCGCGTACGTTCCCCGGCCAGCCGTACTCTGTGATCAACGACATCGTTTCCGTGGTAAATCGTAGCGCTGAGCGGTGAAGTCGCTGACAGGTCTTATCGAGCAGATGACGCGCCAGATCGACAATGTCATGACCGCGCTCACGCAGCGGCGGTAACCAAATCTCCATTACGCGCAATCGGAAATACAGGTCGTCGCGAAACAGATTGCTTTCCACCAATTGCGCCAGCTCGCGGTGGGTAGCGGCGATCAAGCGCACATTGATCTTGCGCGGTTGCGATGAGCCGACGCGCCGGATCTCGCCGTCCTGTAGCACGCGTAGCAGCCGCGCCTGCGCTGGCAGCGGCAGCTCACCGACCTCGTCCAGAAACAAGGTACCGCCGTCGGCGGCCTCGACCATGCCGTGTCGCGTCTGCACGGCGCCGGTAAACGAACCCTTCTCATGACCGAAAAGCTCTGACTCGATCAAGCTCTCGGGGATCGCCGCACAGTTCACGGTAATCATCGGTGCGTCGCAGCGCTTGCTTTGCTCATGTACCGCGCGCGCCACCAGCTCCTTGCCGGTACCAGACTCACCCATAATAAGAACCGTGGTATCGTTCGGCGCTACGCGTTCAATGCGCCTGAAGACCTCCAGCATTGTCGGGCAACGCCCGACAATGCCGCCTACGGGATAGGTTCGCTGCACATCGCGTTTTAGCGCGGCATTTTGCCGCGCCAGGCGCCGGCTCGAGAGGATGCGGTCGATTACCACCAATAGCTCATCGTGATCGAACGGCTTCGCGATGTAGTCGGCCGCACCGAGTTTCATAGCCTCAACAGCGGAGCGCACGCTGGCATACGAGGTCATGATCAGCACCGGCACGCCTGCGGCGCTGGCAATGATCTCCGTGCCTGGCGCCCTCGGCAGGCGCAGATCGGCGACGATCAGGTCAAAATTCGTCAACGCATGGTCGCTCTTCGCCTGCTCGACCGAATCGGCCTCCGATACTTGGTAGCCATTGCGCTCAAGCAGCCGGCGCATCGCCTGACGTATGACTGACTCGTCTTCCAAAATGAGGATGTGGCTCATGACATCGCGCGTTGCATCTGCGGGGGCGCAGCCGTGGGTAAGCGTACGATCACGCGCGTGCCCGCACCGCGTTTGCTGTCTAACTCGATGCTGCCCCCGTAGTCATCAATGATCTTATAGACCATCGGCAGTCCAAGGCCGGTCCCCTCGCCCGCCCGCTTGGTGGTAAAAAACGGCTCGAACACGCGCTTGCGCTGCTCTTCCGGGATACCTTCGCCGCGGTCT
>QKEI01000223.1 GCA_003251795.1 Candidatus Muproteobacteria bacterium
TCAATTGCAGACCAGTCGGTCGTTCCAAAGGGTATGTTGATCATCTGCATGTGATGTCCTCAGCACCCTGACGCCCCACTTTATGGTGCACGGTGTTCAGTTCGGTGTCTGCTGGCCTGGGGCTGGCGAGCGGCACCCGTCGCCGATGCGCGGACAAAAGCGGCTACCAGCGGAGGAAGCCGGTTCTTAAGAGCTACGCGCTCCGGCTGAAACAGGGTGGCCAAGAAGAAAGGGTGGTCATCGAGCTCGACGGCACGAATCGCACCTGTAGCGTCCTTTGCGCCGGCACGCAACGGGCCGGATACGAGCGCATCTTGCAGCTCAGGATTCAGGCCATAACTGCAGCGATAACCCTCGGTCGATTCCTCACACCCGTAGATTGCGGCGATTCGTGAGCCCGGAAGGAAATGTACCGTTTCCGTTGCTTCCACAAGCGCGCAGGCGAGGAGCGTTATAACAGGGCGACTTGCGGTCGGCGCGGTTTCGGCGTGCTCTGCATCCGCCCAGTTCAATACGTTGCGGGCGTACTCGACGATGGCATGCTGGAAACCACCGCAGGTACCGAGGAAGGGCCGCTCATTCTCGCGGGCGAATCGAATTGCCCTTAACGCACCTTCCATGCTGCGATAAGGGCTCGCCGGCACACACCACAACCCATCGAAGTCAGCGACCCGCGAGGAATCTAGAATCTCTTCTGTCGGAACCCACTCGTACTTAACGGCGACGCCTAATGCGTCGCCGGCAAGTTGCAGAGCAATAGGAATCGCTTGATGCGCCGGGACCGTCGGCCTGTAGTCGCCGATCAGGCCAATGCGAGTTGCAGCTGTCATTTCACGCTCTCTACCGCAGGCGAACCGCTGCTAGTTAGGCAGCCCCTCCTTGGCCACGTGATAAAGAGGCGTAGCCCATCACCTAACTGTAGGGGTCATTTATGGGCGATCGACTTTTCGGTAAACAAATAATCTTTCAGTTCTTTGGAGAATGTCGGATCTTCCCGGCGAATCCACTCCAGCACCATAGCCGCGTGTTCTTTCTCTTCATCGCGGTTATGCGCCAGGATCGCTTTCAATTCCGAATCCTGACAGGCATCTACACGCTGGTTATACCAATCGATCGCTTCGAGCTCTTCCATCAACGATGTAATCGCCCGATGCATATCCCTGGTTTCAGGGGACAGTTCTTCGATTGGTTCATGATAGCCTTCGTTTGCCATTCTCTATCTCCACCTTTGATTGAATTCCTGCCGAGTAGCTATTGCCATAGACGGGCCGGACCTCAACGGCTAGACGATCAGTCCTTTTCCCCGCCTGCACGATGCTTGAGGGCAGCATAGATAAAGGCATTTGCCGGTGTGGCAATGCCGAACTCGCGCCCCAGTCGCACCACCGTACCGGCAAGCCAATCGAGCTCAAGGCGATTGCCGCGCTCCAGGTCCTCGTGCATGGACGACGTCATCTCGGGCGGTAGCGTGTCCGCGAACGCCAAACGGTTATCGACAAAGGCGTCATCGATGCCGATGCCCTGCGCGCGTGCGACCGCTGCGACTTCTGCCATAACTGCGCGCAACAGCGCGCGCGTATCCGTATCTGCGCGCAACACACCGATCGGTTTCCGGGTAACGGTGGTGACGCCGCTAAGGGCCACGAGAAAAATGAACTTCTCCCAAATCGCCTTCTCGATATTATCAGAAATCTCAGCATCGACACCGGCATCGCGAAAAGCAGCCAACAACGTTTCCGCGCGGGGCGTGCGCGTACCATCGAGCTCGCCGAAGACAACGCGCGCCATTGTGCCGGTGTGTTTGATGACACCGGGTGCGGTGATGACGGCCGCGATGAACGCGAGACCACCCATCACGTGCTGCAGCCCGAGTTTCTCACTCAGCAGCGGCTCGGCATCGACGCCGTTTTGCAGCGAGATCACCGCGGTGTCCTTGCCGATCAGGGGTCGGATCGCCTCGATGGCGCTCTCCGTGTCCGCAAGCTTGACGGTAAATAACACATAATCCACCGGACCGATCTCTTTGGGCTTGTCAGTGGCCTTGACGTGCTTCAAGTGAATGTTGCCTTTGGCGCTTTCCACTCTCAGCCCGTAACGACGAATCGCCGCCAAGTGCCCACCCCGGGCGATGAAGCTGACGTCGAACTTCTTAGCAGCAAGGCGTCCGCCAAAGTATCCACCCACTCCGCCGGTGCCCATGACGGCGATCTTCATAAAACCTCCGAATGCGTTTGCGAATATCTTGTGTCCATAGCGCGTACCACCGTCACTTGGACTGCGACCCTAAGTGGCGCGCTAAAAATGCCAGCGTGCGTGGCCACGAGGCTTGCTGGGCGACCTCGCGGTAACGCTGCGCGTTGGTGAAATCCATGAAACCATGCCCCGCGTTTTCATAAGCGTGAAACTCGTGCTCCTTGCCGCAGCGGGTCAATTCCTCGTCGAGCTTTCGCATATCTTCCGGCGAAGGGTTGGTATCCTCTGCGCCGAAATGAAACAGCAACGGACAGCCGATCTCGCCGGTGCGCGCAAACGGCGGCTGCACGCCATCACCCCACGGCACCATGATGTTGCCGCCGTAGTAAGCCACGGCCACCTTGAAATACGGGTTGACTGCGGCCATCAGGTAGACCACTCGCCCACCCATGCAAAAACCGATGATACCCAGACGCGCCGCATCAACCCGCTGATGCTTGCGTAGAAAATCAACGGTGGCATCGACATCGGCAATGATCTCGTTGTCTTTGAGCTGCTGACGCTTGGCCGTCGCTTCCAGCGACCGATCGAAGCGATGATAGAGATCGGGGGCGACTGCCGCGTAACCGGCATCGGTGAGGCGATTCACCATCGCCCGCGTAAAGGTGTCGACGCCGGCGCCGTGCTGTATCACGAC
The DNA here is from genome assembly GCA_003251795.1 of Candidatus Muproteobacteria bacterium. Lineage (GTDB taxonomy): Bacteria > Pseudomonadota > Gammaproteobacteria > Acidiferrobacterales > SPGG2 > SZUA-472. Next base: position 2,891 of record QKEI01000223.1, read on the forward strand.
AATTGCCGCAAGCGCACCCGCCTCCGCCGGCATGTTGCCATACACCGTCATGTCGGCATCGCCCACGCGTACGGTTTCGCTGAATGACGTCATCTCTCACCCCTCCGGGACCTGGTGTTGCAAGCGACGGTATTGCCCAAGCCGCTTCGCGTCAAGCCGGCCTGCCCAACTTCAGCCGTTCCCACAGCCACCTGCCGAGTGAAACCGCTGCAACCACCGCAAACCCGGCGATAAGTGCCCAGTACGACGCCTCGCCGAGAAACGACATATAGGCAATACTCGGAAAAGGCAGGTACTCGACCCTGATCCACCAGAGTAGCGAAACGAATCCGAGCAGTATTACCGCCGGCAATACGATCAGCGACACCCAATAAATGAGCTTAGCCAGCATCGGCGAGATGCGATCCTGCGGGCGTTCGAAGGCATTGCCCTCGAACCACGATAACAGTTTTTCGATCAGGCGGTCCGGTCGCTGCGACCGTCTCTTTGCCGTCCAGTACGACGTATGCGCAGAAGCCAACGTCAACTGATCCGCCCAGGCGACCTCGGTTTTTTCCAGGCCGCTTATTCCCGGTGCCGGTGGGCAAGGTTCGAACAGGTCGATCGAGCTGCCGACGATATCCTGGAGATCGGTGACGTTGATCCAGGGCACTCGGCGCCGGGCGCCCATTGCTTGCCCGTTGATACGAACGATGCACGGCCACAGAGCCGCGAACTTGTCTAATGGACTGCCGATCGTCACGAATCCCTCGAGCCCGTCGAACAGGCGACCGCGATGAATAGCATCGTTTGCTTTCAGCCAGGGGGGTCGTACCGGCATCTGCATTTTCGGGGCTGGCGCGGGATAGCGTTGCTTGAGCTTCGTCCACTCCTCCCTCCCGAGATAATTAGGCAGGGCTAGCGCCGTTTCCATCAAACCGTTAAACGCTACCACGGTGCCGAGGCTATGAGACAGGATGTAATAACCGTCGAGCCTTTCGCTTTGCCTGCCCCCATAGACTTGCGCGGCGGTCGCGACCAGAGCGCGGATCATGCGGCCGCGTATAGCCACGCGCGATTTCTTCTCCACCGTTTCCAGTCTGTCATCGTTGCGCACGAACCAGTCTTGATAGAGCTTCACATCGCCCAGGTAATTGTGTACGAGCCTGCGAAAGGCACTGAACAACGATACGCGCCGCAGCAACAACCAGTCCAAGAAGAAAACGGAAATGACTATGTAGAAAAACAGCAACGACACTAGAAACAGTCGCGTGCGCACCCACAGCCGCGCCCATCCTTTGCGCGCGTAGTTCGGCTCACACATGCCATGCTTCGACGCTGGCCCCACCGCCGGGTCGGTAAAGAAGCGGAGTCCCGAGACACCGAGGGCCCAACCTAGCAGTTTGAAGGTGCCGCGCCAGCTCACAGGTAAGTCGAGATCGGCCCAGTACACCTCACGGAACTGCACTTCGATGCCCTCTCCTGCCGGCACCTGCCAGCCGACGACCGCAGGTGCTACGCGCCAATTCTCGGCGGCATCTGCCCCGCGTGTGATCTGGTCCTCGCGACGCAACTCGATGTGCGCCTTAGCCCGACGCCGGGGATCGCGCCGCAAGGCACGATAGACATTGCTGGCGATCGTCTCCAAGAACTCGAAACGTTTTTGCTCGCCTATTCCATGGACTACTAATACCGCGATGCGTCTCATCAGTGGCTCCCTGTTCTTGCTTGTCGCCCGATCCTGATGCTAACCCTCAGCGACGCCGACCATCTAACCGTGTCGCGAACAATCAAGCAAACGTCAAGGGCTGTCAATACTAAGCGCTTCACCGGCCGCTGCAACGCGCGTCTTGCCGGCGCATTTCGAATCCTCCAAACTAACCGTCGTTTCCTGCTCGTTACTACTATCAGCCAGCATCCACCACCAGGGAGCAAGTGACCATGGCAAAGTCGACACGGAAGAAGTCCTTCATTCCGAAAACCAATGTAGTACCCGATCAGCTCGATTTGCGCGACCGGCCGTATATGCCGTCGGTGGCGTTGGCGCCGCCGACACAGATGAAACCTAAGTTGCGATTACCGGTGTTGGATCAGGAGGACACGAGTGCTTGCACCGGCTTTGCCTTGTCTAATGTCGTCAACTTCCTGCTGCGCACCCGACAGGGCGCGCGCGCTCCGTTAGCGTCGCCGTTCATGATTTACTCGATGGCCCGCCGCTATGACGAATTTCCTGGCTCCTCCGCAGACACCGGTTCGAGCCTGCGCGGCGCTATGAAAGGCTGGTACAAGCACGGCGTCTGCCGCACCGACTTGTGGGAGACGTTGGATATGCCACCGCCGGCAAAAACCGCCCAGACCGATTGGTGGCTCGACGCGACACGGCGACCACTCGGTGCCTACTATCGCGTCGACACGCGTTCGGTAACGGATATGCACGTCGCGCTGAACGAGGTTGGCATACTTTACGCCAGTGCTATCTGTCACGACGGATGGATGGACGGCTTCGATGTCAAAACCGGAAAGAGCGGTTACTGGTCTGTCCCGCTGAGACCCGCCACGCCCGCCGATGGTGGTCATGCTTTCATCATTGTCGGCTACAACAGCCACGGCTTCGTGTTGCTGAACTCCTGGGGAACTGGCTGGGGCGTGCGCGGGCTGGCACTGCTGAGTTACGAAGACTGGACGGAGAACGCTATGGACTGCTGGGTGGCACAGCTCGGGGTGGTCACCGAGCAACATCTGGATATCGCCAAATCAACTTCCTTGCGCGTGCATCGTGGCAAGGTGGAGATAGATCGCGCCTTTCATTATCGATATGGCCAACAACGGTGAGCTGTCGAGGAGCGGTAGCTTCCGCACACAGGAAAGCGACGTCGAGGCATTGGTTAACTTTCATATTGCCGAGGCTCGCAAGCAATGGGGGCTAGGCGCCAACGACCCGACCGACATCGCCATCTACGCTCATGGCGGACTTACCGACGAGGAAACCGCCGCCGAAACCGCAGCAAAGTGGATCCCGGCGCTCTATGAAGCCAAGATCTTTCCGATATTCTTGATGTGGGAGACCGGTTTGTGGTCCACCCTTAAGAATCGATTGGAGGACAAAATCAAGGGCCTGCCGAAACCGACCGCCGGATTCGTTGATCAACTCAAGCGTTGGTGGAACCAACGTCTGGAGCGGTTGCTGGCACCGGGTGGCACGATGATCTGGGGCGAGATGAAACAGAACGCCGACAGTATCACCTCGCACGATAAGGGCGGCGGCATGATCCTTTATAACTATGCGCGCAAGTCCACCTTGTTCAGCAAGACGCCAGTACGCTTGCATCTTATCGGCCACTCGGCTGGCTCGATCGTGCACAGCCACGTGGTCGGGCGTCTGGCTGCGGCTGGCTGGCGCTTCGAGAGCATCAATTTCATGGCACCGGCGGTGCGCATGGACCTTTTCGAGCAGCAGGTGTTACCCCGAATACAGGACGGCACGGTGAAGCATTTCCGTACGTTCCATTTGAATGACACCGCCGAACAGAAGGACCCAACCGTAAGACCGCTGCTTGGTTACAGTCGCTCGCTGCTCTATCTGGTATCGGAGTCTTTCGAAAGTGGCGTACGCACGCCGCTTTTAGGTATGGAGAAATATTTCGACGAGCACATCGGCAAATTCAAACTGGGCAACGTGCATGCTTGGGCTACACCGACACCCGCAAGCGCCAGTACTACGCACGGCGGGTTTGATGATGATGCGGCAACGATGCACAGCATTGTCAGCTTGATCAAGACCAACACGCTACCGAGCTGAAAGACTCGTACCTTCTAGCCCTAGAATTTGGCTGTGCTGATAGCCTGGATGTGTTCGGCAGCAAGTGCAAGGTCGACCGCGCGCAGGGAATCATGCACATGCTCGACGCTGCGCGCCGCCGGTATCGGTATGACGTTCGGCGCTTGTGCCAGCAACCATGCCAGTGCTACGGCATAAGGTGAGTGTCCGTGCTGCTCGGCAACCGCGTTAAGCAGCCGATGCTTGGGTAACGCCTTATGGTACTGCCAACCACCCATGGGGCTATAGGCGATAAAGCCGATACCTCGCTGCTCGCAGTAGGCTACTACGCCGTCATGAAGCGCCTCACGAAAGAATGGACTGAGGCGGTTTTGCACAGTGGTAACGGCGAGCAGGCTCTCAGCTTGCTGGATCTCGCTAACCGAAACGTTCGATAGGCCGACCCAACGGATCTTGCCCTCCTCCTGCAACTGCGCCAATGCGCCGATGCTATCGGCGAACGGCACTCTCGGGTCCGGTGCGTGCAGTTGGTAAAGGTCGATGCGATCGACGGCCAGATCCCGCAGCGATTGTTCGCAGGCGCGCCTGAGACGATCGGGTCGGGCATCGCTTTCCCAACGCCCTTTGGGCCGTGCCAGCCCTCCTTTGGTCGCTACCAATACTGTGTCGCGTGCGCCCGGCCAGGATTTGAGCGCCTTGGCAATGAGGCGTTCGTTATGGCCGATATCGGTGTGGTCTAGGCAGTATACGTTAGCAGTGTCTATAAACGTGACGCCGGCATCGAGCACCGCATGGATGACGCGGATAGCGACTGCTTCATGGGGCCTGCTCTGAAGCGACAGCGGCATGGCACCGAAGCCGATTGGCGATACGGCCGGCGCCCTTGGTCCCAAGGCTCGTGGCTGCATGGTTATTTCCTTGCCCGAACGGGCGTCTGGCCGTGCGTCCGATGTGGGCTGCGCCGAAGAAGAGAAACACCCTTCCGGCATCGAAGAATCGTGCCAAGCGATCAGCTATGAAATAATTCCACCCTTTGTGGCCTATTACAAGCCACACCCCGTAGGCATATTAAAAGGAGCTCACGGTGAGCCAGGCCAAACCCTTGAATATCGATTTTGTCCGTAGCCAGTTCCCGGGCCTCAACGAATGGGCGCTGTTCGAGAACGCCGGTGGCACACTGGTACCACAGAGTGTGATCGAGCGCATCGGGGCGTATATGACCGATACGCAGGTGCAGCCCGGCGCCGAGTATGAAGCTTCATCGCTCGCAACGAAACGTTTAGAGACCAGTCAGCGGCTGATGGCCGAGATGATCAACGCCTCGCCGGAGGAAATCGTGATCGGCCCGTCGACGACGATGAATATCTATGTGCTCGCGCACGCGCTGTGGCCGTGGTTCAGACCCGGTGATGAAATCATCGTCACCAATCTTGACCACGAGGCCAATAGCGGCGCCTGGCGACGACTAGCAGAGCTTGGCGTGATCGTCAAAGAATGGCTGATGGATCCGGAAACCGCCGAGCTCGAGATCGAACGCCTGGCCGATCTGCTTAACGAGCGCACGCGGCTCGTCTGCTTCACCCAATGCTCGAATATCACCGGCTCGATCAACGACGCCGCAGCCATTATTCGCATGGTGCATGATGCCGGCGCGATCGCTTGCGTTGATGCGGTCGCCTTCGCGCCGCATCGTGCACTCGACGTCAAAGCACTTGACGCCGATTTCTGCGTTTTCAGTACCTACAAGCTTTACGGTCCGCATCTAGGGATTCTCTATGGCAAACGTGAACATCTGTTACGGGCGCGCGGGCAGAATCATTTTTTCATCGGCGAGGATGATATTCCGCTGAAGCTTATCCCCGGCGGCGTCAATCACGAGCTGACCGCCGGCCTCACCGGCATCATCGATTACTTCGAAACCCTCCACCAGCACCACCTCGGTGACGGTAATGCTGCCTTGCATCTGCGTCTCGCGGAATTATTCGCATTGATGGCGGATCACGAAGAGGCGCTTGCGCGCCGTTTCATTGATTTCATCGACGCCAAGTCGCAACTGCGCCTGATCGGGCGTAATACCGCGGATAAGAGCCAACGTGCGCCTACATTTTCTTTTGTCGTCGGTAATCGCGATTCGCAGGAGTTTCCTCGGCATCTGCTCAAGTCTCGTATCGCCATTCGCTCCGGGACGTTCTACGCTCAACGCTGCATCGACGCGCTCGGGCTGAGTCCGCAAAACGGTGTGGTGCGGGCCAGCATGGTGCACTACAACTCCCTGGAAGAGGTCGACCGCCTCATTGCCCATCTAGACGAAGTGCTGTGATACGCGTAACGGGCGACGAATCCGTCGACAGGCGAAGGTGAGCTTGAGGGAACGCCGCCGATC
>QKEI01000246.1 GCA_003251795.1 Candidatus Muproteobacteria bacterium
TCGAAGGTCTGAACAGCCTGCCCGAAGGATCGCGTATCCAATGGCGACGCCATCGCGTACGCAGTGGCGATACGCTAAGCACTATCGCTAGACGATACGGTGTCAGCGTTTCGGCGGTCATGCGGGCAAACCATCTGCAACGCACGCTCATTCGCGTCAACCAGGATCTGCTGATTCCGATCTCGACTCGACCGATCAGTACGCAGATCGCCAATGTGACGCGGCCGGTGCGCGTTAGTTATAGACCCCCCGCGAGCCAGGCCAAAGTCGTGCATCATGTGCGCTATGGCGAGACGCTCTGGAGCATCGCGCGCCAATACCGCGTCTATGTTAACCAGCTGGCGAAATGGAACTTCATACGTCCGCACGATATTCTGCGGGCCGGCCAGACCCTGAATATCTGGATCTCTCCCTGAGTCAATCACCCCCCTGGTATTAACGCTGGGCCAAAACTTACGACGCGCGCGGCGGGTACAAGTAACAACACGCCTGATGCGTACTGCTGAAGTGGGTGCTTCCCGGATAGTCCTGTCGGCACACGGGCATAGCCTCAGGACAGCGTGGATGAAAATGGCATCCCGCTGGCGGCGAACTGGGGGAGGGAATGTCGCCCTCTAACCGGATCACCCGACGTTTGCTCCCCGACTCAATCCTCGGCACGGCCGCCAGCAGAGCGCGCGTGTACGGATGCTTGGGATTCTCCAGTACTTCTTCTGCGCGACCACTCTCAACGATGCGTCCGAGATACATGACTGCCACCTCATGAGCCAGATAAGCGACGACCGACAGATTGTGGGTTATGAACAGGTAGGCCAACCCTAGGGTATCTTGCAGCTGCCTTAACAAGTTTAAAATTTGTGCTTGCACCGATACATCAAGCGCACTAGTCGGTTCATCACAGATGATCAGTTTCGGCTCGACAGCGAGGGCACGAGCAATGTTGATACGTTGTCGTTGGCCGCCTGAGAACTCATGTGGATAGCGCCCTTTCGCCTCTGTCGGCAATCCCACCTGCGCCAGTAACGCGTCGATACGGGCCTGGCGCGCATCGCGGCTGCCACCGATACCGAGCGCGCGTAGACCCTCCTCGAGACTCTCGGCCACCAGCATGCGCGGATCGAGCGCGCTGTAGGGGTCTTGAAACACGAACTGAAATTGCCTGCGCAGTCGCCGCACCTGTGACGCCGGCAAACGCGTCAGCTCGTGACCATCGAACATGACACTGCCGGCGCTCGGGTACACCAGCTGTAGGATGCCCTTGCCTACGGTGGTCTTACCGCACCCGGACTCACCGACGAGCGCTAAAGTCTGTCCCGAACGGATCGCCAGCGAAATGCCATCGACTGCCTTGACGTAGCCCACTACGCGTCGCAGTACGCCCCGATGGATAGGAAAATGCACCTTGAGGCCACTGACCTGCAACAATGTCTGCTCACCACCGGCGAACGGAGTGCTCATTGCTCCGCTGGCGGCCGAACGATCGTCAACGTCCCGTCCCGCTGAGGTCGAATCGTAGAGGTGGCAACGCACACCGTGACCGGTCGGGGCGTGCCAGGCGGGCTCGCGTTCACGGCAAAGCTCCCAAACATAGTCACAACGTTCGGCAAAACGGCAGCCACGAAACGTTTGGCGCAGCGACGGCACGCTTCCGGCAATTACGTCCAGAGCCTGCCCGCGCTTACTTGCAGCTGGCATTGAGCGAAAGAGCTTCTTGGTATAGGGATGAAGCGGTTCGGAAAACAGTGCGCGCCGTGTCGCTATCTCTACAATCTGGCCTGCATACATGACGGCCACTTGATCTGCCATTGACGCTACCACTCCCAAGTCATGCGTAATCAACAGGATGGCCATACCCGTTTTTTGTTGCAGTTCTCGCAGTAACTCCAGGATCTGAGCCTGGATCGTGACGTCGAGCGCTGTCGTTGGCTCATCGGCGATCAGCAGATCCGGTCTCGCCGCCAGCGCCATGGCAATCATGGCACGCTGTTTCATGCCGCCGGAAAGTTGGTGCGCATACTCGTGATAACGGCGCTCCGGGTCGGCGATACCCACGGCATCCAGAAGTTCTACGGCCTGCCGACGTGTATCGCCACGCTCGCTCCCGTGTGCCAACGCCTCCCGCACCTGAGCACCGATCGTCAACACCGGATTAAGCGAGGTTTGTGGTTCCTGAAAGATCATCGCCATGCGTCGACCCCGGCGCTTGCGCATCTGCTGTTCCGACAGTCGCAGCAGGTCTTCGCCATCGAGCAGCACCCTGCCATCGACGATGCGGCCGGTGGGTTGTGGCACTAGCTGCAACAGGGATAGGGCACACACTGACTTGCCGCAACCGGACTCGCCGAGCAACGCTAGGGTCTCACCGCGCGCGATCTCGAAGGAAACACCATCGACCGCACGCACGATCCCCTCGGGCGTATTAAACCAGGTCCGCAGGTCCTCCACTTTCAACAGTGTACTTCTCATCAGCAGCGGCGTTCGGCAGTTACCAGGTGACTAGGTACGCAAACGTGGGTCAAAGGCATCACGCACGGCATCGGCGAACAGATTGGCCGCCAACACGAGACCAAACATGAAGGTGAATGCAGCCGTCAGACTCCACCACACGATCGGCTCCCGCGCCATCTCCAGTCGTGCGCCATTGATCATGTTGCCCCAGCTGTTCATGCTCGGATCGACGCCGACACCGACATAGGACAACACTGCCTCAGCCAATACCAGGCTGCTGAAGTCGAGCACGACCGTAATCAACACGATATGCATGACGTTCGGCGCGATATGGCGGCCCATGATCTGTATGTGGCCCACGCCGAGCGCGGTCGCCGCCTGTACATAGTCCATCTGCCGCAGCTTGAGGGTCTCACCGCGCAACAGTCGGCAGAGACTGGTCCAGCTGGTCACGCCCAGGATCAGACATAGAAACAACAACCGCAGGTCCGCGCGCTCGGCAATGGTGGCGAACGACTCCTCATGGGTAGCGATGTAGACCTGCAGGCTCAGGATGGCGGCGGCAATGAGCAGCACCGCGGGTATCGAGCTCAGCGTCGTATACAGATACTGGATGACGTCATCCACCCAGCCACGAAAATAACCGGCCATTACGCCAAACGCGAGCGCAAACGGCAGCATTACCAAGGTCGTCAAGGTGCCGATCACGAGGCCCGTGCGTACACTCTTGAGGGAGTTGTAAAACACATCCTGGCCAACCTGATCGGTTCCCAGTATGTGATAGCCTCCGGCGAGGCTCAGGGCAACGCAGCCCAGCGAAAGCAAGATACCCGTAGTCGCCAGAATCGCGCGCCACGGGGTCTCGATATCGCCGCGCGCCAGCCTGGCAACAGCCCGTGCTACAGAATCGTTGTGGCGACGAGCAATGCTGAGAACAACACCGCTGGCGAGCAACACGAACGTCACAATCGCGAGTAGCAGCCCGAAGCCGATGCGTCGGGCGATATCGGTGCCTCTTTCGCTCGGGTCACGCAGCTGGGCGCCACCGAAGCGCAGGCGTGGGTACTCGAAGCTCATGCGCCCATCGGCACGCGGCACCACCTCTCTGCTGAACGCGTACATGGCTAGCGGCGCGGAATACGATTTCTCGATCCGCTCGCGCAACGGCGAGCACACGACGTCTAGCAGGCTCTCGATATTGGTAGCGTAATGCGCCTGCCCTGCCGTTGCGCCCTCGAGCCTGCGCTGCAGATGAATGCTGTCCAACAAACCAACTGTTACGTACAGCGACAATACGACGAGCGCGCTCATGGCCAGCGGTCGCCGCCGCACCTGTCGCCAAGGCACTCGTAAATGCTCGTGGCGACGCGCATAAAGCGCAAAGAGCACGACACTGGCAAGCAGCAGAAATATCAGTATGTCGGTCCAGAGAAAGATCAATTTGAATGGCATTCCCTCTCTCCAACCCCCTGCAAGCGGCGCGGGTATCGAAATATCATTGCAACCGGATACGCGGATCAACCACGGTGTAGCTGATATCGGTCAGGATCAGACCGACGATGTAGAGCACCGAGCCCAGGAACACCATCGCCCGCACGATGCCAAAGTCCTGATGTTGAATCGCGTCGATGGTATAGCTGCCGAGCCCTGGAATGCCGAAGAATGATTCCATTACGAGGCTACCGATAAAGAGCAACGGGATCACCACCACGACTCCGGTGAGGATGGGAATCATGGCGTTCTTCAGCACGTGCCGAAACAGCACGCGCACCTCGGAAAGTCCCTTGGCGCGCGCAGTACGCACGTAGTCCTTGCCCATCTCCTCGAGGAAAAACGTGCGATAAAGACGCGTTCCCGCGCCGATACCGCCGATTGTGCCGATGACCACCGGCAGGATTACGAACTTGGCGGCAGCGAAACCCGGCGCATAGCCCGAGATCGGTACCAGGTGCAGCAGCTTACTGAACAGATACTGGCCAGCGATAATGTAAAACAGCAGGGAGACGGACATCATCATGACACAGATGACCATGCCCCACGTGTCGAGATAGCTGCCACGCAAAAACGCCAGCATCATGGCAACAGTGATATTAATCAGCACACCGACCAGCAACGTCGGCAATGCGATCGCCAGACTGGCCCACATGCGATTGCTCACGTCATAGCTAATATCGCGTCCATCGTCGGCTCTGCCGAAATCAAATACGAACAGTTTGAGGGAGTGCCGAAAAAATATCGTATCGCTCACCTTGTCTAACCCTGCCGCCTGGCTGTTCCACAGCAGCGGCTTATCGTAATCATGATCGGCCTTCCAGCTGGCGATCGCCTCCGGCGTCACACGCTTGACACCGAGGTGCAGACGCGCCATGTCATCCGGCGTGTTTACGAAGAAGAAAAGCGCGAACGTGAGTAGATTGACACCAATCAGGATCGGGATGGCGTAAAGCGCGCGGCGGACGATGTAAGCAATCACCGCCTGACTTGCCTTTCGCGCCGCACATAAGTGACGACGGCGGGAACCGCGCCAACGGCCAGCAAAGCAAAGGTCACGCCGAGCGGCCAAAGCAGCGGCGGGTTCCATTGCTGGCGTTTCCGCGCACGCAGCTCGGTATCGAGTCGGAGATATTTGACCGTGTTGTGCGTCATGTTGTGCGGCTTGTTGTTGTGCAGCCAACCATGCTCGATGGTGAATTCTTTCGGATGCAGACCCCACACCCAGGGGGCATCGGCACGAGCGATCTCCAGCATACGTTGGATGAGTACCAGGCGTTCGGGAGTGTCATCCATGTTTTTCATGCGCTCGAACAGCTGATCGAAGCCCGAGCTTTCATAGTTCGACGCGTTCTCGCCCTCCGCCCCCACCTTCTTGTTTGGACCGTAGAGCAAGAACAGGAAGTTTTCCGGGTCAGGGTAATCTGCTCCCCACCCCCAGCGGTAGATCTGCGCATTACCCTTGTGCATCTTCTCCTGGAAGCGGTTGTAGTCGGTCACCCGTGGCACCAGCTGGATATTGAGCTTTTTGTATTGCTTGATAGTCCAGTCGAGCACGGCCTTCGCCTCGGGACCGGCTTGCGGGGAATCAAAGTAGAGCAGCAAGGGGCTGCCGGTCTTGGGGTCACGCCCATCCGGGTAACCGGCTTGCGCCAACAGGCGACGCGCCTCCTCGATAGGTTTGCGTTTCACTTTCCCGTCGATACAGTCGTAGACGTAGGGGTTGCGCCCGGCGCAGCCGCCCTCATAACCGAAAATTCCAGGCGGTATCGGCCCCTGCGCCGGAATACCACGCCCGTTGAGAAAAATGGAAATGCGTTCTTCCTCATCGACAGCGATCGAGATGGCTTGCCGCAGCTTGCGTTTTTTCTCGCTGTAACCGCCGACCACGGGGTCGAGCATGTTAAAGCCGGTGTAGTACGTGGCCGTGCCTACCGACGTCAGCAAACGTATACCGCGTGCCCGCATGCTATCGGTGAGCTCGGTGTCGCCGCCGCTTGTCAGCTGAATCGCTTGATCGAAACTCTCTGCAAGAATGTCAGAGGGGTCGGATTTATCGTAGTAACCCTGCAGGAATTTGTTCCAGCGCGGGATATTCTCTTTCTCCAGACTGTATATGACCCGATCGATGAACGGCAGCCGTGCACCGGCATCGCGCAACAAAGCGGCCACCTCATCGCTTGGTTCGCCCCCCCTCGGATAGCGCTCGTCATGAAAGTTTGGGTTGCGTTCCAACACCATGCGCAGGTTAGGATTATTCACGGTCAACATGTAGGGCCCGGTACCGATGGGGTACCACTGTAGCGTCAGATTTTTCTCGGCCATGCCCGGTTGCGAGAAGAAGCGATCGGCCTCGGGCGGCAATGGCGCGAAAAACGTCATCGCCATCCAGAAGCGAAACTGCGGATATTTGCCGCGGATCTTGATGCGATAGGTATAGCGATCAACCTCCTCCACGCCCGCCAGCGGATAGCGCGTGAGGTCGAGATAGTCACCGTGCTCATTTCCGCCTTTGCCAAGGGCGTCACGCAGAACCTGCGCATAATCACGCAAACCCACGATGTAATCGCTCATCAGGCTCAATATGGGTGAATGCAGCTTCGGGTGGGCCAGTCGTTTTATCTGATAAACGTAGTCCGCGGCCACCAACTCGCGGGTACCGGTATGCGGAAAGTCGGCAATGGTATGACGGTCACGCAGCTGCTCGCGGTTCAGGTCTTGATACAGGTAGTGCCCGTCTTGATCGCGCGCGAAACACGGATGCGGTTGATATTTGATGCCCGGACGAATGTGGATTTCGTAGACGCTGTAGGCGACATCGGCGGTCGGCGCATTCGCCGGCAATTGCCTGCCGTTACCGTCGTAATAGTGCGGCTGCGGCACTTGTGTCGCTGTTAACGGCACCAGCGAGTACGGGCGTTTCAAATAGTGATACTGGAAGGGAGGCTCATAGATTTGAGCGATGATATTGTATTCGTTGAAGCTATAGGCGCGCGCAGGATCAAAATGCTTCGGGCGTTCGCGAAACGAGGCGTAAAGAATGTTCTTCCCGCGATCGCTGCTGGGATACGGATCATTCCAACTCGCCGAGGCAGCGCTGCTTGCCAGCAGGAAAAACACTATCAGTAAAGTCAGGCACGTGCGCCGCCACAAAACCGGGTCGGGGCGTGATAGCGCCTCGGATACCGCGAGTGCCGACGAGGATGTGGACAGGATGACGCTAGACCTCGATCAGACAGAATTCACACGCAACGAGCTTGTAATATATCAAATTGGCGTCGTCGAGCCCTCTTCCCGTCGTAAGCATTTTTCGCTACTGTACGAGCACACTGCGAGTGGCCTCATCGGTGGGTGCACAAACCACAGGGCGAAAGTGGGAGGAAGCATAGATGGGTTTTTTGTCAGGAAAGCGCGCGTTAATCGTAGGGGTAGCAAGTGACCGTTCTATTGCCTGGGGAGTCGCGCAGGCCATGTATCAGCAAGGTGCTGAGCTTGCGTTCACCTACCAGAACGACAAGCTGAAGGCGCGCGTAGAGAAATTCAGCGCTGAAACAAATTCCGATATCGCCTTGCCGTGCGATGTTTCCAGTGACCAGGAGATTGACGAGATGTTCGCGCGACTCGGCGAGCGCTGGGATGGCCTCGATATCATCGTGCACTCGGTCGCTTACGCGCCGCGCGAGCAGCTGAGCGGATCGCTCCTCGATACCATCACGCGCGAGGGTTTTCTCGTTGCCCACGACATCAGCGCCTACAGTTTTGCCGCCCTGGCGAAGGCCGGGCGTCCCCTGATGCAGGGTCGACGCGGCGCGCTGCTGACGTTGACCTATATCGGCGCCATGCGCGCAGTGCCGAACTACAACATCATGGGGCCCGCCAAGGCCAGCCTGGAGGCGCTGGTGCGCTACATGGCTCAAACACTTGGCCCTCAGGGCATCCGGGTCAATGCAGTGTCCGCCGGCCCCATTAGGACACTGGCGGCGGCTGGTATTTCAGACTTCCGGAAAATGCTCGACTACTACGCACACATGGCACCGCTCGGTCGCAGCGTCAGCATCGAAGAGGTAGGAAACGTTGCTGCCTTCCTGTGCTCGGATCTGGCCTCCGGTATTACCGGTGAGATCACCTACGTCGACGGCGGTTTCAACGCCGTCGCGTTGAGTGCCAACCTTGGCGGAACGTCCTGAGCGATACCGCCTAGAGATTATCGGCGTAAATCTTTATGTCCGCCGTCTCGCGCAGACGCGAGAGGTAGTCGCGATAAAGCTCGGCACCGCGGCGTTGCTGTAGCACGCTCTCAGCGCGGCGTACCAGGGAAGCATCCGCCTCGGAAGGCACACCCTCCTTTACGGACTTGATGGCAAATACGGCGCGGCCATTGGCTTGCAGGTCGACTTCCCCGAATACCGGCTTGTCTGCTTGCGGTACCCGTGCCTTGAAAACAGCCGTCACCAGCCGCCGATCGACCGTTTTGGGATTGATACGGCTGATCTGCGCTTGCTCGAGATTCAAACTGTTCGCCTTCGCCAACTCCGCCAACGACTGCCCTTCACGCAACTTCGCATAGATCTCGCTACCGAGCTTGCTCGCCGACTCCTGCGCTTGCTGCTTCTGCAACAACGTCTGAATCTCGCCACGCACGTCGGCAAGCGGCTTACGCGATGCCTCGCGGTGATCGATCATGCGAAGCGTCACCAGCTTATCCTGGGCGAGCTCGATCGCCTCGCTATTGCGCGCGTCGTGCAAGACCTCAGGACTGAAGGCGGCCTCGACAATCTTGGGGTTGGCCGCGATACCCTGTCCACCCTCGCGACTAAACCAGTCACTTTGCGAAATTTTCAATCCGAGCCGTTCTGCTGCGGGCGCCAGACTTTCGGGATGTTCGTACGCGAGGTTACTCAGTTGTTCCACTTTTTCGTAGAACTGCTCTTCTGCTCTGCGGTCTCGCAGCAGCTTTGCGACGTCGGCACGCGCCTGCTCAAAGGTCTTGTGCGTGCCGGGCGTATACTCGGTTAGCTTGGCGATGTGATAGCCGAAGCTCGTTCGTACAGGCTCGGTGATCTCACCGGGTTTGAGTTTCTTTACCGCATCTTCCAGCGCCTTCGGCAGGGCCCCCGGTTCTACCGTTCCTAGGTCACCACCTTTGGCGGCAGTGGCGCTATCAGCCGAGTTCTCCTTGGCTAGCGTCGCGAAATCGCCGTCGGCACGCAGTTTCTTTTCGATGGTGCGCGCCTTCTCGAGCGCCTTTTCTTCATCCTCTTTGCTGGCACCACTCGGCACTTCAATCAAGATATGCGAAATACGGCGCAGATCCGGCGTCGAATAGCGGGCCTGTTCTTCCGTGAAGGTCTTATGCAGCTGCTCCTCGGTCGGTTGATAGTCACGGGCCAAGTCGGCTACGGAAAGCTCGATATAGGCAACACGTACCTGCTCCGGGGTTTTAAATGCATCCGGATGCGATTCGTAGTATTGCTTTATAGCATCCTCAGAGACCTGCGTGCTGCTGATAAAACGTGCCGGCCCGACAACAATGTACTCAAACTCGCGCTGCTGCAGCCATAGCCGCAACAGCGTGTCCTTTTCAGAAGCAAGCGGCAACGCACTTTCGCGAAAACCCGTTTCGATCTGGGAGGAGATTTGCACTGTGCGCAGGCGCTGCTCAAACGATTGCTCGTTCAAGCCCTCGCGCCGCAGCACGGCCTGATAGAGCGCTGGATCAAAATGATCATCGCGTTTAAACGCCGGTTCCTCTCGAATCATGCGGGCGAGCTCGGCATCACCGACGCGATAACCCTGCTCAATGCCGTTTTGCACGAGTAGGGTCTGCTCGATCAGGTTGTCCAACACCTGTCGCTTAAATTCCGGGCTCTGGAGAATTTCTGGCTTGATGTTGCTGGCCAACAAACGGTCGAGCGCGAGCCGGTAGGCTTGCTGGCTGATGTCGGTGCCATCGACGGTGGCGACATTTACATTACTGCTGCCCTCGAAGTACGAGTAGGTGCCCCATAACGCGAAGGGAATAATAACCAGCGACAGGATGATCGTCGCGATGATGCCTTGCGTCTTTTCTCTGATGGCTGAAAGCATGAGCATAAACCCCTTAGGGCGAAAATGAAGTGATCAGGCGGTAGCTGAACAAATTACCACTGCCTCACGCCAGACTTCAAGGTCTGACCCCGACGGCGGCAACAAACTCACCAGGTATCCGGTACCCCGCGCCGTCGCGATACGACTCGTATGGAACGAAGGTATTCGGCGTGTACAGCCTCCCGGGTGGAATCCTCGAAGCGGCTAGGCGAGCGCCACGGGTCCGCCGCGAAAAGCTGCGAGTAAGGCTTCCTCGTCGGATGCGTAAGCGAGCTCGACCTCCAGCCGTTCAAAACGAACATCGGTGAATCCCGCTTTTGCAAAGCAACGAGCCAGCGAATCCTTGGTGCCCAGCTGGAAGAATAGCGGACAGACTTGTGAGGTTCGGGAAAATGCCCGCCCAGCCGCACTTGTTTCGCGCACCCCATACGGTAGCCGCCGCCCGGCCGCCGGCTCTTAGCATGGCGAGCGGGGTGTCGCTTCTCTTTACGACTTTTCGTATACCTGGGTTAGCCAGATCGCGGTTTGACCCTCAAAGCGTTTGCGAAACCCTCTGTCTGTAATCCAACGTTCGATTTGCTCCGGGTCATGCACGTAAGATCGAAAGTCGGATCGCATCAACCGTAATAGGCAGGCAATCACCCCCACGCCTAAGCGCACGAACCAACGATCCCGTGGGTAAGTGAGCCCATAAACGTGCTTGGTCTTTGCCAGCGATTTCTCCACCAACCCCAGTGCATCGGGGTAGCAGCACACCACCTTGTCCAACAAAGCAATATCGGCAGTGTCGATGTCACCGAGTGCCATGAAATCGCCTTCGATGTACCTGACACGCTCAGAAAGCCCCCTTCGCTCCGCCCAGTTCCTAGCCTCCGCCAACATCCTCGGCGCTAGATCAATACCGACCGCCGAGCGCGCTCCCCGTTCCAGCAGCGTTTGATGCAAGTGGCCAACACCGCAACCAATATCAAGTAAGGTAGCGTCTCCATAGCCAGCCTGCTCGAGGCCTGCGATCAGTTGTTTTTGCGAGGCCTCAAACCCCTTGCGCTCGTAACGCTTGCGAGAGCGTTGTGCGAAGAAGGAAAAGAACCTTCCAGCGGACCGGGCATGACAGCAACATGTGCTCATCTATCACCGTGACGGGTTTGTCCGTAGTGGCGAAAACAACGACGACCCCAGATTACCTCCATGTGCTAATAAGCGACCGAAAAACGCTTGTTCATGTGTTCGGCGTTTTCCGCTTCGTCGATCAAGGCAACGGCGAAGTCGGCGCGAGAAATCGTACTCTTGCCGCTATCATCTTCCATTAGCTTGTCTCCACCGATACGAAACTTGCCCGTGCGCTGGCCATTGGTGAAGTTCTTTGGCGGCGTTGCGTAACTCCACTTCACATCCGTCACCGTGCGCAGGTACTCGAGCGCCAGTATCTGGCCCTGTATTTCCACTTCGAGCCACTTGGGCATGGGGCCCTTGCGCAGTTCATCTGCGTACAGGACACCGGGCTTGACGACGAGGCTACCGGCCCCACCCACATGGATCAGGCGCGGTGCCGAGTCGCCCATCGTTCGCAGCACGTCAACTACTTTTTCCACGGCGACGCGCTGCAGCGCGCTCTCAGGCGTCTTTGACTTACCCCCTCGCACCGAAACGATAATTACATCTTGATTGACCGCGAGTTTAGCAATACTCGCCGAGTCGAGCAGGTCGCCCTGCACTGCTCTGAGGTTCGGATGTTGAAACTTGATGCGCGATGGATCGCGCGAAACCGCTGTGACGTTATGGCCACGGCGCAGGGCCTCGTCAACGACATGGGAACCTACCTTGCCAGTGGCCCCGTAAACGAGGATGTTCAGGGCGACTGCGTTCTCACTCTTTGCCATGACCCCGAATGACAGGGCAAATAGCACCAGCAATCCGTTGCGCATTAGCATTGCTTTAGCCACTCGCCGTCTGCGGTTCAACCCTGCAACGCAGTCGATTGGTTACCCCCCAAGATACTATGCGCTGACCTTCATTTTTCCGATTCGAACACATCGTAGCACTAGAACCGCGAATGACCGCAAAGGGTCGTTTGCTGCCGATTTGCACCCAAGAATTTCGACGTCCGCTTTCGCACACAAAGGAGACATTCTGGTGGACGGAATTGTCGACTTGGTTGTAGCAGCAGTCCGCCATGAACTGTCGGTCGTAGGTCATGATCTGAACGGCCGCTTTCGCCCAGCGAGTCTAACGCCGGGCATTACCTGGACCAAAAGCCGCCAGGCTTTTGGGATCAGGGTGTATGCCCTTGTTCGACAGCCCTTCAAATGATTTTAGTAGTACACTCCGGCGTTTCCACCAGTATGAATGAACAACACATTACCGTTCTTAAACCTCCCGTTTTTTGAATAGTCCAGCAATGCGGCGGCAGCCTTACCCGTATATACAGGATCAAGTAGTATGCCCTCCAGCCTAGCAAAAAGTTTTACGGCATTCTCACCTTCTTTGGAAGGCAGCGCATAACCTGGACCGACAAAGCTGTCATCGACGATAATCTTTGTCGGGTCTAGTGACGTGCCAATCAGTTGCGCAGTCGACCAAGCGAGCTCACGAACTCTCTCAGACTGAGCAGACGCCTTTAGAGAAGCGCTGATGCCGACGATTTGGGTGTCGTAGCTGCTAATGCATTGTCCCACCACAAGTCCTGCCTGTGTGCCCGCCGAGCTTGTGGAGTGAATGATATGTGAGAAATGAATACCTGATCGATGTGAGAAGTCGAGAATCTCGTGAAAGGCACTCACGTAACTTAGCGCCCCAATGGAATTGCTCCCTCCCGGATGCATCACATATACAGCCTTTCCTTGTGTCTTTAAGGACGCTACCACGTGTTCTAGACAATCCGCTAACGCGTTTTCACCTTCGGGCTCATAGTGAAGCCTGGTACCCCACTGCATAAAAAGAGCTTGACTCAAAGGATTTTGTTCTGATTCCGTACCCGGTAAAACCACATGGAGATCAAGTCCGCACACGGCTGCTGCCGCGGCAGCGTTTCTGCTGAAACTCGTGGCTTTAATCGTAACGACCGTGGTTGCTTTTTTCGCGACCGCATCTCCGAAGAGATAGTCGACCTTTCTAGTCTTGTTGCCCCCGAGGGCAAATCCAGTCAAATCGTCTCGTAGAACGTAGATATCATGTCCCAGGCGGGATGAAAGGCGGGGTAGCTTATGGATTATCGCAGGCGCCTGGAGGAGATTGGCACGAGGGTGTTTTTTAAGAAAATCCGGTATTGACTTGGCCAATTCCTTCATTGTTCTCCTTTGCCGAACGACAATTGAACGTCGCAATTGCAGTATATCTCCACAACATATTTACGTAATGATATCGGCGAAGGTCCGCTTTGGGTCGTTTGTTGCCGTTTGGCGCCCGAGGCCATCGATGTCCGCTTTCGCGCACAAAGGAGACGTTCAAGCGAAGGGAATTATCAACCTAGGTGCCGCGGCAAACGGCCAGAAGCAGCCGGTCGAGCCAAGCCCTTTGGCAAAATTGAGAAAAGTCCTGTCCCCGGTACCCAGTACTCCCCTCGCGATGCCCAGGTTCCTGATGATGTGACCCCATACGTACATCGTGCGAGCCAAGACTCCACGCCGCATAGAGCAAGAGTTGCAAGGTAGAGACGGGTGGCAGGTTGCCTACTGGGTTGTGGTTCCAGCTTGGCCCCTAACGGCGCTGCTGGAATACGACCTCTAGACCGAGCCCATTGCCCTGGAGGACCCGACCCTTGCGACGCTCATAGACCCAGAGGTTGAAGGGTCCGCACGTGATGTATTTCCCCTCGGCCTTGATGACGCCCTCGGCGCTGACAGAGCCAGTCAACGTGTAGGAACTGTCCTCCTTGATCACCAAGGTCATAGAAAGGAAACGCGGCTGGTTGCCGG
>QKEI01000045.1 GCA_003251795.1 Candidatus Muproteobacteria bacterium
AGGCTGGTTGTCGGTTCATCGAGCACCAACGTATGGGGCTCGTTGATCAATGCCCGTCCCAGCAGGAAACGACGTTCCTCGCCGGTAGACATCTCGGCAAACAACTTATCCTTCAGATGGGGAATGCCCAGGGTGGCCATGATGCGTTCGGCGCGTTGTAGGGTCTCGCTGCTGAACTGCTGGTAGCTGTAGGTGCCGATACTGGCATAGCAGCCGGAGAGGATGACGTCGATGCCACGGACATAGCCGGCATAATCATGTTGCAGGTCGTGGCTGACGATCCCGAGTTGCGAGCGCAACTCCCACACATCCCAGTTGTCGCGACCGAGGATGCGTACGAAGGACCCGTCGTGGCGCACAGGATAGATCTCGCGTGACAATAGTTTCAGCAGCGTGCTCTTGCCGGCGCCGTTTGGACCGATGATGGCCGTGTTACTGCCACGTTCGATCTCGAGTGACAGGTTTTGGAATACTCTTGTGTTGCCGCGGAAAACCGTGGCGTTCTTGATCTCAATCAACTTTTCTGTGCTTGTCACGGATCGCGTTTCCTTTAAGTGAGAGTTTAACCGGATTCCCGCCATCAGCTAAGGGACTACCTAGAAGAGCTGTGGTAAGTTGGTGATCCTTGGTAGAACCATGGTTGCACAGGAGAGATGAGGCTATGACCTTCAAAAGGCACACGGTGTTGGTGACAGGCGCCGGGCGTAACATCGGCAGGGCAATTGTACTCGAGCTGGCACGCCGCGGCTGCAATGTGATCGTCAATGCTCGCACCAATCAGTCACAGGCCGACAGCGTTGCCGCACAAGCGCGCGATCACGGAGTAGAGGCGCTGGTGTTACTGGGCGATGTCGGTCGGGCACAAGACGTGCAGCGCATTGCCAAAGAGGCACTGGAGCGCTTCAAGACGGTGGACATCGTGATCAACAATGCTGCCATCCGTCCTTCTGCACCCTTTCTCGAGCTGAGTGATGCCGCCTGGCATCAGGTGATGGACGTGGACCTGCATGCCACCTTCTATACGTCGAGGGCGTTCTTGCCGGGTATGGTAGGGCAGCGTTGGGGAAGGATCATCAATCTGACCGGCATGAACGCGATCCACGGTTATGCGGGTCGCGCACCGGTCTCTGCGGCTAAGCACGGTCTCTGGGGTCTCACCAAGGCGCTCGCCAAGGAATTTGGGCCGAGTGGTGTCACCGTGAATGCCATCTCACCGGGGCCGATCCGCTCGCAACACCCCGATCCAGCGATGACCCAACACATCGAATCCCAACTCGGTAAGATTCCCTTGGGGCGTCTCGGTGAGCCGCAGGATATTGCCGCGCTTTGTGGCTTTCTTGCTTCCGATGAGGGCGGCTTTATCTCAGGTCAGATGATCGCTGCCAACGGCGCGGCCCAGACTTGAGCGGGCCTTGGATCCCCAAGTCGGGCCGCCGCTTCGATCACACTGCGGCGCTCAGCTGTAGTGGAACAACAAACAAACGTGTCTAAACTAACCGGGCGCCGACATCGTTAGCATCTTTTGCATCGTTTCTTCCGTGAGATTACCGCCGGTGACGCAAGCCACCGTTCGCAGGCGTTGATCCGCCTTGCCGGCGAGGAAGGCGGCTGCTGCTACCGCCCCCGCGGGCTCGGCGAGGAGCTTGGCGCGGAACAACAACGCGCGAAAGCCACGGGCGATATCTTCTTCGGTGATGAGCACGATCTCGTCAAGGTACTTCTGTAGGTGTTTGAACGGAAACTCACCCGGGCGCACGGCCGAGAGGCCGTCGGCAATAGAGTCCCAGTAATCGATCACCGTCGGCTTCCCTTCCTTTAGCGAGACGTACGCCGCATTGGCGCGTTCCGGCTGCACGCCGATGACCTTCACTTGTGGGCAACTTTCTTTTACCGCGGCAGCTACGCCGGCAGCGACGCCACCGCTTGAGACGGGCACCAGCACCTGTTCCACTTCGGGGTAGTCCTCGATGATCTCGAGTCCGATGGTGCCGTGACCGGCAACGATCGGCGGCTCTTCCCACGTGTCGATCGCGGTCATGCCGCGCTCCTGCGCCACACGCTCAACCGTTGGCTGGCGGGCAAGGGCGTCATTGCCGCAGAACACAACTTGCGCGCCATAGCCGCGGGTCGCGTCGATCTTGTAGGGGCTGGTACGGTTCATCATGACGACCACGATCGGAATGTCCATGATCTTGCCCGCCAAGGCGAAGGCCTGCGCAAAGTTACCACTGGAGGTCAGCACCACGCCGCGACGGCGTTGCGCCGGTGTCATGGCGTTTAATACGGTGAACGCGGCGCGCACCTTGTAGGCACCGGTGACCTGAAGGCTCTCCGCCTTCAGAAACAATCGTTCATTTCCCACCTCGGAAGCATCGTGCGCAAAGGGCAAGATTGGTGTGCGACGAACGATGGCGGGCAGGCGTGCGCGTGCAGCCTTGATCTCATCCAATGTGATCAGGTGTCGGAGCGGTTGGGTGGGGGAGTTGCTGAGCATCGGCGTGCCGGCAGCATACACAAAAGCGTCTACCCGCACCAGAAAGATGCCGCACTAGGACTTAATCACATCGTACGCTGGCAACAGTAGTGAGGCCCGTAGACGCGACGCTGATCAATTGACCGATTTCGCCATGGGTACCGCTGTCGCATAGCGTGAACGTCGCCAGTGTGTTCTTGCCCTTATTGCACTGCTCGGAGTTTGGGCTGTTGGACGTTTCCTGATCAGAGCAACCCGATTGGAACGCCGCCGCGTCGGTGATACCCAACACCGCTAACAGCGCATCGCCGGTCCAACGTCCGATGTCCGCATACAGCCCGGTATGCCGGTCATTGTCTGTACAGTCGACGCAGCCGACCAACTGGATGGCATCCGGGCGCAACTGAATATAGTCGGCACCCTTCTTGCCAGTAACGACCACATCGAAGGTCGTTCCGCCCTTAAATGCTGGCACCCGCCGCAATACCTCATCGTCACCGTCGACCGCGCCCGGGGTACCTTCGTCGGTATAGACGATCCAGCCGTTTTCCCAACGCGAGCCGGTGCACTCTTTTCCGTCGCTGCTAGCACACAGGCCGACGGTGACCTTGCGCGTGAAAACCTCCATGCGCGCCAAGCGAAGGGTCTCGACAACAAACTGGGCATGCCCGGCAAGCCTGGTGGTGGCGGTGTAGCGCTTGTAGGTTGGTATGGCGATGACAGACAAGATGCCAACGATGAAGAGTACGAATAGCAACTCGATAAGCGAGAAACCGCGCACACCTCTACTGCATCGACGGCCTAGGTACTGCTGCTGGATATCCATAAATCTTACTGCACCCACTGCGGTTACCAACTTATACGTGCAACGACCGTGCCTCGTGCTCGTCTCGGGGGTCTGTTGCGAGACGAACGGTGGGTATAGGGGATTACGCCGATCGCCCGGGCGACAGGCGGCGCCAGTGGCCGGATATGGCGTTGCCAAGAAATGACTGGGCGATGGCAGGTAGCGCCACTACCTTGGCTGAAAGCGTGCCGGGCAGTGGCAACAGTGGCCGCGTTGCGGCGGCAACGAAAGCGCCCGAACCCAAAGTTGGGACAATCATCCCAAACAAGCGACGCATTTTGTACTACGCTTGCCGGCCGACGGCGGCAGCCTTCAGACACCGAGACACGGTGCTGCCGTTCTACGCGGATCTGCCGTCACACGACGGCGTTGGCTTTGGCGGCGATCACGGCTGGGTC
>QKEI01000154.1 GCA_003251795.1 Candidatus Muproteobacteria bacterium
TGAGCGGATCATCGGCATTAATTTGATCGCCCTTTGCGACCAGCACCTCGATGACATCGACGTCCTTAAAGTCGCCGATGTCCGGAACCAGCACCTCTGTTTCATTGGCCACGATGCTGTGATCGTCCATGGTGCGCTACGCCCTGGTTTCCCCCGTTAGGCCAACCGGGGATTGGGCTTGTTAGGGTCGATCTTGTACTTCTTTATTGCTTCACTCACCTTCGCAGCTGGAATCACGCCCTCGTCGGCCAAGGCCTTGAGCGCCGCCAGGGCTACGTAATAGCGATCCACCTCGAAGAAATGGCGCAACTGCTTACGGGTATCACTGCGCCCGTAACCATCCGTGCCGAGCACCACATAGCGGCGCGACACAAACGGTCGGATCTGATCGGCGAACGTTCTAATATAATCGGTAGCGGCGATCGCCGGCCCTTGCCGTTTTGCTAGACACTGCTCCACATAACTCATGCGCGGCTTTTCCTGTGGATGCAGCATGTTCCAGCGCTCGACATCCAGACCTTCACGGCGCAACTCCGTGAAGCTGGTAACGCTCCAGACGTCAGCGGCCACACCGAAATCCTGCTCCAGCAGATCACCAGCGGCCATCACTTCCCGCAGGATGGTCCCGCAACCGAGCAACTGCACACGCGGCTTCTGCTTCTTGCCGTCGCTAGCCTCTTTGAGCAAATACAAGCCCTTAAGAATGCCCGGCTCGGCCCCCTTGGGCAGGACGGGGTGGTGGTAGTTTTCGTTCATCACCGTGATGTAGTAGTAGACGTTTTCCTGCTCTTTGAACATGCGGCGCAGGCCATCATGGATGATCACGGCGAGCTCATAAGAAAATGTCGGGTCATAGGCCACGCAATTTGGAATCACGCTGGCCAATATGTGGCTATGACCATCCTGATGCTGTAAACCCTCACCCGCGAGCGTCGTGCGGCCGGAGGTACCCCCCATCAGGAAGCCGCGCGCCTGCATATCGCCCGCCGCCCAGGCAAGATCGCCGAAGCGCTGGAAACCGAACATGGAGTAGTAAATATAGAATGGAATCATGTTGACATCGTGGTTGCTGTAGGAAGTACCCGCTGCCATCCACGAGCAGAAGCCGCCGGCTTCGCTGATGCCCTCTTCGAGCACCTGTCCCTTGACGTCCTCTCGGTAATACATCAGCTGATCGGCGTCCTCCGGTTTGTACAACTGACCGACGGAGGAATAGATGCCGAGCTGACGGAACAGCCCCTCCATGCCGAACGTGCGGGCCTCATCGGGCACGATCGGTACGATGTACTTACCGATCTTCTTGTCGCGCGTGAGCGCCGTAAGAATGCGCACAAATGCCATCGTTGTTGAGATCTCGCGCTCCCCCGTGTCCTGCAATTGCGCCTCAAACGCAGAGAGCTCGGGCAGCTCGTGGGCTGCTGCCTGACGCCGTCGGATCGGCAGGTGACCGCCCAATGCCTTGCGCCGCTCCTTAAGGTAGCGGATCTCCTCACTGTCCTCAGGTGGGCGGTAAAACGGCGCGTTGGCAATATCGTCGTCCGACACGGGGATGTTGAAGCGGTCGCGAAACGCGCGCAGCGCATCTTCGCCCATCTTCTTTTGCTGGTGAGTGATATTTTGACCTTCACCGGCTACGCCCATACCGTAGCCCTTGACAGTCTTCGCCAGAATCACGGTGGGCTGACCTTGGTGTTTCACCGCCGCTGCGTAGGCCGCGTAGATCTTGTGCGGATCGTGGCCGCCGCGATTTAGTCGCCACACATCTTCATCTGTCATGTTGGCGACCATGGCCTTCAGCTCGGGGTACTTGCCGAAGAAGTGTTCGCGCACGTAGGCACCGTCGCGCGCCTTGAATACTTGATACTCGCCATCGACGGCCTCTTCCATGCGTTTACGCAGTAGACCCTTGGTGTCGCGTGCCAGCAGCGGATCCCAATATGAGCCCCATACGAGCTTGATGACGTTCCATCCAGCACCGCGGAAGTCCGCTTCCAGCTCCTGAATGATCTTGCCATTGCCACGCACCGGACCGTCGAGACGTTGCAGATTGCAGTTGATGACGAAGATGAGATTGTCGAGTCGCTCGCGTGCAGCGAGCGAAACGGCACCGAGTGTTTCCGGCTCGTCTACCTCGCCATCGCCGAGAAACACCCAGACCTTGCGACCCTCGGTGTTGAGCATGCCGCGGTTATGCAGGTACTTCATGAAGCGCGCCTGGTAGATGCCCATGATCGGGCCGAGCCCCATCGATACTGTCGGAAACTGCCAGAAATCGGTCATCAACCAGGGGTGCGGATAGGACGACAGGCCGTCACCATTTACTTCCTGGCGAAACCTGTTGAGCTGCGCCTCACTGATACGCCCCTCTAGGAACGCGCGCGCATAGACCCCGGGTGCGGAGTGTCCCTGGATGAATATCAAATCACCGCCGTGATCCTTACTCGGGGCATGCCAGAAGTGGTTGAAGCCCACGTCGTAGAGGGTGGCGGCCGAAGCGAAGCTCGCGATGTGACCACCGAGTTCGGTACTGATACGGTTTGCCCGCACCACCATCGCCATGGCGTTCCAGCGCACGATCGAACGAATACGCCATTCGATCGCGGCATCGCCCGGGCTGCGCTCCTCCTGCGCAGGTGGGATGGTGTTGAGATAGGCCGTGTTGGCGCTATAGGGTATGTAGGCACCCGAGCGACGGGCATTTTCGATCAAATACTCCAAGAGAAAATGCGCGCGTTCCGGCCCTTCGTGCAACAACACGCCTTCGAGCGCTTCCAGCCACTCCTGCGTTTCGCTCGGATCGATATCGGTATCATGCACTTTGACAACGTCCAACATTTTCCTCTCCTTCAAGCCTTCTTTAGGCGCAGCTTGCGCCTGGTCGTCGACATGCCTGACTCCGCGGGGCCCCGATGATACCAGCATAGCAGCCAGATTGGCCCTACCGGCTGCTGCCGGTATCGCTCGCGCCAAACTAATACGTCGTAAGCTCGGTTAGTTTTTCATACGCCTGCGCGTCCACCGCTGCGAGCACGCCCATATTCAGGGTGCCGCGCGTGGTAACTGAACGGTTCAGGATATGCACGGGTTTGGCCGTGCCCAGCAACATCGGGCCGACGGAGACGCCGTTAGCTAACACCTTTAACGCGTTGAAGGTGATGTTGGCGGCATCTAGATTGGGCATGACCAGCAGGTTTGCCTCCCCCGCCAATCGCGACTTGGGATAAAGGCGCTTGCGCACGTCTTCCAACAGCGCGGCATCGGTTTGCATTTCGCCATCAACTTCCAGCTCCGGAAACCGCCTTTGCAACAGCGCCAACGCCTGGCGCAGCTTCACCGCCGAGGGGCTATCGAAACTGCCGAAATTGGAGTGCGACACGAGCGCCACCTTGGGCGTGATTCCCAGACGCCTCACTTGCTCAGCGGCAAGCAGCGCGATCTCGGCGATCAGCTCCGCCTCCGGGTCCCGGTTGACGTAGGTGTC
This sequence comes from Candidatus Muproteobacteria bacterium, assembly GCA_003251795.1. GTDB lineage: Bacteria > Pseudomonadota > Gammaproteobacteria > Acidiferrobacterales > SPGG2 > SZUA-472. Next base: position 3,482 of record QKEI01000154.1, read on the forward strand.
AACGATGAAATACGTGCCTTTGTCGAGAATCAACAACTGCATAGCCGCAGCAGCCCGCACCCCCTGCGCAAGCCCGATGACATCCATAACGTGCTGCAGGTGGCTATGGAAGACGCCTACCGGACCGGCCAACATCGCATCGACCGCGCCGGCACGCAGCATGAGCGCCGATAGCACCGTCGGTGTAGTACGCACAATGCTGTGCGCGGCTTCCGGCAATACACCGTGCCTCCACATGATGTTATGGTACGCGTCCGCCAACTCTGCCTCATTCGTCAGATGCTCTGGGTCGATGAGCTCGAAATCTTTTTCCGCTTTGATGCGCAAGCCGAGTTCTTTGATACGCTGTGCCACCACCTCGCGTCGCCCCACCGCTACTGGCTGCGCCCACTGATTGTCGATAAGGGTCTGCATCGCGCGCAGCACGCGCGGGTCCTCACCTTCAGAATAAATCACGCGCTTCTGGGTTTCCTTGGCGCGCGCGAACACGTGTTTCATAACATCACCCGAGCGATAGACCAGCCGCGACAAACTCTCGCGGTACGTGTCGAAGTTCTCAATCGGTCGCGTGGCCACACCGCTTTCCATCGCCGCCTTCGCCACCGCCGGCGGGATGGTGGTAATCAGGCGTGGGTCGAAAGGTTTCGGCAGAATGTAGTCGGCGCCGAAAATCAGCGACTGGTCGCCGTAAGCGGCGGCCACCACGTCGGACACCTCGGCGGAGGCGAGATCCGCAAGGGCGTGCGCACAGGCAAGCTCCATCTGCGTGGTGATCGCTGTCGCGCCTACATCGAGCACACCACGAAACATGAACGGGAAACACAGTACGTTGTTTACTTGATTCGGATAATCGGAACGTCCGGTGGCAATCACCGCATCCGCGCGCGCGGCCTTGGCTTCCTCGGGCATGATCTCCGGCACCGGGTTGGCAAGCGCGAGAATCAGGGGTTTTTCACCCATGCGTTCCACCATCGCCGGTGTCAACACGCCTGCCACCGAAAGCCCAAGAAAGATATCCGCGCCAGCGATTACGTCGGCAAGGGTACGCGCGGCGGTGGCCTGCGCATAACGCGCCTTATACGGATCCATTTCCGCCACCCTGCCCTGGTAAACAACCCCGGCAACATCGGTGACCGTGATGTGCTCTGGCGGCAAACCCATGTTAACTAACAAATCGAGGCAGGCCAGCGCGGCGGCACCGGCCCCGGACGTAACGAGCTTTACGCTATCGATGCTCTTGCCGACAACGCGCAACCCATTGAACACAGCGGCGCCGACTATTATTGCCGTACCGTGCTGGTCATCGTGAAACACCGGGATGCTCATGCGCTCGCGCAATGCGTGTTCGATCTGGAAGCACTCCGGCGCCTTGATGTCTTCCAGATTTATCGCGCCAAAGCTCGGCTCCAGACTTGTCAGGATGTCGACGAACCTTTGCGGATCCCGCTCATTGATCTCCAGATCGAAAGCATCGATGCCGGCAAATTTCTTGAATAGCACGGACTTGCCTTCCATTACCGGTTTCGCTGCCAACGGACCGATGGCGCCGAGACCGAGCACAGCGGTGCCGTTGGTAACGACCGCGACCAGATTGCCGCGGCTGGTGAGCGCCGCTGCCTGTAGCGGATCCGCCTGGATTGCCTCGCACGCCGCGGCCACGCCGGGTGAGTAGGCGAGCGCCAGATCGTGCTGTGTTGCTAGTGGTTTGGTAGCTTGAATTGCCAGCTTTCCGGCCGGCGCCAGCCGATGGTAGCGCAGTGCCTCTTCATGCAAAGTGCGGTTCGACATGCAATGCTCCTGAGTGATGCCGCCAACTCATGAACTGCGCGCCACAACTGGCAGGCCGCAGAGGCCCACGCGCGTATGCTAGCGGCTAGGCGACATCGCGGTCCTGCGGTTTGGTCAAGAGCTGTCGTAAGACGAACGGCAGGATCCCGCCGTTACGGTAGTATTCCACCTCATCCATCGTGTCGATCCGACAACGCAACTTGAGCGTTTCCTGCGAGCCATCGATACGGGTGATGCGGCACTCGAGGTTCATACGTGGCTTGATACCACTGACCAAACCGGTGATATCGTAAGTCTCGCTGCCATCCAGCTTTAGCGTCTTGCGATTGACACCGGCAGGAAACTCAAGCGGCAGGATACCCATGCCCACCAAGTTGGAGCGGTGTATACGTTCGAAGCTCTCCGCGATCGCTGCGCGCACACCGAGTAAGCGCGGCCCTTTGGCGGCCCAATCGCGCGAAGAGCCGCTGCCGTATTCCTTACCGGCAATCACTATGGTCGGTACGCCTTCGCGCTGGTAACGCATGGCCGCATCATATACCGACATTTGCTCGCCATCGGGCATATGCCGGGTAACGCCGCCGCTCGTCCCGGGCGCCATTTCGTTACGCAAACGAATATTGGCAAAGGTCCCGCGCATCATGATTTCGTGGTTGCCACGGCGTGCCCCGTAGGAATTGAATTCCAAAGGCTCTACCTTGTGCGCGATCAAATACTCACCCGCCGGGCTTTGCGCCTTGATACTACTTGCCGGCGATATGTGATCGGTCGTAACACTGTCACCGACGATCACCAAGGCGCGCGCACCTCGCACGTCTTTGACATCGCCAGGGGTAGGCGACATGTTGTCAAAAAACGGCGGGTGCTGCACATAGGTGCTGGTATCGCTCCAGTCGTAAGTGGTACTGGCAGGCACCTGCATCGCCTGCCACTGCTCATCGCCTGCGAACACCTTGGCATAACGCTGGCGATACATCTGCGGTGTCAACGATTGCTTGATCACATCAGCGATCTCGCGATTACTTGGCCAAAGATCCTTGAGGTATACGGGCTTGCCGCTGCTGTCGTTGCCGAGGGCATCTTCGTACAAATTCAATCGCATCGAGCCGGCCAGGGCATAGGCGACCACCAGCGGCGGCGAGGCGAGATAGGCCGCCTTAACCAACGGGTGAATACGGCCCTCGAAGTTTCGATTGCCCGACAGCACAGCCACTGCCACCAGATCGTTGCTTTCGATCGCACTGCTCACACCCTTGTCCAATGGACCCGAGTTGCCGATGCAGGTTGTGCAACCATAACCGACAAGGTTGAAACCGAGGGTATCGAGCGCTTCCTGCAAACCTGCAGCTTGCAGATAGTCGGTCACGACCTGCGAACCCGGTGCGAGTGAGGTCTTCACCCACGGTTTGGTTTTGAGGCCCCTGCGTACCGCATTGCGTGCGAGCAAGCCGGCGGCGACCAATACCGAGGGATTAGAGGTATTGGTGCAGCTAGTGATCGCCGCGATGACCACGTGGCCGTCAGCGAGCGCGTAGTCCGCGCCGGCAACCGTGGCCTTTCTAGCGCCACCGGTCTGACCAAAAACGTTGGCCAGCGCACCGTCAAACGCGGATGCGGCTTGAGACAGCGCGACCCGGTCCTGGGGACGCGAGGGTCCGGCGAGACTGGACTCGACCGTGGCAAGATCGAGCTCCAAGGTATCGGAGAAAACCGGCTCTGGCGAGTCGCTATCACGCCACATGCCCTGCGCCTTCGCGTAGGTCTCGACCAAGGCGACCCGTTCCACATCGCGTCCGGTGAATTTGAGATAGTTAATGGTCTCAGCGTCGATCGGAAAAATACCGCAAGTTGCGCCGTACTCAGGGGACATGTTGCCGATGGTAGCCCGGTCAGCGAGCGTCAAGTGTTCCAGGCCGGGTCCGAAAAACTCCACGAACTTACCGACTACACCTTTGGCGCGCAGCATCTGTACCACAGTCAGCACCAAATCGGTTGCGGTCGCGCCCTCTTTCAACGCACCGGTCAGCTTGAAACCCACGACTTCGGGAATCAGCATCGATATCGGCTGACCCAACATCGCGGCTTCACCCTCGATTCCGCCTACGCCCCAACCCAACACGGACAGTCCGTTGACCATCGTGGTATGGCTGTCCGCCCCTACCACGGTATCGGGATAAGCGAGTGTGTGTTCTCCCTGACGCTCGACCCAGACCACTTGTGACAGGTATTCGAGGTTGACCTGATGGCAGATGCCCGTACCTGGTGGAATCACGCGCAGGTTCTTGAACGCCGTCTGCCCCCAGCGCAGAAACTCGTAGCGTTCCTTGTTGCGCTCAAACTCCTTCTTCACGTTACTGCGGAAAGCGTTGTTGCTGCCTGAATAATCCACCATTACCGAGTGATCGATCACCAGATCGACCGGTGACAAGGGATTGATCCTTTGCGGATCACCGCCCACTGCCACGACGGCATCGCGCATGGCGGCAAGATCAACCACACCCGGTACGCCGGTAAAGTCCTGGAGCAATACCCGGGCTGGACGGTAGGCGATCTCCCGCTCGGAGCGACGCGTCTTGGTCCACGCGACCAGGGCCTTGATGTCGTCTACCGTCACGGAACGACCATCTTCATTTCGCAAAAGGTTTTCCAATAACACCTTAAGGGAGTACGGCAATTGCGAGACATCGCCCAAACCCGCTTCCTTTATCGCTTGTAAGCTGTAGTAGTCATAGCGCCGGTCACCCACGTCGAGGGTTCGGCGGGCTTTGAGGGTATCCAGGCGACTCTGAGCCATGCTGCTCTCCTTCAGGCATTAACGAGGGATAGCGACCGCCGCGCAACGGCGGCAGTCGCGACCTGCAAAGATAGCATTTCTGATGGAAAAGCGCCGCTGCCGGCTGGCTAAACCGACCGCGAACTGGCTGGGAAGTCGAGTTGTGCTGCCAGGAGACGCGGTCGCGCCGTCGCAAGTAGCAGCGGGGCGACAGCCGCTGGTCCGGTCAGGTTGCTCGTACGCGGAACCTACCCTGCACCGGAAAGGTTAATATGCCCTGGCGGCGACGCACCTCGCGCAGATAGAGTTTGGCGGCGCGGAAGCCTAATCGGAAGGACCGTCGTAAGTACTCTGCTTGGGTCAACTGACCACCGCGCAGCGCATGTTCGAACCCCGCACAGAATCGGTCTTCTCTGAGATCGGGCGATATGCGCACGCCGACATCCTGTGGTCGCGGATAGCTACTCTGCATGATCACTCTCTCCGATGACGGCTCGGCACTAATATGAGCCCATAATGTCTTATTAGCAGAATTTCCACCCTGCTGCAGGCGGCAAAAGCACAAGCAATACCACCGAAACTGCTTTTCACGGGTGCGGACACGAGCTAAAGTTACATATGGATTGTTGTTACCCGCCGGCGCAGTGCCAGAAAGGGAGTTACTGACCGTCCAGCACTGCCCGACACAAGCACCGGACACCCTTATTAACCCTCCGAAGAGAGAACATATGAGCATGAAGCTATTGATTGCCAGCTTGGCGTGTATCTTCGCGACCACTGCCATCGGCGCAGAACCAAGCACACTGAGCACCGAGAAACAGAAATTCAGCTATACCATTGGCTTCCAGATTGCACAGAATATTAAGAATCGCGGTCTCGATGTAGACGCCAAGGCCTTGGCGCAAGCCATCGAAGATGTCTTAGGCGGTAAACAACCGCAACTTTCCATGGCGGACATGCAGGCCGCCATGGCCGCTTTCCAGCGCAAGCAGCTGGAGGCGCGCGCGGCGATCGCCACCAAGAATCAACAGGCGGGAGAAGCTTACCTGGCTGACAACAAGAAAAAGGACGGCGTGGTCACGTTGCCCAGTGGCTTGCAGTACAAAGTGATGAAGAAGGCCTCCGGCAAAAAACCGACCGCTAAGGACACTGTGGTGGTAAATTACCGGGGAACGCTGCTTAACGGTGAGGAGTTCGACAGCTCCTACACCCGCGGTCAGCCGGCCACACTGGAGGTCGGTGGCGTGATTCCGGGGTGGCAAGAGGCGCTGCAATTGATGCCCGTCGGCTCTAAGTGGCAGGTGGTGATTCCACCTGATCTGGCCTATGGCCCCCGCGGTGCCGGGGACAGCATCGGCCCGAATGAGACGCTGATCTTCGAGATTGAATTGGTAGAGATTAAGTAAGCGCCTTGGGCGTCGCCGGCATACGCCGGCGACGCCTACCACACGCTAGCTCACCCTGCGGCTCGGCTTGTGGCGCCGAGCGAGCCATACCTCTAGTCCCTGCACGTTAAGCTCGACATCCATCGCCAAGAGCTCCTTGGTGCGTGCTTCTGGCAAGGTACAGCCATGGGCGCGTAACCGGTGAACCAGATGGGCGAGCGCTTGCTGTTTCATTTGTTCGGTCCGCTCGCGGTCAGCTGCGTCCGCTTGTAAGGCGATATCAGTGAAGGCACGAATGCTTCGACGCAGATCCTCGGCCAAGCGCGGTACGTCTTCTACGCAGCCGAAGTGAGTGACGTACATGCGCTTAGGATCGTATGTCAGCAGGCGATCGATCGTGCTCTGCCAGACCTTCGGCTCGAACTGTGGTGGCGTGGTCGTGGCAAACACGAACGCGCCGTTGGCGTTGTCGAATTCGCGGTAGGAGATACCGAAGGTATCGCCGGTAAAAAAACCACAACTCCTAACGTCGTAAATACAGAAATGATGGCGCGCATGACCCGGGCTATCAACGAACTCCAGACGCCGCCCGTTTAACTCGAGCACATGACCGTCAGGCGCCTCGAGCACGCGCTCAGCTGGAACCGGCACAACCTCGCCGAAACGGGCGCGAAATCCTTCTTCCCCGTACACCGCACGAGTTCCGGCGATCAGGCGACTCGGATCGATCAGGTGTGGCACGGCACGTGGGTGCGCTATTAGTCGTGCCTGTGGTAATTGCCGCATGAGCTCGCCCGCCCCACCGGCATGGTCGAGATGTGCGTGCGTTGGGATCACGTAGTCGACGTTTGTCCGCGGGATACCATAGTGCGCCAGTACCTGCAGGAACCGCGGCACGCAATGGTAGGTACCACTATCAACGAATGCCGCGCGCTCTCCCTGCCGCAGCAAATAGGCGGCATCTAACATCCTGCGGCCATAACCAGTGTCGATACAGACGATTTCTTGATCTAGGTCTGTACAATAATCAAGCTTCATGCTTTATGCTTGGTGACCGGCCGCAGTATCCGTGTGGGAACGGCACCGCGGCACGACGATCGTTTGAGTGTATCCACACAGGTTACCAACAATACAGGAGTGCGCCAATGAAACCATCGGTACGAGTCGCGGTCACCGGCGCGGCTGGACAGATAGGGTATGCGTTGACCACGCGCGTAGCTGCCGGCGAGATCTTCGGTGCCGATCAGCCGATCATTCTGCAACTGCTGGAAATCACGCCGGCGCTGGGCGCGCTGGAAGGCGTAGTGATGGAGCTGCGGGACTGTGCCTTTCCCTTGCTTGAGGATATCGTCACCAGCGATAACGCCGACGTGGCCTTTGCCGACGCCGATTATGCCTTGCTCGTCGGCGCCAGACCGCGAGGGCCAGGGATGGAACGCGGTGACTTGCTGCTGGCAAATGCAGAGATCTTTTCGACGCAAGGCAAGGCGCTGAATGAGCACGCAAACCGCAACGTCAAAGTGCTGGTGGTGGGTAATCCCGCCAACACCAATGCCTTGATCGCTATGCACAACGCACCCAGACTTAAGCCTGAACAGTTTACCGCTATGACACGGCTCGACCATAACCGGGCACTCTGGCAGCTCGCGGCGAAGGCCGGCGCCAAGGTGACTGATATCAAACAGATGACCATTTGGGGTAACCATTCGGCCACGCAATACCCCGACCTGAACAACGCCACGGTTCGCGGTCGACCGGCTAGCGAACTCGTCGATAGCGATTGGGTACGCAAACAGTTTATTCCGACCGTGCAACAGCGCGGTGCGGTCATCATCAAGGCGCGCGGGCAGTCGAGCGCTACCTCCGCTGCCAACGGTGCCATCGATCATATGCGTGACTGGGTCATGGGAACCCCGATAGATGACTGGGTGAGCATGGCGTTGCCGTGCGACGGCAGCTATGGCATGGAAAAGGACCTGGTGTTTTCTTTTCCCGTGCGCATTACTGACGGCCGCTACCAGATCGTGCAGGGATTGAAGATCGATGAATTCAGCCACGAGCGCATGAAGCTGACGGAAAGGGAGCTCATTGAAGAGCGAGACGCGATCCGTCACTTGCTGTGATGACCGCGCAGTCTTGGCGTGAGCTCGAGTGATATGGGCGTATCAAACAGGCAATTACTTTTTTTAAGGAGGACTTGAAATGGCTACAGAAGGTACGGGGCGACAAGTCGTCGTACTGAGCGGAGTGCGAACTGCCATCGGCGATTACGGCGCTTCGTTGAAGGATTTCGCGCCGACCCAGCTCGCTGCCATGGTGGTACGCGAGGCACTAGCACGCTCGAAGTTGGCGGCCGAGGACATCGGCCACTGTGTGTTCGGCAACGTCATCCACACCGAAGCACGCGACATGTATCTGGCGCGGGTCGCTGCACTCAACGGCGGGCTAGTAAAGGAGACACCGGCGTTCACGCTCAATCGTCTTTGCGGTAGCGGTCTGCAGGCAGTGGTCAGTGCGGCGCAGGCCATCGCCCTGGGTGACGCGGAAGCGGCTGTCGCCGGCGGCGCGGAAAGCATGAGTCGCGGTGGCTATTGGCTGCCCGGGGCACGCTGGGGTCAGCGCATGGGCGACGGCCCGCTGGTCGATGCCATGGTGGGTGCACTCACCGATCCGTTTGATGACTGCCACATGGGCATCACCGCCGAGAACATTGCCGCCAAGTGGAAGATCTCACGTGAGGACCAAGACGTCTTCGCTGTCGAAAGTCACAAGCGCGCGGCGGCCGCGATCGATGCGGGGCATTTTAAAGGGCAGATCCTGCCGGTGGAGCTCAAGACGCGGAAAGGCACGACTGTGTTCGATACCGACGAGCATGTGCGTCGCGACGCCACCGTTGAGGGCATGGCGAAATTGCGAGCGGTGTTTCAGAAGGAAGGGACGGTGACAGCGGGTAATGCCTCCGGTATCAACGACGCAGCCGCCGCGGTGGTACTGATGGAAGCCGCCGCCGCCAAGCAGCGCGGTCTCAAGCCGATGGCGCGTCTCGTCGGCTATTCCCTGGCCGGGGTCGATCCGAAGTACATGGGTATTGGCCCAGTCCCAGCCATCAAGCAGCTCTTGGAAAAGACCGGCCTGAAAGTGACGGATATGGATGTAATCGAGCTCAATGAGGCGTTCGCGGCGCAAGCACTGGCGGTGATGCGCGACCTCGACTTACCGCCCGAACGCACCAACCCCAACGGCAGCGGCATTTCGCTCGGACATCCGATTGGGGCAACCGGTTGCATCCTGACGGTCAAGGCCTTGTACGAGTTGCAACGCACACAGGGGCGTTATGCCCTCGTGTCGATGTGTATCGGCGGCGGCCAGGGGATCGCGGCCGTATTCGAGCGACTCTAGGCCACAACTGTCGACACAAACAAAAAACCCCGCATCCCATTTCGGGACGCGGGGTCATGCGCGCATGTGCGCGCTACGGAGGAGAGTAAACCTGCTCTACTTAGGCAACTTTCTTCGTGGTTGCCTGCTTCACGCTGGCGCTAACATCCTCGACGCCCTTCTCCACCAAGGCGTTGAGTTCATCACGGGCGCCGCTCACGACCGCGACTGCTTCGCGCGTGGCGACCAGCACCTTCTCGGCACCCTCGCGCGCCAGCTCGGCCTGCGCCGAGATATATTCCTTCACGCCCTTGGGCTCACGCAGCAACTCTAGCTGCTTAACACCACCCTGGACGGCCTCGGTGACTAATCCCAGCTGCTGTGCGACCAGCTTGTCTAGGGCACGTGTGTTGATCGCTGCCACCTGCTTTGCCGTGGCGATTGCCTGAGCATTGAACTTGTTCATCAGCTCCACCACATTTTGGATTTCCGCTTGCATGACTGTAACCTCCTGGCTAAATTGTGCGGTGCATCATTGTTGCAGTGCAACAATAGCCTAAGCAATAAAGCCTGTCAAGGCCTTTTTCAAGTCCCTTATCAGCACATGTAAAGACCACCGTTTACGGGCAGGTTGGCGCCGGTGATGTAGGCGGTCTCATCCGCGCTCAAAAAAGCCACGACGTGCGCTACTTCACAAGCCTGGGCCATACGTTTCATCGGGATCTGGGAAACAATGACATGGCGGATTTCCTCGGGTATGGCTTGGGTCATGTCGGTGGCCACATAGCCGGGGGACACAGTGTTGACCGTGATTCCTTTGTCGGCTACCTCCTGGGCCAACGCCATGGTAAACCCATGCACCCCCGCCTTGGCCGCGGAATAGTTGGTCTGTCCGAACTGCCCCTTCTGCCCGTTGACCGAGGATATGCTGACGATGCGGCCGAAACCTCGCTCAATCATGCCATCGAGGACCTGGCGAGTAACGTTGAATACACTGTCCAGATTGGTAGAAAGCACGGCCTGCCAGTGCTGGCGCTCCATATTGCGCAACGTCTTGTCGCGCGTGATCCCGGCACAGTTGACGAGGATATCAATCGATCCGAGACGCTCATGCACCTGCCGCACCATTTCTGAGCTGGAATCAAAGCAGGAAACGTCGCCGGGAACGATAGCGATGTCAAAGCCTTCCTGCCTGCGCTGGCCTTGCCAAGCCAGGGCGGCTTTTTCCTCTGACGGCAAATAGCCCGCTACAACGCGCCTTCCCTGGCTAGCGAGGCGTTTGCACACCTCCGTGCCGATTCCCCCGATTCCCCCCGTAACGAGCGCAACTTTGTCACCCATTTCGGCTACCCCCAAATACTAGTTACTCACTGCTGATGCTGAGGTCTGTCTGCGGTTTTGGTTTATCGGCCCCCAGAACTGCGACATCCGGCGCCCGCGAGCTTGGAGGTGCTGTCCTCGTCTCCTTGACCTCGGGCCTAAACACACCGCCCAGGTCGTTCTGGACATCCGCCATTATGGCCAAGGTCTGGCGCACATATTCCGACACGCGTTCGGCGTATTCCTGCGCCAATTGCGTCTGACCGGCGTAGATGTCATACGGGTTTTGGCTCTCGCCCAGCAACCGTAACTGCTTGATGCCGGCATCCACCCACAAGGCCACGCCCGCCAATTGCTGCTCGGTCAGCCTATCCCAAAGGCGGATATTCCACCCACCCAACTGCTTGGCGGTTTTGAGGCCAAACTCACCGACTTTCCCTATATCTTCAAAGGCTTGGTTCTGCATCGTGCTTCTCCTTGTGCCGCGCAACACAGATTGTGCAATGCAATATTGCTGCGCAGCATAGTCCAGGAAATGCAAGCTGTCAATTAACGCAGACGCTAGTACCAGCGCCGCCACCACGGCTTGCGCACCCGCTCGAGGAAGCGAAATAGCGCGGAAACGAACCGGCGGGGCTGCTCTAGTTGCACGGCATGACCTACGTCTGCCCAGATAATGATGCGTCCGCGAGGCAGTCGGCGCGCAAAAGCGGTCAAATCATCGGCCGCGACCAGCACGTCTTGCTGACCCCCGACGACTAACACCGGCAATCGCAGGGATCGCAACCTCGTTTGCACGTCCCAAGCATCCAACGCTTGCAGATGGCCGACCACCGCTTGCGGCGCCATGCGCGCGGCATCACTGACAAGCTCGATGAAGGCATTGTCATAGTCGAGGGTGGGTGCAAGTCGCATCAATGCCTGGCGCAACATCGGTCGGTTGGCGCCCAGGTGACGCAGCATGCGATAGGTGGCGCCCAGGGTTACAACCGATGCGTCGCGGTCGACATCGAACAGCCGTGACACCGAGTGTGAGAACCAGTCGGCGTTGCGAACTACTGAGCGTCCTTCTGCCGGCGGCGGCGCTACCAGTGTCAGCGACCGCACCTGTCCAGGCAGTTCCAAGGCAAACTGCAAGGCAATGGCCGCTCCCAGTGAATGCCCGACGATGTGCTCGGGAACAAAATCGAGAGCCTTGGCGAAGGCCTGGACGTCAGCTGCCAGTGTCTCGATGTTGTGGCCGTAACCCGGACGTTCGCTATCACCACAGCCACGCAGGTCGGGAACATAAGCGCGATAACCAGCAGGAACTTGTTGCAACACCGGCTGCCACCAACGCCAGGAGCCGAAGTTGCCGTGCAGCAACAGTAGTGGGACGTTACCAGTGCCGGTTACCCGGTAATGTATCCGCAGGTTTGGGGTCTGAATGAAAGGCATTCCGGATTCCGGTTGTCATTCATGCTCCCCCATTGTTGTTCGTTATTGCACTGCAAAATAGATCAGCCAAGACGGTTTGTCAAAATGCTGCAATGTCGGCTGCGAAAGTGCAGAGAGCTCTGCAACGGGTTCGGCGTCCGCCAGCGGCGCGCACAGCAGTGATATTCAAACAGGTAGTGCGGGGAACAAAACGAAAATGATTAATGCCGGAAGCGGACTAAGACTTGTCGGCTTCCTTGTCTGCGGCGTTCTCTTTCGGCTTCGAAGAGCTCAATCCAGCAGACTTAAGAAAACTCTCCTGAATCTCTTTCCAGATCTCGAGATTGCGCTGGGTAAGTTGCGTCATGGCGTTCAGCGGGTTGCCGCCACCGAACACATTGCGCACCTGGTCCTGCATCAGCTTCTGTTGCTCCATGAACAAGACTAGACTCTTCTCGAGATAGCTGGTGAAGGCACCCTGCACAGTATCGCCATAGAAACGGATCATCTTCGACAGCACTTCTGTGGTGAACAACGGCTCGCCACCCGATTCTTGTTCGATGATGATCTGTAAGAGGATGCTGCGTGTCAGATCCTCGTCGCTGTTGGCCGCAACCACACGGAAGTCAACGCCCTTGAGCACGAGCTCACGCACATCGGATAAGGTGATGTAGCGGCTAAGCTCTGTGTCATAGAGCCGTCGATTCGGATATTTCTTGATGGTCCTCACTTCTGCCACAACCGCTTCCTAGTACATGTGCTGGCCACCGTTCATGGAAAGCTCGGCGCCGGTAATGAAACCTGCCTCGTCGGATGCCAAGAACTCCACGCAGTAGGCCACTTCCTCTGGTGTACCGAGGCGTCCTACTGGAATCTGCGCGACAATCTTGTTGAGGATCTCTGTGGGAACCGCTTTGACCATTTCCGTGCCGATATAACCGGGGGACAAGGTGTTGACTGTCACGCCCTTGCGCGCGACCTCCTGTGCCACAGCCATAGTAAACCCGTGCATACCCGCCTTGGCCGCCGAGTAATTGGCTTGACCGAATTGTCCCTTCTGGCCATTGACGGAGGAGATATTGATCACGCGACCCCAGCCACGATTGGTCATGCCTTCGATCACCGGATGGGTGACGTTGAATATGCTATCGAGATTGCTTGTGATGACCGTGTCCCATTGCTCGTGCGTCATCTTGCGGAAGCTCGAGTCGCGCGTGACGCCGGCGTTGTTGACGAGTATATCGATGGGTCCGATCTCTTTCTCGATCTGCGCCACCATTGCCTCGCATTCCTTATAATCACCGACGTCGGCTTTGAACATCGGGATCTCGTAACCCTGTCCCTTCATTGTTTCGCGCCATTTGGCCGCCTTTTCTTCATTGCGGTAGTTAGTGACGACGCGGCAACCGGCATCGACCAAGCGCTTGCAGATTGCGGTACCGATACCGCCGGCGCCGCCGGTTACCAGCGCCACCTTTCCTTCAAGCTTCTTAGCCATCACTCTATCTCTCGACCGCTAGTGCCACCCCTTGGCCACCACCGATACAAAGCGTGGCCAGGCCCTTATGGGAATTACGACGCTTCATCTCATATAACAGCGTCACCAAAATCCGAGCGCCTGACGCACCGATCGGATGGCCCAATGCGATAGCGCCGCCATTGACGTTGACCTTGTTCACGTCCCAGCCAAGACCCCGATTAACCGAGATCGCCTGTGCGGCGAACGCCTCGTTGGCCTCGATCAGATCCAGATCATCGGCCTTCCAGCCGGCCTTTTCAAGGCATCGTGTGCTCGCCGGGATCGGTCCGGTCCCCATGATAGCGGGGTCCACACCGGCGCTGGAGTAGGCGACCACGCGAGCTAGCGCCTGCAGACCAAGCTCTTTCGCCTTGCGATCCGTGGTAAGGATAACGCCGGCTGCCCCATCATTGATACCAGAGGCATTTCCCGCAGTCACGGTGCCGTCTTTGAGGAAGGCCGGACGCAGCTTGGCGAGCCCCTCTGCCGTCGTGCCGTGCCGTGGAAACTCGTCCGTATCGAACACCTTGGGCTCACCTTTGCGCTGAGGGATTGTCACGGGAATGATCTCGTCCTTGAAACGGCCTGCCTTCTGGGCGGCCTCGGCCTTCTGCTGTGAAAGCGCAGAAAAGTTGTCTTGCTCTTCCCGTTTGATTCCGTACTCGCGCACGATGTTTTCTGCGGTATTGCCCATGTGGTATTGATTGAACGCGTCCCATAGGCCATCGACGATCATTGAATCTTTCATCGCCCAGTCGCCCATCTTGGTGCCGATGCGCGATTTCGGCAATACATGCGGTGCTAGGCTCATGTTCTCTTGACCACCGGCGATGATCACCTCAGCATCGCCACAGCGTAACGCCTGGGTGGCCAGATGCACCGACTTCAAGCCACTGCCACAAACCTTGTTGATGGTCATACAGGGCACGGAATAGGGTAGACCTGCTTCGATGGCCGCCTGACGCGCCGGGTTCTGGCCGACACCCGCGGTAAGTATCTGGCCCATAATGACTTCATCGATCTGCTCCGGCTTAAGCCCGCTGCGTTCCAGCAACGCGGCGATCACCTTCGCGCCGAGCGTGCTCGCTGCCAGCTCCGCAAGCGCACCACTGAAAGAGCCGATGGCCGTGCGGCCCGCGGCAACAATGACCACCTCTGTACTCATTCCGCCCTCCCGAATCGAGTCTTCCTAATCTTTAAGGATCGGCACCTTGATTGCTACACTACCGCCAAAATAAATGCCGCAGCGCAACACAGCCTAACAAAGTTAGCACTAATGTTCTACCGATGGCTGCTGATGTTGCGGTGCACAAAACACTATGCTAGCATGAATGCGTGAGCGCCTCAGAACACCGACCGCACGAGACTTGGAGGCTTTGGGTATGAGCGACGACAAGCTTGGCAACGGCAATATCGACTGGAGCGAGTTTCAACGCAAGTATTGGGATGCGTGGAATGCCATTGGTCGCCAGTCGCTCAGCGCAATGTCGCCGCAGAAAGGGTCCGGTAACCCCTGGGCCGAGGCCTTGGACCACTGGTGGAAAGCCATGTCCGGCTCCACGCCACCCGAGGTCAACGATTTCTACGGCAAGCTCGTCGAACAAGGCAAGGCTTTTTTCCGTCTCGCCGAGGGCATGACCAAGACCTTTGAGTCCGCGGCTTCCGGTGGCCACAAGCTCATGGACCTGCAGCACGAAACGGAAAAGGCGCTGGCCGGGATGAAGCAGGCGTTTTCGGGCTCGAGCACTGAGGCGCACGATCTCATGCGCCAGGTCATGGCCTTTTGGGAGTTGCCCTTGGACACCTGGCAACGCACTCTGTCCTCGCTGTCGGTAATGCCCGGTGATCACCTGCAAAATCTCAAGCTGGAAGGCCTGGAGCGCGTAGCCGAGACCATCGACGAGCGCATCGACCGCTTTCTGTCCGTTCCTGCTGTCGGCTACACGCGCGAGTGGCAGGAACAGCTGCAGGAACACGGACGTCTGTGGCTCGACTATCAGCGTGCCTTTCAACGTTACGCCGCCGGCTTCAACCAACTCGGGCTGAAGTCGGTCGAACGCTTCGAGCAGAAGCTCAAGGCGTTGGCCAGCGATGGCAAGAGCGTGAACGCGGCACGGGAACTTTACGATTTCTGGGTCGATTGCTGCGAAGAGGTTTACGGCGAGTACGTTGCGACCGATGAGTATGCTGAGCTGCATGCACAACTCGTCAACACGCTCATGCAGCTCAAACGTCACGCCGGCGCTCTCACTGATGAGTTCCTCGGCGCCATGAACATGCCTACCCGCCGAGAGGTCAATACGCTTCACCGTCGACTGCACGAGACACGACGTGAAGGCAAGGTACTGGCGGCGGAGATTGCGGCGCTTAAGGAAAAGATAGGGGAAACGCGACAGTTGCAACGGCCGGCTGGCGAAGCTGCCGCAACCGTGACAGCCGATAAGCCACAGCCTACCCGGCCGAAGCGGCCGAAAGCGGCCCACAGCGGTAGTTAGACGTCAGACCACGACGCAGCCAAAGGAGGTTAAGCCGTGCAACCCATTCACATTCGGCCGGACCAAGCGACGGAGGAAATGCTTGAGTTCAATCGCAAACTTGGCGCAGGCCTACAAAATCTGCTCAAGATCGGCCCGATTGACGCGGGCGTCACGCCCAAAGAAGCGGTCTATCGCGAAGACAAACTGGTGCTCTATCACTTCAAAGGCGACACCACGCCGCGCAATCCGATCCCCGTAATGATTGTTTACGCGCTGGTCAACCGGCCGTACATGACCGACCTACAAGAAGATCGCTCAACCGTTCGCGGATTGCTTGAGGCCGGGCTGGATGTGTATCTAATCGACTGGGGTTATCCCGATCGCGCTGATCGCTACTTGACGCTTGACGATTACATCAACGGTTACATGGACCGCTGCGTCGATGTCATCCGTAAGCGCCACAAGTTGGACAAGATCAACATTCTCGGCATTTGTCAGGGCGGCACCTTCAGCCTTTGCTACAGCGCGCTGCATCCCGATAAGGTACGTAATCTCATCACCATGGTGACACCGGTCGACTTCCAGACCGATGACAATCTGTTGAGCCACTGGGTGCAAAAGATGGATGTCGATTTGCTGGTCGACACCATGGGCAATATGCCGGGTGAGATTCTCAACTGGACCTTTCTTTCGTTAAAGCCCTTTCGGCTCATGGGCCAGAAGTACATGGACATGGTCGATCAGTTGCACGATGAACACAAGGCGAAGAACTTCTTACGCATGGAGAAATGGATCTTCGACAGCCCAGACCAGGCCGGCGAGGCGTTTCGCCAGTTCTGCAAGTATTTCTATCAGCGTAATGGCCTAATAAAAGGCAAGGTGCAGATCGGGGAACATCGGGTCGATTTAAAGAATATCACCATGCCGGTGCTCAATATCTATGCCACGGAAGACCACCTGGTTCCACCGGCGGCGTCTATTGCGCTCAAGGACCATGTTGGTACGAAGGACTACACCGAGCTCGCCTTCCCCGGTGGCCACATCGGCATCTACGTCAGCAGCCGCGCCCATAAGGAGGTGCCGCCCTCCATCGGCAAGTGGCTGGATGAACGCAGTTAAACCTGATATTCCCTGAAACGCGAAGGGCTCCCACGCGGGAGCCCTTTCGTTTATGCACTGTCGTTTCCAGGGAGCGTTAACGCGGCCGCGGCGTCTTGCCCGAGGACACGTCACCACCCCAACACACGATCTTGAGATCCAACAAGAAGATCGAGTAGATCACTGGAACCAGCAGCAAGGTAGCGAACGTCGCAAAGATCAGGCCGCCGATCTGATTGTTGAGATCAGACAAGCGCGCGCGTTCGGCCAGGCGCAGGTGCGCCACAACCGGGATCTGTTTGTCGCCTTCGAGCAAGGTCGCCAGGGGTATGCCGTTGATCGCGGCGGTCGACGAGTTCGCCACGTCGTGGTTTGAGATACCGGCGAGGTTGGCGCGGTCCGGGTCGATGTTGAGCCGGGTGGTGAAGCTTTCCTCGCCCCAGTCGTTACGCACACGGGTCGCCAACGGAACTGAGGTGAGGATTGATCGTACCTCGCGCGCGAGGCGCCGCAGTGTATGTATGTCTTGCGCTTCCTGCGCCGTCTCCACTGTGGCTCGTCCGTAGAGGTGAACGGCGACCCGCTACCTACAGCGGGATCACGTGGCGACTGCTGGTCGCGTTGATTCAGCGACTGGCGCTCTTGCGTACTGGGCGCGCGTTAGTCTGTTTATTGTTCTTGTCTTGTGCGAAGAATTGCGGAGCCATCATGTCGATGAAACGCTTGGCTTGTGGGGAAAGGTATTTACCGCGTCGCAACACCAGGCCATAACTGCGCTTGGGAAAATAGCGATCCAAGGAAATTCTGGCTAATGCCTCCGTACCCGTTAAGCAGATGTCTGTGACGATCGAGACTCCGAGCCCCAACTCTACGTACTTCTTGATCACCTCCCAACCGCCCGCTTCGAGCGAGACTGTGTAACTGGCATCATGCTGGCGAAACATTAGATCGACCATGCGCCAAGTAGCGAGGTGTCGCGGCGGCAAAATCAAACCGTAGGGGCTGATGTCTTTGAGTCCAATATCCTTCTTATGCGCCAGCGGATGCTCTTTCGGCGTGATAAGCACGGTGCTATAGACGAAAATCGGGTGATACGTAATATCATCCGGCACCTCTTCCGGCATCGAGCCAACAGCAAAATCGACTTCATCGGCGCGCAGCATCGCCAGGCCATCACGACCCGTGACGTTATGCAGCTTCAAGCGAATACCCGGATAGGTGTCGGCGAACTGTTTCATCGGCTGCGGCAAGATATAAAGAATGGTCGACTCGCCAGCGGCAATGTTGAGCTCGCCCGATTCGAGCTTGCCGCGTTGCGCGGCGAAAGCCTCCGGCAACGTGTCCATGCCCTGCACCAGCGGCAGCGCCAGCTCATACAGCGCTTCACCCTCGGGCGTCAGCTTGATGTTAGGACCGCGACGCTCGAATAAAGCAATGCCCAACTCGCGCTCGAGCGCCTGGATCTGCAATGACACTGACGGCTGACTCAGAAACAAACGCTCCGCCGCTTTTGATACGCTCCCCGTCTGGGCGGCAAAACAAAAGGCGCGCAACTGCTTCAGGCGATTCTGCTTGTAGTAGACCGGATTGACCGAGCTCATGACGGCAGCCCCACGATTAAGGAATCCAATAGTCAATATTGAAATAATTGGTTTGTCAAATAACTGCTGCGCTCCGTAGACTGGCCGCTTCACGTCCGGATCGACCCATCGGCGGCTAGGCGGTGGGGGACCAACTAGGAGAGCGTGGGAATGACGGTTAAGGCAAACGGCGCCAGCGCGCTTCAGCGCAGCTGGCAAGAGGATCCCCGTTGGTCGGGTATTGAGCGTGGCTACAGCGCCGAGGATGTGTTGCGCCTTGGCGGTCGCGTGCGCATCGAGTACACGCTGGCGCGCCGGGGCGCCGATAAGCTGTGGACGCTGATGCAAACTGAGGCCTACGTGCACGCGCTCGGTGCACTCACCGGCAACCAGGCCGTACAGATGGCCAAAGCCGGTTTGAAGGCGATCTATTTGAGCGGCTGGCAAGTTGCCGCCGACGCCAATAGCGCGGGACAAATGTACCCGGATCAAAGCCTGTATCCGGTCGATAGCGCCCCTTCGCTTATCAGGCATATCAACAGCGCCCTGCAGCGTGCCGATCAGATTCATCACGCCGAAGGAGATGACAGCATCGATTGGTTTTTGCCGATCGTCGCCGATGCCGAGGCCGGTTTCGGTGGTGTGCTGAACGCCTTCGAGCTAATGAAAGGCATGATCGAAGCGGGGGCCGCCGGAGTACATTTCGAAGACCAGCTAGCTTCAGCCAAGAAATGTGGCCACATGGGTGGCAAGGTGTTGGTGTCCACACAGGAGGCGGTGCAGAAGCTCGTGGCCGCCCGCTTCGCTGCTGATATCATGGGTGTGCCCACATTTCTAATCGCGCGCACAGATGCACTCGGTGCGCGGCTGCTCACCAGTGATATCGACGAACGCGACAAGGCGTTTGTCACCGGTGAACGTACGGTGGAAGGTTTCTTCGTCGTCCGTCCTGGTATGCCGCAGGCGATTGCGCGCGGTCTTGCTTATGCGCCGTATGCGGATCTGTTGTGGTTCGAGTCGGCCCACCCTGATCTCGCCGAGGCAAAGGTGTTCGCCGAGGCGATTCACGCACAGTTTCCAGGCAAGTCACTGGCCTACAATTGCTCGCCGTCGTTTAACTGGAAGAAGAATCTCAATGATGCCACCATCGCGCGCTTTCAACGCGAGCTCGGGGCCATGGGTTACAAGTTCCAGTTCATTACGCTTGCCGGTTTCCATGCACTCAACTATGCCATGTTCGATCTCGCCGACCGCTATCGCGACCGCGGTATGCCGGCATATGTAGAGCTGCAGGAGCGTGAATTCGCCGCCGAGTCCCGCGGCTATACGGCCACCAAACACCAGCGCGAAGTCGGTGCGGGCTACTTCGATGAGGTAACGCAGGTAATCACCGGCGGGGCCTCATCGATTACAGCGTTAACGGGGTCTACCGAAGAAGAGCAATTCGAAAGCGGCCCTGAACTGGAACGCGCAGCACACTAGTTTCGTACTACCCTCCTCCGCGCCGGCAGGCTGTCTATTACCCCCAGCGGCCCACCGGCGCCTTTTTTTTGCCTGCGGTATATCAGGTCCGCACGCTGCTGTCGTCAGCGAGCTCCAGATCGAACGCCGCTGTCATGAGCGCCCGCGTATAGGGTTGGCGTGGGTTGGCAAAGATATCAGCAGCAGGGCCATGCTCGACGACCCGGCCGTCGCGCATGACGATCAACTCGTCGCTCAGCGCCCGCACCACGCGCAGGTCGTGGCTGATGAACATGTAGGCCAGGCGATGGCGCGCTTGCAGATCGCGTAACAGGTCCACGATCTGTGCCTGCACCGACATGTCGAGCGCCGAGGTGGGTTCATCCAATACCACTAAGCGCGGCTTCAACACCATGGCACGGGCGATGGCGATGCGTTGTCGTTGGCCACCGGAAAACTCGTGCGGGTAACGGTGGCGGCTATCGGGATCGAGACCGACCTCCTCAAGCGCCTGCACGATCAGACGTTCGCGTTCCCGGGTAGACCCGCCGAGCTGGTGCACGTTCAACCCCTCGCCGACGATCTGACCGACGGACATGCGCGGGCTCAGGCTGCTGAACGGGTCCTGGAACACAATCTGCATCTCGCGGCGCAGCGGTCGTAGGGTTTTCGCGTGCAGGCCCTGCAGTGAGCGCCCAACAAACTGGATCGCGCCGGCACTTTTTTCCAAACGCAGCAGCGCAAGCCCGAGCGTAGTCTTACCGGATCCGCTCTCACCGACCACGCCGACCGTGTGTCCTTCTCGCACGTCCACGCTGACGCCGTCCACGGCCTTCACGTAACCGACGGTGCGTCGCAGCACACCGCGACGAATGGGAAACCATACCTTAATATCTTGCGCTCGCAGCAGCTCGCGCGCATCTGCCGGGGCGTGCGCGGCCCGCGCTTTCGGCTCGGCGGCCAATAAACGACGCGTATAGGGATGATGTGGCGCCGTAAAGATGTCCTCGCTCGGTCCAGACTCCACAACCTCGCCAGCGTGCATGACATAGAGACGAGAAGCCATCTTGCGCACGATGCCGAGGTCGTGCGTAATCAGCAGCATAGCCATACCGAGCTTGGCCTGCAGCTCCCTCAGCAATTTCAAGATCTGCGCTTGTACGGTAACGTCGAGCGCGGTCGTTGGCTCATCGGCAATCAAGAGATCTGGCTGGTTCGCCAGGGCCATCGCGATCATTACGCGCTGACGCTGTCCACCCGAGAGCTGGTGCGGATACGATTGCAGGCGCATCTCGGGGTCCGGCAAGTGCACCAGCTCCAGCAGCTCAAGTGCGCGCGTGTGCGCCGCCTCGCGCGATAATCCTCTGTGTACAATCAACACTTCGCTGATCTGCTTCTCGACCGTGTGCAACGGGTTGAGCGAGGTCATGGGTTCCTGAAAGATCATCGACACCTGATTGCCGCGCACCTCACGTAACAGCGCCTCGTTGGCACCCACGAGCTCGCGGTCTAACAAGCGAATGGAGCTGCCAGGCGTATGCACAGCTACCGGGTATGGCAGCAGCTGTAGCAGTGATAGTGCCGTCACGGACTTGCCGGAGCCGCTTTCTCCGACCAACGCTACCGTCTCGCCCTTATCGATGCGCAGCGACACACCCTTTACCGCCCGCACTGTATCCTGCGGCTGGCGGAACTCCACCCCCAGATGTTTGACCTGTACCAGCGGCGCGCCCATCAGTTACCAGTCTCGGTTGCGGACTGCGGCTGCATCGACGCGGGCGCTGGGCCAGTGTCTTCCGGCGGTGGTGCGGCGGCAAACAACTTGCGTGGATCGAAGGCATCACGCACCCCCTCGCCGATAAAAATAAGCAGGCTCAGCATGATCGCTATCACGAAGAATCCAGTGAGTCCGAGCCAAGGCGCCTGCAGGTTAGCCTTGCCCTGGGCAAGCAAATCGCCGAGCGAGGCCGAGCCCGGTGGCAGGCCGATGCCGAGGAAATCAAGCGAGGTGAGTATGGTGACCGAACCAGCAAGCGTAAACGGCATCAAGGTAATGGTCGCCACCATCGCATTCGGCAACACGTGACGGAGCATGATCAATGTATCGCTAACACCGAGCGCCCGTGCCGCACGGATGTAATCGAAGTTGCGTGCACGCAGAAACTCCGCGCGCACCACGCCGACGAATCCCATCCAGGAAAAGAGCAACAACAGACCCAGTAGCCACCAGAAATTCGGTTCGACGATACTGGCGAGGATGATCAGCAGGAAGAGCGTAGGCATGCCCGACCAAATCTCCATGAAGCGCTGGAACAGCAGATCCAGCCAACCACCAAAGTAGCCTTGCAACGCTCCCGCGGTTACACCGACCAGCGCACTGACAATCGTCAGCGTAAAGCCAAACAGCACAGAGATGCGGAAACCGTATATCAGTCGCGCCAGCACGTCGCGCGCTTGATCATCGGTGCCGAGCCAGTGCTGCGCATCCGGCGGCGACGGCGCCGGCAGCGGCAGATCCCAGGCCACCGTACGGTTGCCGTATGGCACGATCGGCCATACGATCCAGCCGTCTTCGTCGATCAACTTGGCCACATAGGGGTCACGATAGTCGGCTTCAGTCTTGAACTCACCGCCGAAGGTGGTCTCAGGATAGGCCTTAAATATGGGCATATAGAAGGCGCTCTTGTAATACACCAGCAGCGGTTTGTCGTTCGCGACGAACTCAGCAAACAGCGAGATCGTAAATAACAGCAGAAAGATCCACAGCGACCAGAAACCACGCTTGTTTGCGCGGAAGTTGTGCAAGCGCCGCCAGGTAATCGGTGAGACCCTCATGCCCAGTAGCGTATGCCGAGAAAGCGTGCCTTCCGGCCGGACATCACTCATGCTCATGTCTGCCGCGCCTCGAAGTCGATACGCGGATCGATCACTGTGTACATGAAGTCCCCGACCAGATTCATCAGCAGTCCCAACAATGAGAAGAAGTAAAGCGTGCCGAACATTAGCGGATAGTCGCGGTTGAAGGCGGCCTCGAAACCGAGCAAGCCAAGCCCGTCCAGAGAGAAAATGATCTCGATCAGCACAGAACCGGTGAACAGGATGCCGACGAATGCGCCAGGGAAACCGGCGATGACAATCAGCATGGCGTTGCGGAATACGTGCCCGTAGAGCACACGGCGCGGCGAAAGACCTTTAGCTTTGGCTGTCAGCACGTACTGCTGATGCAGCTGTTCAAGGAAATAATTCTTGGTCAACATAGTGAGCGTAGCGAAGCCGCCGATCACCATGGCGAACACCGGCAGGGTGATGTGCCAGAAGTAATCGGCCACGCACGCCGGTGTGGTCGCGCAACCGAGAAAACCGAGACCGAGATACTGTTCCGACAGCAGACCCCGTAGCGGGAACCAGTTGAAATAGCTACCACCGGCGAAAATGACCAGCAGGAACACGGCAAACAGGAAGCTCGGTATGGCAGTGCCGACGACCAGCGTAAAGCTCGTCCACACATCGAAACGGCTGCCGTCGCGCACGGCCTTGGCAATACCGAGCGGGATCGACACCAGATACACCAGCAGCGTCGTCCACACCCCGAGCGAGATTGATACCGGCATTTTGTCGAGGACGAGATCGATCACGCTACGGTCTCTAAAGAAGCTTTTGCCGAAATCGAACAATACATAATTGCGCATCATCTGCAGAAAACGTTCGTGCAACGGCTTGTCGAAGCCAAAACGTTTCTCCAGCTCCTTGATAAATTGTGGATCGAGACCCTGGGCGCCGCGATAGGGACTCTTGGCCGCCTCACGTGAGGCCACTTTGGCGATGGTCTCGCCGGTGCCAGAACGCGTGATACGCTCACTGATGGCTGAGCCCTCGCCAGTGATCTGCGCAATGACTTGCTCGACCGGACCGCCGGGTGCGGTTTGAATGACGAGGAAGTTGATCAGCATGATTCCAAACAACGTCGGAATCATCAGCAGCAATCGTCTGATGATGTAAGCGGTCACGTCGTTCCCATGCGTCGCCACACGCGCCGCAATACGAAGAAACCCACGACGCCGATTCCGAGCAACCCTGCCAACGTCAAGCCGAGACCCGGCGTCCTTGCCTTGTTTACAACCCGGGATTCGGCGCTGCGCTCGGCCTCGAGGCGCGCGGCCTTAGTCTCGTCGAACCACCAGTAACTGATCGAGGTGCCGGTCCGCGGAGTGACTTGTGGTCGAGAGAACTTGTCCCAGTAGAGAATGCGCTGCATACGCAGGTGCCAGTTCGGTACCACATAGTAGCCAGAGAGCAACACCCGATCGAGCGCACGCGTACGCGCCACCAGACTCTCGCGGTCCGGCGCTTTGATCACGAGCTCTACCAGTTCATCGATCACCGGATTCTTGATGCCGGCGTAGTTTCGCGCCGCCGGTGAGTCCGCGGCCGCGCTGGTCCAGAAACTGCGCTGCTCGTTACCAGGCGACTCGGACTCACCCCAGCCCGCGACGAACATGTCGAAGTCGAAGCTGCGCAACCGGTTGATGTACTGCGATTGGTCCACCAGACGCACGCGCGCGTCGATACCGAGGCGCTTCAGGTTGCGCACAAACGGCAGCACGATACGCTCGAAAGCCGGACTAACCAGCAAGATCTCAAATTCGAACGCCTTGCCGGTGTGCACATTAACCAGCTTCATGTCCCGCACCACCCAGCCGGCTTGCTCCAGGAGCGTGAACGCCGTGCGCAGATTGTCCCGCGGCCAGCCACTGCCGTCGGTCGATGGTGCCTTGAAGGGTGTAGTGAAGATCTCCTCCGGTATGCGTCCGCGATAGCGCTCGAGAATCTCGAGTTCTTTCCCGGAAGGCAGACCGCGCGCGGCCAACTCGGAGTTGGAAAAGTAGCTTTCGGTACGGGTGTACTGACCGAAAAAGAGATTCTTATTGGCCCACTCGAAATCGAAGGCGTAGCTCAGCGCCTTGCGTACGCGCCAGTCCTTAAATATCTCGCGGCGCGTGTTGTAGACGAAGGCCTGCATGCCGGTTGGGCTGTAGTGGCGAATCTCCTCTTTCTTCAGCCAGCCGTTGCGCACCGCCGGTACGTCGTAGTCGAGTGCCCAGGCCTTCGCCTGGTTCTCCTCGCGAAAATCGATTTCTCCGGCCTTGAGCGCCTGGCGAATCACCGTGTCATCGCGGTAGTAGTCATAACGGATGCGTGCGAAATTGTCTTGCCCCTTATTAACGGCCAAGTCCTTACCCCAGTAGTCCTTGACGCGCTCGCTGATGATATAGCGCCCCGGTTCGAAGCTCGCGATGCGGTAAGGACCGCTGCCGAGCGGCGGTTCCAGAGTCGTGCGCTCGAAATCGCGTGTTTCCCAATAGTGTTTTGGCAGTATCGGTAACTGACCGACGATCAAAGGCAACTCACGATTGCCTTTCTCCGAGAACGTGAACTTCACACGCCGCGGCCCTACCTTCTCCACGCCCACAACAGATCCGTAGTAGAAACGGTAAAACGGTTGGCCCTTGGTTTTGAGTGTCTGCAACGACCAGATCACATCGTCGACAGTGATCGGCTTGCCGTCGTGCCAGCGCGCCTCTCGGCGCAACGTGAAGATTACCCACGACCGGTCGTCTGGCACCTCTAGCGATTCTGCGATCAGCCCGTATTCGGTAAACGGTTCATCGGCGCTGCTCGTCAACAGGGTTTCAATCGAGGTGCCTGCGCCGGGGTTGCCCCGAGGGATGAACGAATTAAAGCTATCGAACGTACCGTTTACGGCGAGACGCATGGTCCCGCCTCTGGGAGCGTCGGGTCTGACATAGTCGAAATGGGTGAAGCCCGGGCCGTATTTGGGCGCCCCGTGCATGGCGATCGCGTGCATCACCCTGGGCGCAGCCAGTGCGCTGCTTGAGCTCAAGGCAGACAAGATAGTGATCAATAATAACCCGATGATCTGACGCTGACCGCTCATGGCTGCAGATTGCAATCGAGGTCCGTGATTCCGGTTACATCGTTAGTGTATGACCAGCGCGCGTTATCTATGTTTCCCGCGCTCAGGTGGCTACTCTGCCGGCGTTACCGAAATCAAGCACCACCCGTAAGCCCGGCCCGTTATCGGTCAACAAAAGCTGCGCCCGATGGAGCTTGGCCACTGCCGCGACCAGGCTCAAGCCGAGTCCGCTGCCCGGCGTGGTACGGCTGGTATCGAGGCGGAAAAAACGTTGCAGCACTTGATTCCTGGCCTCGGCTGGGATCCCTGGGCCATCATCGGCAACGATGATACGCGCGTCTTCGCCATGCGCTTGCAATGTGAGCTCGATCTGTCCGCCTGCGGGGGTGTATTTGATGGCATTGTCTACCAAGTTGGCGACGGCCTGAAACAGCAGATCGCGGTCACCGTCGATGTGGACGGCATCTTGTACGTTCGTGGTAAACCGCTGCTGCTTCTCCTCGGCCAATGGCTCATAAAGCTCGGCTACGTCCCGCACCAGCGCCGCCAGGTCGACATCGGCAAAACCGGCACGCTGCGCTGCCGATTCGATACGGGCGATGCGCAGCAGCGCATTGAAGGTTCCCAGCAACCCGTCGGCCTCAGCCAATGCTTGTTCCACGCTTTCACGCTGTTGCTCGCCACTTGGGTTCTGCATCTTCAGCATTTCCAGGTGTTGTCGCAACCGCGACAACGGCGTCCTCAGATCATGGGCGATATTGTCTGACACACGACGCACATCCTCCATCAACAGCTCAATTCGATCGAGCATGCTGTTAAGGTTATCCGTCAATTGATCGAAGTCATCGCCGCTGCCCTTGGTGGGGATGCGACGTGAAAGGTCACCCTGCATGATCTCGCGACTGGCTTCGTTAATGGTCTCTAATCGACGTACCATGCTACGACTCATCATAGAGCCGCCTACGAGCGCCAGCACCACCGTGACCGCAAGTCCCCAAATAAGTGCCCTGATGATATAGCCCTGGGCCTCTTCCAGATCGTGCATGTCACGCCCGACAAGCAGGTGAAAGCCGCCTTGCAGGCGAAACACACGGGCGCGTGCCTTATGTACATCGCCGCTGGAGGCTTGGTCTTCCAGGCGAAAGCTCAACCAGCCGTTGGCCGTCGGCGCCGCCGCCGGCCAACGGTCGAGATTGCCGACCATCGGTTGCAGTGAATCATCCGCGAGCAGGTAGACCGAAGAACCGGCGGGCTTGCGTGAGAGACGTTCGGCGATCAAGTCCGTTAGGCCGGAAATACCGCTTACGCGGTAGCGTTCGGCCAGTCCCTCGATCTCGGCGTCGATGATGGCATCAGTCTGCCGCCCCATGAAGGCAACCGTCGACCAGTAGATGAACCCGAGCAGCATTAGCACCGAGGCGCCGAACAGCGCCATGTAGATCAGCGCGAGTCGAAAGGTGGAGCTGCCAAACAGTCTAGTCTGGTTCACGAAGCATATAGCCCGCGCCGCGGACCGTATGTAACAGCGATTGCTCAAAAGCGCGGTCGATCTTGCGGCGCAAGCGGCTGACGTGCACATCGATCACATTGGTCTGCGGATCGAAATGGTAGTCCCATACGTTCTCGAGCAGCATCGTGCGCGTCACTACCTGTCCCTGATGTCGCATTAGATACTCGAGCAAACGGAACTCGCGCGGCTGTAAATCGATAGTTTGTCCGGCGCGTTTGACCACACGGGCGAGTAAGTCCATCTCCAGGTCACCCACACGCAATGTGGTCTCCGGGGTCTCGGCGCGTGCCCGGCGAACCAGCGCTTCCAGACGGGCCAGCAGCTCGGAAAATGCAAAGGGTTTGACCAGATAATCATCGCCGCCGGCGCGCAAACCGCGCACGCGGTCGTCGATCTCGCCAAGTGCGCTCAAAATAAGCACCGGGGTTTTATTGCCAGAGCTGCGCAGCGTCTGAACGATGGTCAGGCCATCCAGCAGCGGTAGCATGCGATCGACCACGATGACGTCGTAGCGTTGCTCCACAGCCATGAACAATCCCTCCTTTCCGTCCTTGGCGTGATCCATGACGTGTCCGCTTTCACGCAGACCTTTGGCAATATAGGCGGCGGTATCGGCATCATCCTCGATTACAAGAACGCGCATGGCTATCGCATGGGTTGTTGTCACACCTCGAGGGGCAGCGACATGTGTCGTCAGCTGCCCTCGATCAGCGTCTGGCGATGATAGCACGACCGCAGCTACGTCGCGCTCGCGCTGCTTGCGAGCAGGCGGGTGGTACATGGCAGAACCGAAACCGCGATCGTCATCGAGCATCATTGGCGTATCTTCCGGTTGCGTTGGCCGACTTCGCCTGGCCGTTAAACAAAACGGCCGGCTCCCAACGGGCAACCGGCCGCAACAACACCATGACGTGAGTTAGCCCATGTTTATCGCAACGAACTGTTGAGTGTCGCCGCGCTTGACCAGCATCACGATGGACTCGTGTTTGCTGGTCGCCTGCTTCACCTGGTTCACGACATCTTGTGGCCCGGAAACAGGTTTTTGGTCGACCATCGTGATCACGTCACCGACGCGCAGCCCGGTATCGGCGGCAGGGCTATCGGGTCGCACGCCAACAATCACGGCACCCTTGGTATCCTCCGGCAGCTGGTACTGCTGCCGTGCCTCAGGCGTAACGGGCGCGAGCGCTAGACCGAGCTTGCCGCCCTCTACTGCTTGGTGATCGCTGGCAGCAACGGTCTGTTCCTTCGGCATGCGCGCGATAGTCGTAGTCAGCGTATGTTCTTTGCCCTTGCGCCAGACCTTGACATCTACCCGGGTGTTCGCCTTGGTCTCCGCCACCATGAGTGGCAAATCTCGCATGCGCGTTACCTGCTTGCCGTTATAACCGATGATGACATCACCCGTTTGCACGCCGGCCTTGGCCGCCGGACTGTCAGCAACCACGCTCGCGACCAGTGCACCCTTGGGCTCTTTCAAACCTAGCCCTTTGGCCAAGTCTTCCGTGACGGTCTGTATCTGCACACCGAACCACCCGCGCTCAACCTTGCCGTACTGGCGTAAGTCAGTAACCACAGACTTGGCCATATCAGAAGGTATGGCAAAACCGATGCCGACGCTGCCGCCATTGGGCGAAAAGATTGCGGTGTTGACGCCAATGACATGACCGGAAGTGTCGAACAGCGGGCCGCCGGAATTACCACGGTTGATCGGCGCGTCGATCTGGATGTAGTCGTCATAGGGGCCCGAATGGATATCGCGGCCCCGGGCAGACACGATACCGGTGGTCGCCGTACCGCCGAGCCCAAAAGGATTACCGATGGCGATCACCCAGTCACCGACCCGCGTCTTATCGGAATCGCCGAACGTCACATAAGGCAGCGCCTTCTTGGCTTTGATCTTCAACACTGCTAGATCAGTCTTTTCGTCGCGTCCTTTGACCTCAGCCGGGTATTGTGTGCCGTCCTCGAGGATAACGGTGATTTTGTCAGCCCCATCGATGACGTGGTTGTTGGTTACCACGTAACCCGATGGATCGACAATGAACCCGGAACCCACCGCCTGCACGCGCGGAGTGGGCGTCTTTTCACTGTCGCCATTATCTTCG
This sequence comes from Candidatus Muproteobacteria bacterium, assembly GCA_003251795.1. GTDB lineage: Bacteria > Pseudomonadota > Gammaproteobacteria > Acidiferrobacterales > SPGG2 > SZUA-472. Next base: position 33,230 of record QKEI01000154.1, read on the forward strand.
TTGCCGAATGGCTGCTGGAAAAAGTGACGGAAGTATTGCTCTATGCCAGGCGGCAGGTTGAACTCGGGACCCGGACCGCGAAACTGCGGACCATTCCACGTACCCATACCGGGCATCCTGCCGCTGGTGGAAATATTCACTACCGCCGGCTTCACCTCGGCAATGAGATCGGCGAAGCTACCTGGTTGCTCGGCACCAGCTCGCAAAGCAGTGGCCGGCTGCGCCGGGCTTGGAGTTACGGTAGAGAACGCGGGGCTCATCATCTGTGCACCGACGAGCGTGCCCGCAAGCGCCGCGGCGATCACTGTAAGCGTGTACTTCGCCTTTCGCTTGTGGCGTAGAAGGCTACGTTGCTCACTCTTGTTACTCATAGAAAACCTCCTCTGCATAAGTTCAGTTCGATTGTTGGACGGCATCTAAGCGACGATGCTTAGCCATCCCATAGCAACCGAGGCTAAATATAGATGCACGAGGATTACGCCCTCATTTCCCCAACGTTAAGCTTTCGTAATGTTGGTCATTGAGGCGCTGCCCGCAGCCGCTACGGAACTTTGTGCCAAACGGCTACGCAGCTAGCGATAAATGTCAGGCGAGAAAAAACAAATAGATGAAGAATGCGAAGGCGGTAATGAACGCCGTGTAGAGTCGCCCGATGGTGGCGATGCGATTTACCTCCGGACTATCAACGCCAAAATCGCTCGGGCGAAGCTGGCCGACAGCTGCCAGATTTAACACGCGGCGGCAAAAATCCCGTACCCACGAAGGAACCTTTTGGCGGTGCAGGTAGTCGGCAAACGCCTCTTTCAAGACAGCGGCACGTAGTTCCCGTTGATACCAGAAGCGGTATGCGAGACGAAAAGTCTCGAACTCGGAAATACGCAAAACCCTGGCGGTCTCACTCACATGGCGCACATCCGGCGCTACGTGCCAATCGCGCGGGCGCATCAGTGGTTGCATCGCGTGGTCGCAGATCCAATATATATGAAGGATTACGGGACCAGATACAGGCTACCCCTGCCATGAAGGCCACGCAAGTACGCTCTGGCGAACCGTTGCCCCACCGATAACCTTGATGCTTTAATCTGGCTGTAGAGGGGCTAACGAATATTATGAAGACCTTTCAGTGTGTCTGCGGTAACACGCTGCATTTCGAAAACACGGGCTGTCTCGCCTGTGGGCGCACGCTCGGGTTTTTGCCGGACCACGGCACACTGAGCGCGCTTGAACCGGCTGCTGAGGCAGGTTGGCGAGCGTTGCATCCGGCAGCCGATAACAGAGTATACCGCATGTGCAAAAACTATAAGGAAGAAAGCGTGTGTAACTGGATGGTGTCTGCCGAGGAACCGCAATCTTTGTGTCGCGCCTGCCGACTGAACCACATCATCCCCAATCTCAGCGAGGAGAGAAATCGCGTTCTTTGGTACCGGATCGAAGTAGCGAAGCGCCGCTTGCTCTACACGCTCTACGCGCTTGGATTGCCCGTAACCGGCCGCGATGAAGAACCCGACAGAGGGATCCTTTTCGAGTTTCTCTCGGACCCAAAGGACGCCCACGGATTTGCCGCTGACGTCGGCCAAAATCGACGCGTTCTCACAGGACACCGCTCTGGATTGATTACGATCAACGTCGCCGAGGCGGACTCGAGCGCACGCGAGGAAATGCGCGAGCAGATGAACGAATTGTACCGGACGCTGCTCGGCCATTTTCGTCATGAGATCGGGCATTATTATTGGGACCGGCTAGTGCGCGGCACAGGTTGGATCGAAAACTTTCGCAGCTTGTTTGGCGACGAGCGTCAAGACTACGAACAGGCCCTGCAGCGGTACTACTCAGACGGGGCACCACTGGACTGGCGGCAATCTTTTGTCAGCGCCTATGGAACTTCCCATCCGTGGGAGGACTGGGCAGAAACGTGGGCGCATTATCTCCATATGGTAGACACGCTCGAGACCGCACACGACTTCGGTTTCGCTATTCAGGGTCGCCCGCTGCAACCGCCCGCTGCGGCGTTGCGCGAGCAACAGCTGGCCGCTGCACCGGAAACAACCAGTACATCGTTTGAACAGATCATCGGTGACTGGGGCGCGTTAACCGTTGCGTTGAACGCCGTCAATCGAAGCATGGGCCTGCCGGATGTCTATCCGTTCGTGCTGTCCCCGAGGACCATCGAGAAGCTTCGCTTCGTACACCAAATTATCGCCGGCGCGATCCGCAAATCTTGAACGAATAGACTGTGGATTTGAGTTGCGCCTGTCCCCTACGCATCAGGGTTGAGTCATCGCTAGAGTCAAGAACCGAACGTGGCCATACGCTGGAAGCAATATCAGGTCAAAGGGCCTTATGACGAACTGATTCAACCGTCTGGCAAACCACGCCAGAGCGCACAGCCCTTGTGCAAATACGTGAGTTCGCTGAGCGATAGCGAGTTGCAGGAACGCAAGGCCGCGGCCGAGCTGGCGATTCGTGTCATGGGGATCACCTTTACCGTGTACTCGGAACAAAGCGGATCCATCGATCGAGAATGGCCGTTCGACATCATCCCGCGCGTCATTCCCAAGAGCGAGTGGGACAAAATCGAGAACGGGCTGCGTCAACGGGTGCGTGCACTCAACCTGTTTATCAATGATATGTACCACGAGCGGCGCGTGCTCAAAGACAAGGTGGTACCGGAGGAAATTCTTGCATCATCGAAAAACTTCCGCGAGCAGTGCATCGGTGTCAACCCGCCACTCGGCGTGTGGGCACACATCTGTGGATCCGACCTCGTACGCGACAAGGATGGCACCGTCTACGTGTTGGAAGACAATCTGCGCGTGCCGTCCGGCGTGTCGTATATGCTCGAGAATCGCGCCGTCATGAAACGCGTATTACCTGAGCTCTTTGAACACTGCAGCATCTTGCCGGTTGACGACTATCCATCCCAGCTGTATGACATGCTCGCCTCGATCTCCCCACGACCTAGCGAGCGCCCAGAGGTCGTGGTGCTAACACCCGGAGTTTACAACTCCGCCTATTACGAGCATTCCTACCTGGCCCAACAGATGGGGGCAGAGCTGGTGCAGGGCACCGATCTCGTCGTCGGCGACGATGACTGTGTGTACATGCGGACAATCGAGGGCTTGGCACGGGTCGATGTCATATACAGACGAATAGACGATCTTTTTCTCGATCCGGAGACGTTTCGCGAAGACTCAACGATCGGCGTCGCCGGCCTGATGCGCGCCTGGAAGAAGGGCAATGTTGCGCTGGCCAACGCCCCCGGCGCCGGCGTCGCCGACGACAAGGTCGTGTACGCTTATGTCCCGGCGATTATCAAATATTATCTCGGCGAGGAACCGCTGTTGCCCAACGTGCCAACCTACGTCTGTCTGGAAAAACAAGCGCGGGACCATGTTATCGCCAATCTCGACAAGATGGTGGTCAAGCCCGCAAACGAATCGGGCGGCTACGGCATGCTCGTCGGACCCCACGCCAGCAAGCGCGAGCGCGAGAAGTTTAAACGCCTGATCCGCAAGGACCCGCGTAACTACATCGCACAGCCATTGGTGAGCTTGTCGACCACGCCAACGCTAGTCGACAACCACGTGGAGCCGCGTCACGTAGATATACGCCCCTTTATCTTATCGGGGGCGAGAACGTTCGTAACGACCGGGGGGCTAACGCGCGTTGCGCTACGCAAGGGCTCGACCGTGGTCAATTCCTCGCAGGGCGGTGGCAGCAAAGACACCTGGATCGTAGATAGCGAGGCGCTCTGAAATGCTGTCGCGTGTGGCGGAGAATCTTTATTGGGTGGCGCGCTACATCGAGCGCGCCGAGAACACCGCTCGCCTGATCAATGTCAATGCCAACCTGCTGCTAGACCTGCCGAAGACGGTCGCCTTCGGCTGGAATCCGTTGATCGAAATCACCGGCAGTGAGGCACTGTTTCACGAACTGTACGATGAAGCGAACGAGCGCAATGTCATCAAGTTTCTCACTGGTGACGCAAATAATCCCGGTTCAATCATGAGCGCACTGCAAAGCGCACGGGAGAATGTGCGCACCATGCGCGATTTCCTGCCGCGCGAGGCCTGGGAACAATTGAATGAGCTTTATCTAATGGCGCGCACACAACTGTCCTCCGCACTCTCGAAGCACAAGCGCTATGACTATCTGCGCTCCATCATCGCCGGCACCCAACAGATGATCGGCATCTTCGCCAGCACGATCACTCACGATCACGGCTATGATTTCTTGCGTCTCGGACGTTATCTCGAGCGTGCCGACATGACCACGCGCATCATCGACGTGCGCTCCGCCGATCTAATTGCCGATCATGGTGATCTCACGCCGTTTTACAACATTCAGTGGATGAGTGTACTGCGATCCATGTCGGCCTATCAGATGTATCGTCGGCAAACCCAGGGCCCGGTGCGGCGCGTGGATGTGCTCAGGTTCTTGTTTCAGGATCGGCAGTTCGCGCGCTCCATTTACTACTGCCTATTTCACGCCGAAGCGTTCTTGCGGCACTTGCCGCGAAACGAGACGCCGCTTCAGCATCTGATGCAGCTGCAACGCATCGTCAGCGAAGCGGATCTGTACCAGCTCAAACAGCAAGACTTACACGATTTTATCGACGAGCTGCAGCGTGAGCTCGCCATTATCCACGACCAGATTACGGCAACGTATTTCGCCGTGGCGGCGCCTGACAAAACCACGACCGAGCGCACGAGCGCGCTGCAAGCATAGCGGCCAAGCACGCTTGGCTGAGGGTCAGTCATGGCCAGCGAGAAATACTACGTAGCACTATTTGCCGAGAGTTATGAGAGAGCTCTACAATTTACAGACGAGAACAAGAAATTTCTCGACCGCTTCTACGAGATTTTCTTCTCCAAATCACCCACAATCGCGCAACTGTTCAAAGACACCAAGATGGGCGCCCAAAAAACGATGTTGCAGGACTCGATCCTTTATATGAGAGATTTCTGCATATCGCAAAGACCAAATGAGTACATGCGGCGTATCGCCAAAGTGCATAGCAAATCCGATAAGGATATTCCTGCCGAGCTCTACGATGTTTGGCTGGACAGCCTGATAGAGGCAGCCAGAGAATACGATAGCGAGTTTACCGAAGAAACCGAGCGGGCATGGAGGATCGCATTGGCCCCAGGTATCAATTATATGAAGCACATGTATGACAAGTGCTGAGCTTGCTCCGAAGGCCAAGTCCCCTTTTTATCTCTTGCGTCCTTTTGCCCGCTGAACACCACCGCCACGGCAGCGCGTGCCCGCCCGGGCTATAGCGCACTGGGGCTATGGAAACCGGGCAAAGCGTGTGTACAATCGATGACAATAGCCCCCGCCCCGGTTGAAAAAACATGAGCGATCTTGCAAGCCAAACCCAGCCAGTAAAGCAGGCCGACAAGCAGGCAGTGGCCGCGGCGTTGCGCGAAGTGCTGCCGCCCGAGGCCGTGCTCTACGATGAGGAGGACGTGCGTCCATACGAGTGCGATGGGCTGTCGGCCTACCGCAAGCTGCCGATGATTGTGGTGCTGCCGGATACGGTCGCGCAGGTGCAGCATGTCATGCGCGTTTGCAATGAACGCAAAGTGCCAGTGGTGGCGCGTGGCGCGGGTACCGGACTTTCTGGCGGGGCGCTGCCACATCCCGAAGGGGTGCTTCTGAGTCTTGCCAAATTCAACCGCATCCTCGAAATCGACACTGCAAACTGCATCGCCCGCGTGCAACCCGGCGTGCGCAATCTCGCTATCTCCCAGGCCGTCGCTACTAACAAGCTGTATTACGCGCCCGATCCTTCGTCACAAATCGCCTGCAGCATCGGCGGCAACGTCGCCGAAAACGCAGGCGGCGTACATTGTCTAAAGTACGGGCTTACCGTACACAATATTCAGAGTCTCGACGTGGTCACTATTGACGGTGAGTTGGTGAAAATCGGCGGTAATGGCCTCGATAGCCCGGGTTACGACCTGCTGGCCCTAATGACGGGCTCCGAGGGCATGCTCGGGGTCATCGTCGAGGTAACTGTCAAGCTGCTGCCTCAGCCCGAAGCGGTGCAACTCGTGCTCGCTGCATTTGATGATATAGAGAATGCCGGCAACGCGGTGGCGCAAATCATCGCTGCCGGAATCATCCCTGCAGGCCTGGAGATGATGGACAACCCCGCCATTCGCGCGACCGAGGATTTTGTGCACGCAAACTATCCCGTCGACGCGGCTGGCATCCTGCTCTGCGAAGTCGACGGCACGGCCGAGGAAGTCGCCGAACAGATCAAGCGAGTGGAAAAGGTGCTTGGCAACTGCGGCGCCACGGAGATACGCAAGGCGCGCGATGAGCAGGAACGCCTGCTGTTCTGGTCGGGTCGCAAGGCTGCGTTTCCAGCCGTCGGTCGTATCAGTCCCGATTACTACTGCATTGACGGAACCATTCCGCGGCGAAGCCTTGCCGAGGTGTTAGCGAAAATCGCGGTGCTCTCCAAGGAATACGGGTTGCGCGTGCCCAACGTGTTTCACGCCGGTGACGGTAATTTGCACCCACTGATCCTGTACGATGCCAACCATCCGGGAGAGCTCGAACGGACCGAGGACTTGGCCGGCAAGATTCTGGAACTGTGTATCGCCGTCGGTGGCACGATTACCGGGGAGCACGGAGTCGGCGTCGAAAAGATCAACCAAATGTGTCTGCAATTCGATAAGGCCGAGCTCACGCAGTTTCACGCGGTCAAAGCGGCTTTTGACCCGCAAGGGTTGCTGAATCCAGGAAAGGCAGTGCCGACACTGCACCGCTGTGCCGAATTTGGCGCTATGCACGTGCACGGCGGCAAGCTACCGCATCCAGACATACCGCGGTTCTGACTGGGCCCGAGCACGCAGCATTAGCGCGTGGCTTCGAGCGTCGCCCTGTTTCGCTTGCGCCTCGGCGCCTCCCAACGAGGCACTTCTGCCCCGACGGAGAAAGCATGCGTGTAGTAGTGTCTTGAATCATGTGTCTGGCTCAATGGCTGACAACGACCACACAAAAGAGATTCAGGAAAGCGTACGGACTGCCGCGGCAAGCGGTACTGCGCTGTTTGTACACGGCGGTAATACCAAGGCCTTCTACGGTCGCGCGATAACCGGCAAGTCGCTCGATGTGAGGGCACACCGTGGCATCGTCAGTTACGAACCGACCGAGCTGGTCGTCAGCGCGCGCGCCGGCACGCCTTTAACTGAGCTCGAGGCGGCGCTAAACGAATGCGGGCAGATGCTACCATTCGAACCGCCGCATTTTGGCGAGGCGGCAACCCTTGGTGGCGCGGTGTCCTGCGGGCTCTCGGGACCGGCGCGACCCTATGCCGGTTCAGTGCGGGACTTCGTGCTCGGCGTCGTCTGCGTGAATGGCCAGGGCGAACGGCTTAGTTTTGGTGGCCAGGTGATGAAGAACGTCGCCGGCTACGACATCTCACGCTTGATGGTCGGCGCCATGGGGACGCTGGGCGTACTGCTAGAGATCTCGTTGAAGGTCTTGCCGCGCCCCGTTCACGAGACCACGCTGGCTTTGCCCATGGATGCCGCGAGCGCAATCTCCACCATGAACGCGTGGGCCAGCCAACCGCTGCCGGTCTCTGCCAGCTGTTATGACGGTGAGGTACTGCGTGTACGTCTGTCCGGTTCGGAAAGTGGTGTACGCTCAGCGCAGCAAAAGATCGGTGGTGAGCAAGCGCAAGACGGCCATGCCTTCTGGACCGATCTGCGCGAACTACAGTTGCCATTCTTCCGTAATGATGCACCGCTCTGGCGCATCTCCGTGCCAGCCACCACTCCCGCGCCAGACAACAATGAACCATGGTTGCTCGACTGGGGTGGTGCGCAACGCTGGCTCGTGAGTGCGCGCGATGCGCGCGCGATACGCAAAGACGCATCCGCCGCAGGCGGGCATGCGGTGCTGTTTCGTGGCGGCGATCGCAGCGGCGAGGTGTTTCATCCGCTTGCACCGACTCTGGAAACAATACATCGCCGACTAAAGGAGGCTTTCGATCCAAAGGGTATTCTCAATCCCGGAAGGTTGTACAAGGAATGGTGAAAACGAGCGCCCAACGCCGTCACCGCGCGGCTCCGAGCTTCTCCCTGCTTCGCTCGCGCCTCGCCCCCTCCCGACGAGACATCCCTTTGTCTCGGCGGGTGGGGCGCGACATCCTGTCCGCGCCCCCTTACCGGGGCGCGATCGGTGGCGCAAGCGGGGCTCGCCAGTCACCTTGCGCTGACAGCGGTGGGCCTGGTTGTGTCTGGTTGGCAAGGGCGTGATCTATGCAAACAGCGCTTGCCGATTTTGTAAGAGATACACCCGAGGGGCGTGAAGCCGATGCGATCCTGCGCGCCTGCGTGCATTGCGGCTTCTGCACGGCAACGTGTCCCACCTACCAGCTGTTGGGCGACGAGCTCGATGGTCCGCGCGGGCGCATATACCTTATTAAGCAGGTACTGGAAGGCCACGCAGCCACGACGCGTACCCAGTTGCATCTGGATCGTTGCCTAACCTGTCGGGCGTGTGAGACCACCTGTCCTTCCGGCGTCAAGTACGGCCGTCTTGCCGACATCGGTCGCAAGATCGTGGATGAGAAGGTATCGCGTGCGTTTTTCGACCGGTTGCAGCGCTGGGGTTTGCGGGCAGTGCTGCCCTATACATCACGCTTCGCCACCTTATTAGGTGTGGGTAGAGCGTTGCGCCCGCTGCTACCGCCGAAAGTCAAACGCTCGATCATAGCCGCCGAACCTGCGGGAACTTGGCCAGTGTCACGTCACAGCCGGCGCATGCTGGTGCTCGACGGCTGCGTACAACCGGCGCTGGCGCCCGCGATCAATGCCGCGGCCGCGCGCGTACTCGATCGCCTTGGCATCAGCCTGGTACCGACGCCTGGTGCCGGCTGCTGCGGCGCGGTGAGCTATCACCTCACTGCACAGGAGGAAGGGCTCGATTTCATGCGCCGATTGATCGATGCGTGGTGGCCACAAATCGAAGCGGGCGCCGAGGCCATCGTCATGACGGCGAGCGGCTGCGGCGCCATGGTCAAGGAATATGGCCACCTGTTGCGTGGTGATCCGCGCTATGCCGAGAAAGCGGCACGCGTGACAATGATGACGCGTGACATCGGCGAGGTCTTGGCCGGTACCGATCTTTCGGCGCTGTCGTGCCGCCGACGCCGTATCGCTTTTCAGTCGCCGTGCACCCTGCAACATGGACAGCAGCTCAACGGCGTCGTCGAGGGGGTGCTCGGCAAGCTCGGTTTCGAGCTCACGCCGGTGCCGGACTCGCATCTGTGCTGCGGGTCGGCAGGTACGTATTCGATCCTGCAGGAACGGCTTTCCCAGCGGCTGCTGGCCAATAAGCTTAAGGCGCTCAGCTCTGGCGGGCCCGAGCTGATCGCGACCGCCAATATTGGCTGCCTAGCGCACCTGAAGAGTCGCTCCGAAATCCCGGTGGTACATTGGATCGAACTGCTGGATTCCCCCGCTTAGGGCCACGCGAGCGGCGACAGCCCCTTGAACCCGATCAGCTGCGAAAACCCTGGTCTGGCCAACGGTCTTGACCTCATCCCCGACCACCCGTGGTACTATCTTGGGTCTGAGGTAGCTCCCCGTCGGGTGTTACGCGCACTAAAACCCTAATCTAAGCGCTGACGGCCGCCTGGGCGGGGGCTTTTACGCCTTTTCAAATTGCCAGCTGGGGGCACATCCTTATCCAGTTATGTAGGGAGAATAATCATGTTAGCCAAGCGTCAAGTCCAAGGGGTCGAAGTTACGGGCAAGATAACCCCCGAATGGGAGCAGCAGGTGCTCACAGCCGAGGCCCTGCGCTTCGTGGCCGAACTGCACCGAAAGTTCAATCCCACCCGCCTCAGCCTGTTGAAGCGTCGCGGTGAGGTGCAAGCCGCTCTCGATGCCGGGCAGATGCCCGACTTCCCGAAGGAAACAGCCAACGTACGCAAGGCGAACTGGAAGGTAGCCCCGGCACCGGCCGATCTCGCTGATCGGCGCTGCGAAATCACCGGCCCGGTTGATCGGCGCATGATGATCAATGCCTTTAACTCCGGGGCCAAGGTATTCATGGCGGATTTCGAGGATGCGCTTTCCCCCACCTGGAGCAACATGATGGAGGGGCACATCAACCTCAAGGATAAGACCCGCGACACCCTCGAGTTCGTCTCCGAAGACGGCAAACACTACACACTGAACGACACCGTGGCGACGCTACTCGTGCGCCCGCGCGGCTGGCATTTGCCGGAAAACCATGTGCTGGTTGACGGCGAACCGATATCCGGTGCCTTGTTCGACTTTGGGCTGTTCTTCTTCCACAACGCCAAAGAGCTGCTGGCTAGCGGCAGTGGACCGTACTTCTATCTGCCAAAAATCGAGAATTACCTCGAGGCGCGTCTGTGGAATGATGTATTCAATCACGCGCAAGACACGCTGGGTATTCCCCGCGGTAGCGTCCGCGCCACCGTGTTGATCGAGACGATCCTGGCCGCCTTCGATATGGAAGAGATCTTGTACGAGCTGCGCGAGCACGGTTGCAGCCTGAACGCTGGTCGCTGGGATTATATCTTCAGCATCATCAAGAAATTCCGCCGCCAACGCGGCCTCGTGCTTCCGGATCGCGCACAGGTGACGATGACTGTACCCTTTATGCGCGCCTACACCGAGCTATTGATCCGTACCTGCCATAAGCGCGGCGCGCATGCGATCGGCGGCATGGCGGCGTTTATCCCGAGCCGCCGGGATCCGACCGTCAACGAGGTCGCCATCCCGAAAGTGCGCGAGGACAAGCAACGCGAGTCGAGCGACGGCATGGATGGAACCTGGGTGGCGCATCCCGATCTCGTAGGTGTGGCTACGGAAGAATTCGACAAGGTGCTCGGCAAGCGCCCGAACCAGTTGGAACGTTTGCGCGAGGACGTGAAGGTGCAGGCCAGTGAGCTCATCAACTTCAAGGTCCCCGGTGGTACCGTGACCGAAGGGGGCGTACGCAACAACATCAGCGTAGCTTTGCAATATATGGACAACTGGCTCGGCGGTTTGGGTGCCGTCGCCATCTTCAATCTGATGGAGGATGCCGCCACGGCAGAGATCTCACGTTCGCAGCTCTGGCAGTGGGTGCACAACGGTGCGAAGCTCGACGATGGACGTAGCGTTACAGCAGATCTGTACAAACAGTTGCGCGATGATGAGCTGAAAAGGCTCGGCGGCATCAATGAGCGCTATTATCGCGATGTGACCGAGATCCTCGACAGCCTGGTGCTGGCGGACGAGTTTTCCGACTTCCTGACGCTGCCCGCTTACGAGAAACTGGTTGCACAAGAACAAGCTTAGTGCGGCTTAAGTTTTGCGTGCGCCGAGCAGCGCCTGTACCTCATGCAACAGGCTGTCGGCAATGCCGAGCTCATCGAGATGTTCAACCGTGCGGCTGATGTACTCGGTGTTGGGGCCGTGGCGACCATGCGCGCCGCGGACGATAATAGCGGCCTCCTCCGCGCTTAATCTGCCCGCATATTGGACATGCGAGCGGTCAACGATAAACGTGAGTGTTGAAACCCGTCGACCATCATCGAGTTGTACTGGCACCAACTTCGGCAGGTAGACGTTGGTAGCAAGCTCCCGCTCATATAGGTAATTTGCGACCGCATCCTTGTCGGCAGCCGACACGCGGAAGGCGCGACCGATGCAAGAGCCGCCGCGATCGAGCCCGACTACGAGCCCGGGCACCTCGGGCGTGCCGCGGTACACCCAAGAGCGCACACACAGCGCGCGATGATAGCCGCAGATACGGGCAGCGCGCACTTCTACATGGACAAAGCCCGGTTTCCACATGAGCGAGCCATAACCGAAACCCACCGGTAACTGCGGCAAACTGTCGACTTTCTCTCTTGTCGCCTGATTCATACCTGGATCACCGGTATCACTGCACGGCTCCGGCACCTCCCGACGAGACACCCTATCCAAGCCCCCTTGATGGGGTGTGACCCAGACCGTAGGCGGGGCTCGCCAGTCGCCTTTCGCTGACACCGGCGATCTCGGGAAACGAAAAACGCATAGTATCGTTTTGGTCGTAGCGCCGGCCAGCGCTTTGCGCCGGCAATGATAAGTTCGATAATAGCGGACATGGTTGAAAATAAGGATCGTGCCCATCACGACATGGGGGGTCTGCCGGCCGGGCCGGTTGACCGCGGCGAGCACGAAGCCGCCTTCTGGGAAAAGCGTGTCGATGCCATCATGATGCTGCTCAGTGACAAGCAGCGGCGGCTGCTGCGCGTCGATGAGCTGCGCCGCGGCATCGAAAGCCTGGGCCCCGATGCCTATGACAAGCTCGGCTACTACGAGCGCTGGATCGCGTCCATCACCGGCATTCTGGTCGAGAAAGGCGTGCTGACTCAGAAAGAGATCGATGCGCGCATCGTCCAATTGCGCAGCCGGCGGGAAGCAAAGCCGTGAACGCGCGATTCGCACCGGGAGAACGGGTCAGCGTCGATAAGCGCTACCCGAAAAAACATTGCCGCACGCCCTATTACATCCGCGGCAAGACAGGTGTGATCGAGCGCATCTGCGGCAAGTTTGCCAATCCGGAGGAGCTCGCCTACGGGCGCGACGGTCTACCGAAGCGGCCGTTGTACCGCGTACGCTTCCGCCAGACCGAGGTATGGTCCAGTTACAACGGCATGGATGACGATACCGTCGATATCGAGATCTTCGAGCATTGGCTCAAGCCCGCCAGCAAAGGAGCAAAAAAATGAGTGAGCATCCGCACGACCACGGACATCCGCACGCCGCGATCGAGCAAACGGAACCGCAGGGCCATTACCAGTATTTGGCTGACGCCGTCAGGGAGCTTCTGATCGAGAAGGGCGTGTTTACGGCCGATGAGATGCGCCGTGCGATCGAGGCGATGGATGCGCGCACACCGGCGCAAGGCGCACGCGTCGTGGCGCGCGCCTGGGTAGACCCCGCCTACAAGGCGCGCCTGCTTGCCGATGGCACAGCGGCCGTCGAAGAGCTCGGCATCGATATGGGGCCGACGAAGCTGGTGGTCGTGGAGAACACGCCGAACGTACACAACGTGATTGTCTGTACACTCTGTTCCTGCTATCCGCGCATGTTGCTCGGTCTTCCACCCGCCTGGTACAAGAGCCGCAACTATCGTTCCCGCACCGTGATCGAGCCGCGCGCCGTGCTCACCGAATTCGGAACCCGGCTGCCGGATGATGTCGATGTGCGGGTACATGACAGCACCGCCGATATGCGCTATCTCGTGCTGCCGATGCGTCCCGAAGGTACGGGGCACATGAGCGAGGACGAGCTGGCAACACTCGTCACGCGCGACACCATGATCGGCGTCGCCCAGGTCCCCTCGCCGAGCTGATCCCAGCGCTTGGCCACAGGCTGCGTCCTCTCTGAAAACCCCGAGGCGGCTGCGTGCGGGTCGAGATGGCCTGGGTCGCGCTAGCGGCGCGTCGAATCACCAGGCTACGCGTTCTCGCCGGTCTCGTGGGCATGCACCTGGCCGCCTATTTCTCGCTGGCCAATGCTTACGACGTTAACGACAAGCTATCCATCACCGGCCTAGTAGCCGGCGCAGCGCAGTATCAGTTCCTCGAGCGCGACGACGGAGGAGAAGACGAAGGCGGCGGTGCGCTAGTTTTCCAGCCCCGGGTCGACTTTCGACCTACGCCACGCGACCAGGTCTACGCCAAGCTGGGATTCGCCGCCGGCAACGGTCTGAACGACGACACACCCTTCGCGCTCGCTCCCTGGTCCGCCGACCTCGAGGATGACGTAAAAGACATCAATGGCCGCGGCCGCGATTATCTATTAACGACATGGTATCAGCGCCTTTTCAGGAACGAGCAAGACAAGATGCTCGGTGCCACCGTTGGTTTGATCGATGCTACGGACTACCTCGATCAGAATGCCTATATAAACGATGAATTCAATCAGTTCATGAATCAGGCGTTCGATAGCGAGCTCTTGCTGCCATCGTACGACATCGGTGCCGCGGTGCAATGGAAGACGAACCAATGGAGTGTGCATGGCGTCGTCATGAACGTTGGCGAAAACGATGACGGCAACAATTATTCGTTTTTCGGGATGCAGGTCGCTTACGCCATCGCGACGCACCTCGGTCAAGGAAATTATCGTATCACCCTAGGTGGAACGACCAAGGAGTTCCTCAACCCGGCAGGCACCACCCTCGAGCGGCGTGGCGGGATCTCTCTTTCCTTTGACCAGCAGCTCGGTGACGTCTTCGGCGGTTTTATGCGACTGGCGTGGCAAGAGCAAGATGCCGCGGTTGACTTCAGCGCTCTCTATTCCGGCGGCGTCAACATCAGTGGCAAGATCTGGCACCGGTCAAGGGACAATATCGGGATCGGCTATGCCTACGTCGTCGGCGGCAACACCGGTATTGACCGCATCCAGGTGTTGGAGGTCTACGCGCGCTTGGTGCCAAAGCGGCACTTCGCGGTCACGCTCGACCTGCAATATATGAATGAGGAGCTCGACGCCGGCGGCGGTCCGACAGGCTGGATACCAGGAGTGCGCCTAACCGCTGACTTCTGAGGTCAACCACCCCTGAATGAGGTTACTGCGCCCTCAACGCCGGCGATGAACATCTGCGTGCCGATCACCGCCAGGATCAACCCCATGAGGCGCGTGACCACCTTGATGCCGTTGTCGCCGAGGTAGCTGACGAAACGCTCGCCCGACACGAAGAACACATAGGAAATAACGCAGAGCAGAAAAAAAGCGGCCACCGTTACCCCGAAATCCACCATGCTCCCGCCAGAAGCGAAGTTCATGGCGGTGGCGATCGTGCCGGGACCCGCCAGAATGGGCATGGCCAGCGGCGTCATAGCGACTTCGAGCTCAGCGTCGAGATGCTTCTGTACATCTTGCGCGCTCGGCTGGTGCACGCGCGATTGCTCACCCTGAAGCATGTGGAAACCCACGAGGAATATCAGCAACCCGCCGGTAACACGAAAGGCGTCCAAGGTGATACCGAAGAGTTCGAAGATGAACTTGCCGACCGCGCAGAAAACGACAATGATCACGAAGGCGAAGACCAATGCCTTGCGCGCCACGCGGCGCCGGATATCCTCGCTGTCCCCGGTCGTCAAACCGAGAAACACCGGCGTGTTGGCGATGGGGTTCATGATGGCGAAGAACCCCAGGAACACCGATACGGCATGACCAATGAAACCTTCCACTGTTACTCTCCCTAGTTACGGTTCTCGGAAAATATCGGTGGCAAAGTGTCCCTCGGTGCCCAAACTCTCGGCAATGCGCAGCCCTTCGTTCCATTTAGCCATGCGCTCAGAACGTGCAAAGGATCCTACTTTGAGCTGCTGCACACGCCAACCAATGGCAAGGTGCACGATCGTGACATCTTCGCTCTCGCCCGAGCGCGCCGAGATAATCGCCCGGAAATCGGCTGCACGCGCCGCATCCAGCGCAGCCCGGGTCTCCGTCAACGTGCCCGCCTGGTTCGGCTTGAGCAGCACCGCGTTGCACAGGCCTTGCGCCGCGGCATGCCGTACGCGCTCGGCGTTGGTTACGAGCAGATCATCGCCGACGATCTGGACACGAGCACCAACGGCCTGGGTGAACTGGCGCCAACCCTGCTCGTCATTTTCCGCCAGGGGGTCCTCGATAGAAACGATGGGATAGCGCTCGATCCAACGGATCAACAGATCAGCGAAGGCATCGCTATCGAGCTCGCGCTTTTCGAGACCGAGCCGATAGCGCCCACCGTGCGCGAGCTGGGAAGCAGCCACATCAAGCGCAATCGCTATGTCATCACCCACAGTGAAACCTGCCGCCTCGATTGCATGTACTAGCGTATCCAGGGCCTCCTCATTGGTGGAGAATGCCGGCCACCAACCGCCTTCGTCGGCCACGCCGTGCCGCTCTCCGCGCTCGGCCATGATAGTACCCGCCTCGCGATAGACTTCGGCAGTCCATTCAAGCGCCTGCGCAAAGCTCTCGGCGCCCAGCGCCACCACCAAAAAATCCTGTATGTCCACGCGCCCGTCGGCGTGCGCACCGCCGCCAAAGATCTGAATCTGTGGCAACGGCAACACTGCCTCGCTATCACCGAGCAGATGGCGCCAAAGCGGTCGCTGCCACGCCGCAGCGGCGGCGTGTGCCACCGCCATCGATACCGCCACACAGGCATTACCGCCGAGCCGCGATTTGTCCGACGTACCGTCGAGCTCGATAAGTATGCCGTCGACACCGGCTTGGTCAGCGGCGTCGACTCCGTTCAGTGCCTCGGCGATCTCGCTATTGATGTTGACCACCGCCTGCTGCACGTCATAGCCACCCAAGCGCTCGCCACCGTCGCGCAGGTCGCGTGCCTCGCCGGAACCGGTCGACGCGCCGGCGGGGGCGATCGCACGCCCACTCACACCACTGGCCAGGTGCACCTCGGCTTCCACTGTCGGACGCCCGCGTGAATCCCACACGCGGCGGCCGTGTACCGTGGCTATCTTCGTGGCACTCACAACCCGAGTTCCTTGGCCCAGGCGACTCGTACCTGTTCCAGACGTGTCGGTGGATCATTCAGCAATTTCATAGCGACGCGGCGTACGCGATCTTTGTCGCGTTCCTTCGTCAGATACTCCACTGGAGATTTGCCGTCGACACGGGCAAGAAACAATCCCGGCAGCAAACGTGCCGTTCGCTGTTCCAGCTCATCCTTAGGTTCCCAGGTCACGGCCGCACGGTAGGCGCTTGCCATCGCGGTGAAGCAGGTCAGGAAATCTCTCGCGGCGCGCGGTGTCCATAGGCACTTGAGCAAGAAATGATTGATACAGAAAGCGAGATCGAAAGCGGGATCGCCGTACCAAGCACATTCGGCATCTAAAAATACCGGTCCCTGCTTTCCGATCAGGATGTTTTTTGGGCTGACATCACCGTGGACCAGCGTGAGCTTGGTCTGCGCTGTAACCCGAACGAGCGCCTGTAGCACATCGGCCAGATCCGCATGCCGTCTCGCGGTGGCAACTAAGTAAGACTCCAGTCGCAAAGCGTAAAATATTTCATCGGTTGCGAAGCGCCGCGCCAGCGTCTTGTTATCGGCCGTGGCGCGATGGATGCCGGCGAGCGTCGTGCCGACACGCGCGGCAAATGCGGCCTGGGCGTCGCCGGCATGCAATCGTTCCTTCCATACAGGGTAGTGCGCCGGATCGAGATACTGCATGACGAACAACCCTGCATGGCTGTCATGGGCGATGATCTTCGGCACCGCGTGCGGATAGATCTTCGCCACCGTTTCGATCCACGCGCACTCGTAGGCATTGCGTGCTATCGGTGCTTCCCAAAGTGCCTGGACCTTGAGCCGCGGCAAGGCCCGCTTGACGCATACCGGGCCTTGCGCGAGATCAACCCGCCAGATGTCCGACGACACGCCGCCGCTTAACGCTACCATCGATGGTTGTTCGTCAGCCGAAATCAGCCGCAAGTGTCGCAGAGACGCAACAATTTCCTGCGACGCG
>QKEI01000212.1 GCA_003251795.1 Candidatus Muproteobacteria bacterium
GCATGCTATCGCCGGCAAAGCCGTGTGCCTGGGAGAGGCGCTTCGTCCTGAATTTCGTGAGTACGCAAAGAAGCTGGTCGACAACGCCAGGCAAATGGCGGCCACATTGCAGGCGCGCGGCTACAAACTGGTCTCCGGCGGCACCGATACGGCGCTCATGTTGCTCGACTTGCGACCTCAGGGGCTAACCGGCAAGGCCGCGGTCGCCAGTTTGGAGGCTGCGGGTCTTACGTGTAACAAGAACGCCATACCCGGTGATGCTCAACCCCCGACGGTGACCTCCGGCGTACGCTTGTCCGCTGCTGCCGGCACCACTCGCGGTTTCAGCGAGCCCGAATTTCAGGACATCGGCCATTGGATCGCAGATGTGCTCGATGGTCTGCGCGAGCACCCGCAAAACAACAACGCCAGTGAGTGCGGCGTCCGCGCGCGGGTGGCGGAGCTGTGCCAGCGCTTTCCGATTTATGCGTGATTCATGAGCCGTAAGAGATTAATCGTTATACTGCTTTCAGCAAATACGTACTTCACGAAGTAATGAGTTTTCTCGATCGTATCAACGAAAGTAATGAACACGATCTCAGTCGGTTTCGCCCGCTGCGCATCGCTCGACACAATCTCGGTTGGGTGCGCCATGATATAGCAGAGCGATTGAAAGATTACCGAGATGTATTCGAGGTCGAACAACAGCGCGTTACCTTGAATCCGGCGCTCGATTCCTTCGACGCGCGTTCAGCAGCCGTAAAGTCGGCGCTTGAGGCACTGCGTGATAGCGGTGTCATCCCGGCCTGGCGTGACGAGGACTACCCGGTAGCACCCACCTTCGGTGCCGCACCGCTGCTACAGATGGAACGCGCGGCGTTTCCGTGCCTCGGCATGCGCGCCTACGGTGTACATCTCAACGGTTTCGTGCGCATCGGCAACACGATCAAGATGTGGATCGCCCGGCGCGCACGCGACAAACCAACCTATCCAGGCATGCTCGATAATATGGTTGCCGGCGGTCTACCGATCGACATCACGCTACGCGACAACATCATCAAGGAATGTTCGGAAGAGGCCGGCATACCCGCCGATATCGCGCAACAGGCGATCTTCACCGGTGCCATCTCTTATCGTAAGGAGGTACCGGAAGGACTCAAACCGGATGTGCAATTTGTGTGCGATCTTGAGCTTCCACCTGACTTCGAGCCCCGTCCGGTGGACGGTGAAGTCGAAGCGTTCTACCTGTGGTCCATGGACGAGGTGATGGACGTGGTCGCCAACACTACCAATTTCAAATTCAACTGCGCGTTGGTGATCATCGATTTCTTGGTACGCCGGGGTTTCATCACACCGGGAGATCCCGATTATCTGGAGATCGCACAGAGTCTGCGCAGATGAGACCACACTAGAGAAGCAGGCACAATGAAGCTCAGCGATTTTGCGGCACTTACTTTCGACTGTTACGGCACACTGATCAATTGGGAACAGGGCCTGCTGGATGCGCTCAGGCCGTGGGTCGCGAGCCATGGCTTGACCATTAGCGACGATGAAATACTGGAAACCTTCGCCGCCATTGAGCCGGGACACCAGGCACAGATGCCCGATAAACCCTACCCGCAGGTGTTGCAGTCTGTGTATCTCGAGCTCGCCGCCCGTTGGGAGATTCCCGCAACCGATAATGATGCGCTGGCGTTCGGTGGCTCGATTGGCCGATGGCCCGCCTTTGCGGATACGGCGTCCTCCCTTCAGTACCTAAAGCAGCACTATAAGCTCGTGATCCTTTCGAACGTTGACCGTGCTTCGTTTGCAGAAAGCAACAAGGCACTCGGCGTCAGCTTCGACAAGATCATCACTGCGCAGGATGTCGGTTCATACAAGCCGGATCCGCGCAATTTTGAAGTCTTGATCAAAGCGCTTGCCGAAATGGGCGTGACCAAGTCCGGGATTTTGCACACGGCGCAGAGCCTGTTTCACGATATCGTGCCCGCCAAGGCGGCTGGTTTGGCGACTGTCTGGGTAAACCGGCGCCGGGGCAAAGCAGGGAGTGGCGCCACTGCGATGCCCGGCGAGTCCGTGTCGCCGGATCTCGAGGTAGCAAGTTTGGCTGAACTGGTGAAGCTGCACCGCGCCGAGATCGAAGCGTCGGACAGCAAATAGGCAATACAAGTCGCGGCACGGCCTGCTCCTTTACCCGGCTACTCCCTGTTGCAGATAAAACAACAAGAACACTTTTGAAAGAATCCGACAGCACACTTCCGACCACCGCCCGCGGCTGGCATCGCCGTGTCTGGCGATTGGCCGGACCGATCATCGTGTCAAACATGTCGGTACCGCTGGTCGGTGCAGTGGATACCGCTGTCGTCGGTCACCTGCCCGACCCCGCCTACATCGGCGCCGTCGCGCTCGGTGCCGTTATCTTCAATTTCATTTTCTGGGGTTTCGGCTTCCTGCGCATGGGCACTACCGGATTCATTGCCCAGGCCTATGGCGGCGGCGACGCCAACGAGGTGCGCTCCACACTCGCGCGCGGGTTGCTACTGGCTGGCGTGCTCGGCATGGCTATCGTCTTGCTGCAGGCACCGATCCGTGCGCTGGCCTTTTGGGTGCTCGAGGGCAGCTCAGAGCTTGAGTCGTTGGCAGCGAGCTACTACGTGATTCGCGTCTGGAGCGCCCCGGCGACACTAGCGAATTACGCTTTGCTCGGCTACTTGATAGGCGTACAGAACACCCGTGCCGCCCTGGCTTTGCAACTGGTGCTCAATATCGCCAATGTCTTACTCGATCTTTTTTTCGTGCTGGTAATGGGCTGGGGCGTCGCGGGCGTTGCCCTTGCATCGCTGCTCAGTGAATACATGGCGCTGGCCTTTGGCCTATGGGTGGTGCACATCAATTTGCAGCGTATCGGCGGCCAATGGATCTGGAGCCATATACTCTACGGTCCGCGACTGCGCGCATTGTTGCACGTCAACGTCAACATCTTCCTGCGCACGCTGTCCTTGATTGGCGCATTCTTCTACTTCACTGCCATGGGCACGCGCCTCGGCGAAATCACGCTGGCTGCCAATGCCGTGTTGCTGCATCTGCATTATTTCATGTCCTATGGCCTTGATGGTTTTGCGCATGCCGTCGAGGCGCTCGCCGGGGGCGCTTATGGCGCACGCAATCGTACTGCCTACCTGTCAGCGGTGCGCGCAACCACGCTGTGGGCGCTCATCGTTGCCGGCATCTACACCGTGCTGTACGCGACCCTGGGCCACCAGATCATAGGGATCATCACCGGCATCGACACGGTGCGGGCGGCGGCTGCCGATTACTTGCCGTGGGTGCTGCTGTCTCCCATTATCTCGGTTTGGAGCTTCCAGTTTGACGGCATCTACATCGGTGCCACACGGACGGTTGAGATGCGCAATAGCATGCTGCTGTCGCTGCTCGTTTACGTTGCGGCAAGCTGGGTGCTGATACCACTATGGCACAATCACGGGCTGTGGCTATCGTTCATGATATTCATGGCCATGCGTGCCATTACCTTGGGCCTATGGTTTCCGCGCATCGAGCGCGCATTGGTGAAGGCGGCCGAGGCTTCAGGGGCGCGATGAAACCGAGGGTCGCGAGCGCGCCCCTTGGTTCAGTCAGGCGAGCCAAACTTGACAGAGAGATACAAAAAATATGAAAGCTGCCTATTTTGAAAAATACGGTCCCGCCGTAGAAGTGCTCAAGGTCGGA
>QKEI01000089.1 GCA_003251795.1 Candidatus Muproteobacteria bacterium
AAAGATAGCGACAAGACATTTTTTGCGCGCGCCGACCGAGCTCTGTACCGCGCCAAGAGCGCGGGACGCAACTGTATCAAGGTGGCGGGCACTCGCTAGTCTCTCTCCGGTAGATTAATTCCGTAATCTTCAGCTGGTCTTTCTCACTTCTAGAACCGCCCAGCCCATAACTGGGGGATTTCCATTACAATGCGCGTCATGCCGTCCAACCGAGTTCCAAGAACACGCGCACACCAGACCATGATGGCCGCTGCGCTCTTTGCGGCGACCACCGCTGCTACGCTGGCGGAGAACGAAGGGCCAACACTCGTTACAATCTCGGACAAATCGTTCTCACGCCCACATGATGTCACGCTCGATCCCGGCGGGCGCTATCTGTATGTCGCGGATCTCGGCAATGATGTGGTTAAGGTGCTCGACGCAAAATCGCTCAAGAGCGTCGGTACAATTGGCGCGGGCGAGCTCTCAAGCCCACACGATGTCGCTTTCGACAGCGAGGGTCGCTTGCTCGTCGCCGACAGCGGTAATGACCGCATAGCCATCTACCGGGTCGACGGGATAAAGGGTAGCTACGTCGGCGAGCTGCGTGGCGGGCTCAACAGCCCCGAAGGCGTGGCGCCCGGCACCGCACATACGGTCTACGTGACGAATGCGGGTAGCAACAATATCGTCATATTCATCGGTGACAAGGCCCACCGCAGTTCCGGTTCCTCCGGCCGCGACGCCGGCCAGTTCGTCCGCCCGCACGACATCGAAATAGGTCCCGACCAGATCATTTACGTAGCCGATCCCGGTAACAATCGCATCCAGTTTTTTGATGCCGAGCTGCGCTCGCTGGGCATGCTGCAACAGGACTTCCGAGAACCGAAATATATCGGGTTCGATGAAAAGGGCTGGCTTTATGTCGCCGACCAGATGAACCACCAGGTGAAGATCTTCGACCGTGAGCGGCGGCTGGTCACGACTATCGGTACCGGCAAAGCCGGGCGCGGGAACGATCAGTTCAATGGCCTGGAAGGGGTGGTCGCCCGCGACGGGCACGTCTGGATCGCCGACACCTATAATAACCGCATTGTGCTGTACAGATGGGCCCACCCCTGAGCGTCACGGCTTGAGATATTTCTTGGCCGTCGCCATCGCCCCCAGAACAACAGGAAAACCCGCGAGCCCCGTTGCCAACAAAATAGCCTGATAGATCTCCGGCGGTTGCGCGCCCGCCTTTTTCGCTTGCGAGATATGGGCCACCAGCCCTCCACCGTGCTCCAGCGCCACCGAAATGCCGATCTTTATCAACTCCCGGGTCTTTCCGTCCAGCGGACCCGCTTGGTCGCACGCATCTCTCAGCTGCTCGTAGGCAGCCCAAGCCTTGGCGTAGTCCTTCTTGAATGTGTCGAGTGTGGCTGGCATGGATCCTCCTATCAGTACCGAAACGGTTTCCGCAGCGACGTTAGCACAGGCGCCTGTCTGGCGAGAACTCCAGCAAGAATCGGGTGGGCGGCGCCAGCCGACACCTGTAATCTGCTGCCCGTATCACCGAGAAGGACGACCACATGACAACCGCCAAGTATTCGCTGACGTTTAATTGCGCAAACACCACCGCGCCCACGGTGCGACGTTGGAGCGTCTTACGATTCGTTGATATGCTGCTACAGTTCCATGAGCGCGCTCGTCAACGCCAGGCGCTAATGGCGTTGGACGACCGATTGCTAAGAGACATCGGCGTCAGTCGAGCGGACGCCGAGTGCGAGGCTAGCAAACCATTCTGGCGGCCCTGAGATGACCCCATCCATGCCTAAACAGTTAGAGAACGACGACACATCCGAACTGCGCGCGCCGACGGTGCAGGAGTTGGGCGCGCGCTCGCGTGACTATGCTCGTGTCGCCAAGGCGCTGGCATACCTTGCGGAAAATTACACTACGCAGCCGGAACTCACGGAGATCGCCGAGCACGCGGGGCTCAGCGAATATCACTTCCAGCGGACCTTTACGCATTGGGTCGGCATCAGCCCGAAACGGTTCCTGCAGTACATCACGCTCGCGCACGCGAAAGAACGTCTGCGGCAATCGACTAACCTGCTCGACGCCGCCTTCGAGGTCGGCCTGTCGGGGCCCGGCCGGCTGCACGATCTTTTTATCACCTGGGAAGCGATGAGCCCCGGTGAATACAAGCAGCGGGGGCGCGGGCTGACTATCGATTATGGCTTCCATCCCAGCCCCTTCGGTGAGTGTTTGTTGATGACGACGGAACGCGGTGTCTGCGGTCTAGCCTTTGTGGTCGACGGGCAACGCGAGGCCGCGCTGGACGAGCTTGGCGCCGGCTGGGAGCACGCGCGGCTGCGACATGACCAGCGTGCGACGCACACCATTGCCGAGCGTATCTTTTCCCGTGCCGGGAGTTCCGGACGCCGTACGCCGACGGTGCGCCTGTTGTTGCGCGGCACGCCGTTTCAGGTGAAGGTGTGGGAGGCGCTGCTGCGCGTGCCGGTCGGCGCGCTCACGAGCTACGAACACCTCGGCCGCGCGCTCGGCTATCGCGGCCGCGGGAATCAGGCCATCGGCCAGGCGGTCGGCAGCAACGCGATCGCCTACCTCATTCCGTGCCACCGCGTCATCCGCAAGTCCGGTCTGATCGGCGGCTACCGCTGGGGACCGGAGCGTAAGCTCGCAATTCTCGGCTGGGAAGCGGCGCAAACCGAGCATGCCGTGGCAACTTAAGCGCTCTGTTGGTAAAGACCCTAGTCGCATCGCTAACCTGCAGCGCAAGTCACGCGTCTCAATTGACACGGCCACGTACCGTCCCGGCTTCGTCAATCAGCTTCCTCAGCTCCCTCACGAGCGCACCGGCCCGATGGGCTTGCGCAGAGATTTCCTGCAACGCATTACCTAGCGTCGCCGTTGGCCTATAGCTGCGTTTTAAGTTTACGAGACACGCATCGGCATAACAGGCGATGGCCGTGAGCGGGTCGAGTAGCTCACCTAGGCGTGTTTGCGCTTCGTGCTCTAAGTGCTCGCCTCTGTTGTCACGCTTCATTGTCTCTGCCTTAACCCTTAGCGCTGACCTGCTCTTTCGATGCTGCGTCGCTCGCCACGCTTCACGTCTGTGGGACGCCCTGGCTCGCTGTAATGCTTTGCAACGATCGAATGCCGATCATCAGGCCTACTGCCCTTCCCAATAATTTGACCAACAACAAGTGATACCAAACAACCGATTGCAAACCACGCGAGAACCACAATTCCCGCTCGCTCCATGTCCATTCTCTCCGGCGCTTTGCTGCCAGCACCTGACTATATATCCGACACAGCGAGCAATACTGTCCTTAGGCGACAACCTGTTAGCCCAAGGCGCGCTACCGAAAACCGTCCGACGGTCCCCGCGCATGAAATGTTTTCGGCCTACCACGCTAAGACCGGCTGGCGGTCCCGACGGTAAGTCACCGTTCGTGGGTCGAAATCACCAAATGGAGTTTGTTTGATCTCTGTTATAAGCTGCAGATAGTACGTCTATTTCTAGTTAGGCCGCGCATGAGTAGCCTTAACATCCGCAAGCTCGCGAACGTGTTTATCCCGCGTGCGACGCCTTCAGCCTTAATGCCCACGGCTGCGTTTTGGGCAATCGATCGGTTCAAACGGAAACAGGGTGGCTTGTGGGTAGGCGGTACGGTCTTAGTTTCGCAAAGCGGCGTGTCCTTCTTGCCCAATCG
>QKEI01000020.1 GCA_003251795.1 Candidatus Muproteobacteria bacterium
AAGATATTGACTTTTCGATTGGGCTGTTTGACATTGGCAGCGAAGCCAAGTTGGCTCTAGCTGAGATTTGGACATGGCGTTTGTAGATTGGAGCCCTAACCTGAGCGTAGGCATCGATTTCATAGATGCCGATCACCAGCAGTCAATAACACTGTTGGCCGAGCTACAGGGTCTGGTGGCCTCCGATCAACCTCGAACCGCCGCAATAGAAAAACTGGACGAGCTGATCGAGTTTAGCGAGCAGCATTTTCGCCTGGAAGAAAGACTGATGAAAGAAAATAACTACCGCGAGTTTGCGCAGCACCAGGCGATACATAAAAAGTTGCTGCAGCAGACAGCTGAGCTTCGAGAGCGCCTCGCTTCGGGAGCGACTGACATCGGACCCGAAGTCATGGATTTCTTGAAGGAGTGGCTCATGCGTCACATCCTTGAATCAGACAAACATTTCGGTGGTTTTCTCGAGGGGAAACTCACGCGAAAATAGGCCTAACTCCTGACGACGCTGCGCAGGGCGGGAAACGACAGCAGTTTCAGCAGACCTATCTGCGTACAGATCTCCAGCAACTTTTTGTGATCCTCGAATGGAATCGCCGGGAATCGGGACGCGACCAGATCTGCACTGAAAGGCGCGCCTTGTGTTCCTAACCAACTAACGACCTCCCGGTACTGACGTGGCACCTCGATTCGACCGAGGGTGTGCTCGATCGCATGTTCGTCCTTGATGGTTACACGCACCCATTCCAGCGCACTGTCTGCCGCTTCTGTCGAATCGTCAAATGCCACGCCGGCGAGCGGCACTCTCTGAAAGCGACTGTCCCGGTCGATCGCGGCCAACTGGTGTTCCTGCGCAAGCGTGGGTCGCACAAGGTCCTTGGGAGTAATGGCGCTGGCGATCGCCGGGATCTCGCGCAAGAGTTCCGCCGCTTGCGTAAAGGCAGACTCGCGACTGCGACCATCACCCCACGCTCCATACAACGGTTTGCGCCAGCGCGAATCTTGCAACATCAAGAGTCGTAACTGCTCGATCACGCAGTCAACGACCGCAGGCGGTTCTATGATGATCGATAAAGAAAAGGAGTCTGCTGCGCTCGCTCGCGTCTGATGCCAGGTGCCACGCGGATAGAAAAGTACCGAGCCGCGTTTCATTTCTATCGTTTCGAATTGTGCAGAGCGCCAGTCTGGAAATCCTTCTGTCATTTGGGGATAGGTATCTGGTAGCGCGGCGGCACCCGGCGTGTAATGCCTCCCATACGGGTAGGGCAACTCCGTGAGAGGAGCGAGCCCAAACTGTTTGGTGCCGAGGAGCTGGATCGATACGACATCGTTGCAATCATAATGGGGGGCTAGGCCGTTATCGCAGGGTGACGCAAATGCGGTCAACCGTGCCCCGCCGGGGTTGATGCCTAGATCACGTTCGAGCTGCCTGAGAAACTCCGTGGCACCGGGCACACAGTAGGCGATATCGTCAAAGAAAACAGTAAGCCCCATTCGGAATAGCTTGAGCGCCTGTTTGCTATCGGCAGGCATCATCGCGCTGCTTTTCGCCGCGTTGACGAAGCCAGCGTTGCCTCGGTATACGCTCGCCAACGCGTCAAAGCTGCTCAGCTCTTGTGAACGAACGAACGCAGGCAATCGTGCGATATCGCCTTCTACGAGAAAGTACTTGGGTTTGTCTGGCCAATGACGCTCGAGCTCGTCGACCGAATGCGGCGACGCCAGCTCTTGCAGTGCTGGTTTATCTACATCAGGCATAGAGGGTCCGGAAGCTCAAGAACTGACCATATTGTTGCGCCGTTGCAGCACAAATTGCAATCCAGCTCAATGGCAATAACGGGACGAGCGTCCATGCCCAAGCGCGCAGTCGGGAACAAAAGGATGGCAGCTATGGGCTTATGAGTTGTGCGCGAGTCGTTTCTCGTGACAGCGAGGGCATGAGGCATAGATCGTGAGCATCGATTCACAGCGCAAACGCTGACGGCCGAGCCCGGTCGATACCGATCGCGTAACCAAAGTGCGTTGCGGGCGCCTGTGATCGGCGAATACCCAGCCATCATCCAACAACGTCGAGACGAGTTGCCTCCACTCGTCATTCGGCGCATTGATCGCCACAGCGTGGTGGCAGCGATTGTCGGCGCAACGGATCACGAGGAGTGACATAGCTGCATTGTGAGATGGTGGTATCACGGCACTGTTGTCCAGGGGCGCCAACCCTGTGTGCGCACCCGCCACGGTTCGGCACCTGCGGCCAGTAGTATGGGACCGGCCGGAAAGGTAGGATTGGCAACAGCCGGGGATGAGCTATTGCAATCGGAAAGCGCTCGGCCGCGCACGGGAGACGACAATACTTTGTTTGTAAGAGACAGGACCTGGAGGAGGCTATGACAGCGGGGGACGCTTACGTTAATTTGATAAGCGATACGCAGACACGTCCGACAGAGCCCATGCGTCGGGCGATGGCGGAAGCTGCTGTCGGCGATGAGCAGCGCGGCGATGACCCGAGTACCAACCGGCTTTGCGAGATGGTGGCGGAGCTGCTTGGCAAGGAAACGGCGGTATTTCTACCTTCGGGTACTATGTGTAATCAGGTTGCGGTGCTTGTGCACTGTCAGTCCGGGGAAGAGATCATCGCCGATGAGACCGCGCACATCATTACTTCTGAAGGCGCAGGCGCGGCCGCACTTGCCGGCGCTTGGGTACGCCCGCTCAAGGGGCGCAACGGTATCTTTAGCGCCGAGCAGGTCAGGGCGGCGATCCGGCCGCGCAATCGCAACGCACCGCGTACGCGCCTGGTGGCGGTTGAGCAAACCTCCAATCGGGGCGGTGGCAGCGTTTGGCCGTTAGCGGCGATCGAAGATGTAGCCAGCGTTGCGCGAGAGCACGGGCTCGCGTTGCACATGGATGGGGCGCGGTTACTCAACGCCGTGGTTGCCTCCGGTGTGTCTGCTCGTCAATTCGCCGCGCCATTTGACAGCGTGTGGTTGGATCTTTCCAAGGGCCTGGGGTGTCCGGTCGGCGGGGTGCTCGCGGCTAGCGCCGATTTCATCGACGAGGCGTGGCGTTGGAAACACCGCTTGGGCGGTGCCATGCGCCAATCCGGCGTGCTCGCCGCCGCTGGTATTTACGCGCTCGAACATCATGTGGAGCGCCTGGCGGAGGACCATGCAAACGCCAAGTTATTCGCCGAACGTATTGCCGCGCTGCCGGGCATTGAGCTGCAACCACCCAATGTCGAAACGAATCTCGTGTTCTTCGACGTCAGCGGGGCTGGCCTCACCGCCGAGCAGGTCGTTGCAGGACTGCTGCGTCGCGGAATCCGTATCGGCGCGGAAGGCGAGCATCAGCTGCGTGCCGTAACGCACCTGGACGTTGGTCGCGAGGGCGTGGAGCAAGCAGCAGCGGCGTTGGTGGCGGTCATGAATGAGGCGAAATAACGGTGGCTCTCGCTACTTACCAGCATTAGCAAAGGCGGGAATGCGCGCTAAGCTTGTAACTAGGTGGCAGGCCTCGGTGCAAATGATAACGCCTCTTCACCATTTCGAGATCTACATGCCGCAATCACATCGGTCGTCACTGATCCATTGGTGACAGCTATCCATGCTTAGACATCAAACCGAGCCGCGACCGCCGCACATTTACCCGGCCGATGAGTGGCGCATGGTGGAGCGGCAGTTTTATCCGCCGTTGATGGCCGCGA
>QKEI01000204.1 GCA_003251795.1 Candidatus Muproteobacteria bacterium
CAACAAGGCTTGTGCCTTCTTGGAAATGAAGTCGATCGGCTCACCGTTGGACCACCGGGCTTCAAAACGGCCGAGCACGTTCAGTCGGAGAGTTCCAGCCACGGCGACCGATTATAGACGAGAAATAGACGCTCCATAAACGCGCGAGAACAGGGTGAAAAGACGGACGACCTGGATGATGTAGGTATCCGTTAGGGCACAACCGGACAGGAGCATGTGATGTCAGATCAGCAAGTGATTCCTTCGATCTACGAGCATGGGGAGCGTTGCCGGGACGTCAGTGGATTTGTGCTTTTTTCCACCGGCGCAGCCGGGTCTGCCCATGTGATGGCCCATCGCGCGTTGGACCAAGCTCGCTGCGAGCTGGGGTACCAATTGCTCGGCGCCTGGCTTGATGGGCGTGCAGGCATGGACAGCGACTGGGTCCACCTTCAGTGGCACATGGCCGTATTCGAGTTGGCGCTGAATCATTGGAACGCCGCCTTCACCCGCTTCCAGGAAGAGATCCTGCCCACGGCCGCCACCACCGAGCAAGCCCTGACGGACGCCCCGGCACTGCTGTGGCGATTGTCGCTCGCGGCGCAAGGGCCCGTTGAGCTTCCATGGCAACCGGTGCGCCTGACAGCACTTGCGCGGATGCGGCGACCAAGCAGCCCCTACGTGGAACTGCACAACCTGCTTGCCCTGGCGGGCGCTGGCGATATCGCGAGTCTCGATCAATGGCTGCAAGGGCGAGCGCCTCTCGCCCGCTCACGAAGTGAGGCTCTCGTTGCACGGATGGCCGTGGCCTTGCGGGCATACGCCGCTGGGGAGTTCGAATCGGCCGCCACTGTACTGACCAACGTTGTGCCCTACATCGGCGCAATCGGTGGGAGTCGGGCGCAAAACCAGTTGTTTGCGCAACTGACGCAAGCCGCTCGTCGCAGTGCGAGTGCGATCGACTCCTTGTCATTTTATTTGAAAGCCGCGTGATCTTGAAAGCGCAGGAGGGAGTAAAACATGAACGCAATCACACCTGAAATCGAAACTCTTAAAACCGACATCGGTGTTGTCGCCGCGCCCGCTAGTAGGCCACGCACCGATTCCGTTAAGCGTGAAGATTTTGTGAACGCAATGAGCGGTGCCGTAACCGGTGTCAATGTGATCACGACCGATGGACCTGCCGGACGCTTCGGCATCACCGTGAGCGCTATGTCCTCCGTGTCCGCCGATCCACCGATGGTTCTTGTTTGCATCAATCGGCGAAGCCCCGCGTGCAACGCTCTGCGCGTCAACGAGGCGTTTTGTGTGAACGTGTTGTCTAGACGGCAGCGCCAAGTGGCCGACACGTTTGCTGGCCGGTCCACCTCCGGTGATCCATATGATTTTGCCAGTCTCCGGTGGAAGCAGGGCATGACGGGTGCCCCGCGACTGCTCGAAGCGACTTCGGCGTTCGATTGCGTGCTGGAACACACGTACGACGCCGGTTCGCATACCGTATTCATCGGTCGCGTAGTCGCCGCGAGCGAAGGTGGCGAAAGCCCTTTGCTGTACACCGGTCGCACGTACGGCTATCCGTGCCGCTGGGATTGAAGATTGCGGGCCAGTCCGCAACCGTGTTTTTGCAGTTATTAACTTTACTTGATAAGGAGGTTTACATGAACACCACAGTGTTGAAGCTACCCACAGAAAACACTACATCCGATTGGGTCGAGATCGCACGTACATTGGGGCAAGAATTTGGCAAGCGATCCGCGGAATACGATCGAAATGGTGAGTTTGCTGTAGACAATTACCGCGACCTGCGCGAATACCGACTATTCTCGGCGGCTATCCCGAGCGAACTGGGCGGCGGCGGCGCGACCTACCAAGAACTGTCTGCCTTCATCCGTGAGCTCGCGCGCCACTGCGGGTCAACGGCCCTGGCCTTTGCGATGCACACGCACCCCGTAGCCGTCAATGTCTACAAGCACTTGCGCGGCGACGAGGCGGCCAGCAAGACATTGCGCAAGCTGGCAGCCGATGAGCTGATCATTGCTGGCACTGGCGCTAACGACTGGCTCGAATCATCGGGTAAGGCCGAACGCGTCGAAGGCGGTTATCGCGTCAGCGCCCACAAGCGATTCGTAAGCGGTGCGCCGGGGGCGCACATGTTGGTGACTAGCGTGAGCCATGGGGGCGCCGAGGGCGCGGAGGTCCTTCACTTCGCCATCCCGTTCAGCAGCGAAGGTATACGTCTGGTTGAGACCTGGAACACGCTCGGCATGCGCGCTACTGGCTCCCATGACGTGGTGCTAGAGAATGTATTCGTGCCCGAGACGTCCATTGTCGCGCGGCGACCTGCCGGCGTCTGGCACCCGATGTGGAACGTGGTTTTGCCGACCGCCCTGCCGCTCATCACGTCGGTCTATGTGGGTCTGGCGGAAGCCGCGGCAGACCTAGCTAGCTCGGCCGCGAAGCATCGGCAAGCACAACTGGCACCGGTAGTCGGCGAGATGCTCAATGCGCTCACGATCGCCCAGCTGGCGCTGGCCGATATGGTTCGGCTCAATGACAATCACGGGTTCACGCCAACGTTGGATCTCGCCGACACGATTCTGGCACGCAAAACAATCGCTGCGGAAGCAGTGAAGAACACCGTCGAGTTCGCAGCCGAACTCGTGGGCGGTCCCGGATTCTTTCGCGGCCATCTCATGGAACGCATCGTACGCGACGTGCGGGCCATACACTTCCATCCACTTCCAGCCAGGCGTCAACGCGTATTCAGTGGCCGCATCGCGCTTGGCTATGATCCGGTCGCTGCGGATTAAGCGCCGTCGTACATTAGACCTCCCGCCTCGTGCGGGAGGTCTCGGCTCAGAGTACAAACACTGTACTGCGGGATTGCGAACCTTGAGCAGACATGAACTGGGTGTTGAAAGTGGGCACTCGGCCTGCGACAAAGATACAAGGCCGAATGATCATAGATTATCGATCGGTATCGGCGCGATTGGATCGGCCGGCTCGAAGCCGAACACCCGTGAATAAAAGTAAAGCTCTGCATCGAGCGCAGCCTTGATGTTGCCCGCGTGGCGAAAACCGTGCTGCTCGCCCTTGAAGGCGAGGTAGGCGACCGGCACGCCATTTCTGCGCAGCGCCTGCACCATGCGCTCGGTCTGGTTCGGCGGCACGACGCGGTCCTCGAGACCTTGGAAGAAGATCACCGGGCAGGAAAGGCGTTCCGCAAAATGGATCGGTGAACGTTGACGGTAGAGTTCGCGATTTTGCGGGTATGGACCTATCAAGCGATCGAGGTAATGCGACTCGAACTTGTGCGTGTCGTGCGCCAGCGCTTCCAGATCACTGATGCCGTAATAGCTCGCACCCGCTTTGAACAGATCGTGGAAAGTGAGCGCGCACAGCACTGTGTAACCGCCCGCACTGCCGCCACTGATGGCAACGCGTTCCCCGTCGGCCTTACCCTGATGGATCAGGTGAAGCGCTGCGGCCAGACAGTCGTTGACGTCAGCGATACCCCACTGGCCATTGAGGCGCTCGCGATACGCGCGCCCATAGCCGGTGCTGCCGGCGTAGTTGACACTGACGACGCCAAAGCCGCGGCTGGTCCAATACTGGCGCTTCAGATTGAGCGTGGTCGATGCGGCCGCTGTCGGTCCACCGTGGCATTCGACGATGAGCGGTGGGCGCATATCGGCCGGTGCCGCGTAATCGCGGTTGTGAGGCGCGTAGTAAATACCGTGAGCGGTTTTGCCGTCTTTAGTCGGGCAAGCAAGCTGTTCGGGAGGCGAGATATAGCCGGTATCGATAGCGACGTCGCTCGAGCGACGCAGCACCTCCATTCGCCCGCTTTCGGGATCGAATGTAAGCACGCTGACCGGCTCGCTGGCCGAGCCGGCGCCGAAAGACGCGCTCCCGGCAGTGGCACGCACGCCGCCGATATCCGAATAGCGCGTGTTCATGCGGGTGAGTTTGCACGTTGTCGTCTCGATGATCGCCAACTGCCAGAGACCGTGCTGGTTAAACGCACAGACGATCCGGTGCGGGGAAACAAAGCCATAGGTCGACATGCCGAAAACCCATTGCGGCAGACCGAACTCGGCCTCCATCTCGACGAGGGGTTCAATGCGCCCGCTGCGCCAGCGATACAGGTTCCACCAGCCGCTGCGGTCGGAAACGAAATAAAGCTCACCGGTAGGCGACCATTGCGGTTGAAACACGGACTCCGTATCGCTGCCGGCAATGCGCCGGGCTCCGATGAGTGTGCCGTCGTCAGTCAACGATCCCGCCCACAGCTCGGTGCCATCCCACGGCATACTAGGATGGTTCCAGGCGAGCCAGGCGAGCTGCTGCCCGTCCGAGCTGAGACACGGCGAGGCATAAAAGTCATTCCCCGATGCGAGCACCCGTAGTGGGTCATTGCCTTTGAGGTCGAGTGCAGTGAGCGTATTGGTGGGCTCGCCTTGGGCGCTATGGTCCTCGCATACACAGATGAGCCGGCCGCGCTTGCGATCGATAATGCTGTCGGCATAGCGCATCGGGCCTGCAGCCGTAATGGCTTGCGGTTGTGCGCCGTACGCTTGACGGTATAGGCGTTGGTCAGTGTCGTTTGCGAAGTAGACCACGCGGTCAGCGACGACAAAAGGGTTACCGCCATACTCATGTACGCGGGTACGTGCGCTAAAAGGCGCCGGAGTCACATCGCGAACGTGCCCGTCCGCGCTTCGGCGCACGATCACATTGCGCCCCGCCTCGCTCGGCCGTGTCTCCAGCCAGAGGATATCGTCGCCGTCCAATGCAATCGATCCCAAGCCAATGGTCTCGGAGACGATCAGATCGGACGTAATCGGCGAGCGCCAGGAACCGTAGGGGGCTGTCTTTTTGGTCATGTCCCGCTTATGCGTTGGAGATCATGCTGCGCTCCCAATGCAACGGCAGCGATGTTAGCGGAAGGCGACTTGTGGAGCCCGGTCTGCACGGCGCTGCGAGCTCCGAAGGGGGCGAAGACAGGACGAGGCGGACCAAGAGTAAGGTCCAGAGACCTTTCTCCCCCCGAGCGGGCGCGCCCCAGACTTTCGGGCGTAGCAGGATAGCGCATGGTTTCGCCCGGCCACTGGCACAGGGATGTGCTGTCGGCCGGCTCGCTGCAGGTGCAGGCGAAAGGGCGCAACATTTCAGTCGTCGAGCAGCTCGGTATCGTCATCCGCATATGGCGGTGTGCAACAACAAAGGATCTTGAGCGGTCGATCGCCGGTGTTCTGCACACGGTGCGCCGTGCCAGGGTGGATGCACACCGTATCGCCGGCCTTAACCGCAAATACTTCATCACCCAGGGTCATGAGACCCTCGCCGTTGGTGAAGTGATAAAGCTCTTCTGTCTTCGTATGCCGGTGCAGGCGCGTTGTTGCCCCGATAGCCACCGTCGCTTCGGCCAGGCTCTGCGCTTGATTGCTGTGCGTGCGGGGGTGCATGAGCTCGCGAATGAGCGAGCCGTCGAGCGTGACGTAGGGCAGGGCCTGGGAGTACTCCACCTTGCTTATCATAGGGCGGCTCAGAGCTGATCGTGCAACTTAACTTATGCGCGTTTGCTGCCACAGCGTCAACCCTTTATGTGGCCACAGTGTAAGCGTTAGCATATGTTTGATGATCCTAGTATTTTTGACACGCCATCGGACAGAGACATGATCGAGTACACGGCGGAGCAAGTACAGGTGATCCGCGACGCAATCGCCAAGGGGCGAGAAGCGATGGACCGCGCTGCGCACTATGACCCCTTGGTATTCGCAAACACGTACATCAGTTACGGTGGTGTGCAAATTCCGGGCGAGTGGCACAACACTACCTTGAGCGAGCGCGTCGCCCAGCAATTACTGGTATCGCTGAAAAGCGGTCGTCATGGCAGCGATGACGAGCATCTACGTCGCGAACTCAAGCGCGTGCAGACAGAGGTTCGTTGGGCCGCGCTAGCGCAGTCTGACAAGATCGTTGGCTTTTACCTGAGGCTCGGGCCGGCCGCGCGTCTCGAGGCTACCTGTCGTCAGTTACTAGGTGAGGATTTCGGTTTAGGTGCGGCCGTGTTCCCAAAGACGCGCATTGTCGTGGTGCCTGCCGCTTGTAGCGACTATGAATTCGTGCCCGTGCTGGAAGACGAGGTCGAGCAGTAGCGGGAATCGGCTAACTACGCATGTGCCTTCACCAGCTCTTCGGTACGCCTAAAATCGATCTTGCCGCTTGGCATCTTGGGCAACTCGTCGAGCACCAGGAACTGTCCAGGTAGCGCCAGCGCCGGCAGGCGCTGGGCAAGTTTCTGCAGCGTGTCACGCTCGTCAACCTTGCCCGTAAGTGCAACCGTGATACGCGACCCTCGCCTGTCGTCCGGCAGCGCCACGGCGCAGCATTCCACCTGCGCGGGCAAAATGCGTTCGAGTTCGCTCTCCACCTGCGCCAGCGAGACCATCTCGCCACCGATCTTCGCGAAACGCTTGATGCGGCCCCGGTGCCAGAGATAGCCGTCGCTATCGACCATCCCGGTGTCGCCGGTATCGTACCAACCATCGACGATGCGCGATGCCATCTCCGCCGCGTCGCCGAGATACCCTTTCATAACGAGATCGCCCCGTACCTGGATCTTTCCCTCCCGACCGGGCGGTAGTAGCTCGCCGCTGTCGATATCGACGATGCGCACATCGACGCCGGGAAGTGGTCGCCCGACGCTGCCCGGTTTGTGGGCGTCGGGCAAGTTGACGGATACCACTGGACTAGTTTCGGTCGCACCATAGCCCTCGAAAATGCGGACGCCGTGTTTTGCCTCAAAAGCCTCGCCGAGCCACGCTGGCATCTTATCCGCTCCCGCCACCACCACGCGCAGCGAGGCAAAGTCTCCCGCGACCGACTGCCGCAAATAGCCTATGAGAAAGTACGGCGTTGCTAACATCACCGTTGGGCGTTCTTCGCGAACGAGGCGATTCACCGTCTTGAACTCGAGCGGATTGCTATGAGTGATTAACGTAAGCCCCAGACTCAATGGCAGCCAGAGCCCGGCGGTCTGGCCAAATACATGAAACCATGGCAGCACCGCGAGAAATACATCGTTGTCGTGAATATCGAAGACTTGGCTAATCGCGCGCAAGTTGGAGCCGATATTGCGGTGGCTGAGCTCTACCGCCTTAGGCTCGCGCTCACTGCCGCTTGTGAACAAGATCAACATCGTGTCATCGCTGTTGCCACCATGGACCATGGGCAACAGCCAAGGTAGCGGCAGTATGGATCGTGCTATCGCCGCCAGGCGCTCGGTCACGGTAAGCGTGCGCATAATTTCATCGATCAAGATCATGTCGGCACTCGGCTCGCAGCGTATTCTGGCGAGCAGTGTCTGCGCGGTGATGATGGCCTTGAAACCGCACTTAGCCTGGGCGTAACGCATATTCTGTTCGGCACCGGTGGCGTAGTTGATCATTACCGGAACCTTGCCTGCCATGAGTGTTGCCAGGATCGACACGGCACAGGCGGCTGAGTTTGGCAGCATGATGCCCAGGTGTCGGTCCGGAATGGGGTGCAGGCGTCGCGCTAGCGCCAGCGTGGCGCTGAGCGCCCGGCGGTAGGTGAGGCGCCTCGAGGCTGTGCGGTCGATAAAGGCTAGCTTATGCGGAACACGCCGGGCGTTCGCGATGAATTCGTGGTGCAATAACATGCGCGTGTCTCTAGCGACCGGTCGGTACTCGATTACATCGCCGTGCCGGCTAGCGAGTGGTTGGCGGTGCGGCAAACCCCTTACCGGCTTGTTTGTACTCCTCTCTCGGAGGGCTGAAGATATCGAGCACAGTGGCGCCGCTGTTACCCGTGCGAATGCCATGCGCCACACCGCCAGGGGTGCGCCAGAAATCACCGGCTTTCATCAGCACCTCTTCGTCGCCTTGGATGCGCACGCACTCGCCTTCCAGCAATACGCCCCATTGCTCTTGCGGATGACTGTGCACAGTGCCGCTTGAGTGTGGCGCGATGCGCACGACGGAAAGCATGACATTGTCGCCGACGAAGATGCGGGTCGTGATGCCTTCGCCGAGCTGACGCTGGATCCCTTGCAACTGATCATGAAGGTTGAATACCCAGGGGACAGATCGCGCTTGTATGTCTTTCGTCACCACTGATCTCCTTGCTGCGGGCCGAGTCATTTACCGAGTGTTCGTTCCACATACTGTCGTATAGCCGTCACAACCTCTGGGGAGTTCCACGCTTGCAGCACTTGGGCATCCGCTTCTTGGATCGCCGGTGACGCGAGCCGCTCACGGCTCGGAACGCGCGCCTGTAGCTTGGTCAACTCAAAAGATCTACTCGGGATAGTGGCCAACTCACGCGCGCGCTCTAACGCGCGCTCCAGCACCCGTTCCTTATCGACGAGCTCGTCCACTAAGCCCCAAGTGAGTGCCTGCGACGGTTCGCACGTGAGCCCGCGGTACATCAACTGTTGCAAGTGATATGGCGCGGCAGTCGCGCGCATGATCTCCAGCGCCAGCGCCGGAAACGGCACGCCTACCAACAGCTCGGGCACACCGATGCGAGCGGCTTCCTGGATCATCACCCGGTGGTCGGCAGCACAGGCTAGAATGCAGCCGCCAGCAATGGCATGGCCGTTGATCGCGGCTACTACGGGGCGTGGGTAAAAGAACAAGCGGTCGAGCAACTGGCCGAGCGATTGCAACAGTGCGCGACGATAGGCGTC
Source organism: Candidatus Muproteobacteria bacterium (assembly GCA_003251795.1). GTDB lineage: Bacteria > Pseudomonadota > Gammaproteobacteria > Acidiferrobacterales > SPGG2 > SZUA-472. The sequence goes on from QKEI01000204.1 coordinate 8,696, forward strand.
GCTCTCAAGTAGCCGAACGAGATCGACGCCGGCCGAGAATATCTTACCCGCGCCGGTCAGCACCAGCGCCTTCGCGGTTGGCTGGCTCTGTTCCAGGGCGTCCTTCAGTGCGACACACAGCTCGGTGTCCAGGGCGTTGGCCTTGCCGTGACGCATATGCAGGATGGCAATGCCGTTATCGTGTTTGACCTCGAGCATGGCGGTTCCCGATTTGTAGTGCAGACAAGCATAAGCCAGCTGCCGGCAAAAGCCAAAAACGCCACCCGTCCGAAACAGCGGGACGCTGGATCAGGCATTAGCCTTGCGCTCGCCTGCAAGCCACTCACGTGTCTTGGCGATACCTTCGTCAAAGCTGCTCACTGCTGGCCTGCCGATCAGACTCTCGAGCTTGGTGGCGCCGAGAATGACTCCCATCTTGAAAGCGAGCAAGCTCACCCGCTACGGGTTTCCTTCCGTACCAAGGTGTTGCCGAGTGCGGCGAACTCCGCCAGTGTCAGCGTCTCGCCGCGCCGCACGGGATCGATGCCGGCCGCGCTCAGCTCCTCACTGCTGATCATGCCTGCCAGCGCGTTGCGCAAGGTCTTGCGGCGCGCCGCGAAGGCGGCGGCGATGACACTGGCAAAAGCGGGTTCGTCAGCCACTGCCACCGGCGGTATCGTGTACGGCTCTAAGCGTACAACCATCGAGTCGACCTTGGGTACAGGGCGAAACGCACCCGGGGGCACCACAAACAATCGTTGCGCACGACAGCGCCACTGAATCATCACGCTCAAGCGTCCATAGGCCTTGGTGCCCGCAGCGGCCGTGAGACGCTCGACAACTTCCTTTTGCAACATGAAGCACATATCGCGGATATGGCGCGTTTGGCCCAGCAGATGAAACAGGATGGGCGTCGACACGTTGTACGGGAGGTTGCCGATCAGGCGCAGCTTGCGCCCCCCCTGCACCAGGGGACCGATCTCGAAATTCAGCGCATCGGCGTTGTGGATCGTAACGTTTGGCTGCTCTTCGAACTCACCCTTGAGCGCTGCTGCGAGATCGCGGTCGATCTCGACGGCGTGCAGCCGGTGCACGCGTAGCGCGAGCTCCCGCGTCAATACGCCGTCGCCGGGGCCGATCTCAAGCACGTCTTCATCCGCCTGCGGCGCGAAGGCATCGATGATGCGCCGCACAGTGCCGGTGTCGCGCAGGAAATGCTGGCCGAAGCGTTTGCGGGCAAAGCGCCGATTCATCGTTTTATCAGAACGCAGGCCATCTGCAGGGCGGCGCGCAGACTCGTGGCATCGGCGCGACCGCTGCCAGCCAGCTCAAGAGCGGTGCCGTGGTCCACCGACGTGCGCACGAACGGCAGCCCGAGCGTAATGTTGACAGCGTGGCCGAAACCGCGGTGCTTCAGCACCGGCAGCCCCTGGTCGTGGTACATGGCGAGCACGGCATCGACATCCGCCAGCTGGGCCGCGGTGAAGGCCGTGTCCGCCGGGACCGGCCCGCGCAACCGCAGACCTGCGCGGCGCAGTTCCTCGATCACCGGTATTATCACCTCGATCTCTTCGCGCCCGAGATGGCCCGATTCACCGGCGTGCGGGTTCAAACCGCAAACCAGTATGCGCGGCGCAGCGATGCCAAATCGGCACTCCAGTTCGTCATGCAGAATGCGCAGTACATCGCGCAGATGGGTTCGGGTAATGCGACGACTGACCTCCGCTAGTGGGCAGTGAGTGGTGGCCAGAGCTACCCGCAGCTCATTGTCCGTGAGCATCATGACAACTTTACGTTTTCCTGTACCCTCTGCCAGGAACTCGGTGTGACCAGTAAAAGCGATGCCAGCGTCGTTGATCACACCCTTGTGCACGGGTGCGGTCACCCAGGCATCGAACTCGCCGGCGAGACAGCCCGCTAGCGCACGTTTCAGGGTGTCCATGACATACGGCACGTTCCTCGTGTCTAGCCTGCCGGCTGCTACCGGCGCTGCCGTTTTCAACGGCACGATCGTCACTGGGTCCAGAGAACGGTTACGGTCGTGCCAGGGCGCAGCGGTAAGCGTCAAGCCCAGCTGTGCGGCGCGGGTGTGCATAAAATCGGGATCGGCAATGAGCACAAGGCGGCACGGCGGGTTCTGCGCCAGCTGGATGCAGATGTCAGGACCAATACCGGCAGGCTCGCCGGGGGTCAGGGCGAGTACGGGCGTGCTAGCCAAGGTCTTTCGCGGGCGTTAGCGCCTCACACCCCGAGAATCTGTGACCACGGGGCGCTTGCTTGCTATCAAGATCCCTCCTTGGATTCTTCCTTGTATTCGACATAGGCCTCGTCGCGCAGTCGCCGCAACCACTGCTCGAATTGCTCGTCAGCCTTGCGCACATGGATTTGCTGTCGTGCGGTATCGCGGTCGCGTTCTTCACTAACGTCCTGCACCCGCCGGCCCAGCACCTGGATCAAATGCACACCAAAGGACGACTCGACGGGTGCGCTGATCTCACCATCCTGCAGCTCATCCATTGTTTTCTCGAACTGAGGCACCGTCTGTCCCGGGCCGACCCAACCGAGATCCCCGCCATGTGCGGCCGAGGGTGCGTCCTCCGAGTAGGCGCGCGCGAGCTCGGCAAAGTCGTCTCCCAGCAATATGCGCTGGCGCAATGCCGTCAGCTTGGTTTTGATGTCCGCTACCGACTGCACCTCGCTCGGACGCATGACAATATGGCGCACGTGTACTTGTTTCACTGACTGAGCGCGCTTGCCTGACTGTCGATCATTAAGCTTGAGTATGTGAAATCCCACCGGGCTGCGGATAATCTCGCTGATTTCTCCCGGCTGCATCTTTTCGAGCGCATCCAGGAACAGGGCAGGCAACTGCCCCGCTTTCTTCCATCCGAGCGCGCCTCCCTGTAGTGCGTTTTGCCCCTGCGAGTAAACTAACGCGGCTTCCTCGAAATTGGCACCGGCCTGCAACGAGGCGCGTATCTCCTCGACCTTGCGTCTGGCCTCCTGTACTTGCTGCGGGTTAGCGGACTCGGGAACGCCGATCTGAATGTGCGACACGTTGAAAGCATCATCCACACGCGCCTGTTTCTGCCGGCCGCTGAGAAACTCGTCCACCTCCTCCTCGGTAACCGTGACCTTGCTGTTGATCTCCCGCTCTAGCAGTTTTTCAATCGTTACCTGGTCGCGGACCTCGCTACGATAGGCCTCCGGCTCCACCCCCAGGGAGCGCAGCGCGCGAAACAACTCATCGGTTGTCATACGGTTCTTTTCCGCTACCCCTCCTATGGCTTTATCGACCTCGCGCTCGCTTGGTTTGATTCCCAACTGATTCGCGTGCTGTAACTGGATGCGCTCTAGCACCATGCGCTCCAGCACCTGCCTGCGCAGTGCAGTCTCCGGTGGCGCGGGGATCTTCTGTTCCACGAGCTGTCGCTTCACCTCTGTCATGCGCGCGGCGAGCTCGCTATCGGTGATCACGTCGTCGTTGATCACGACCACGATGTGGTCCAAATGCAGCGCCGGGCTCGGTGCGGATGCCTGCGCGGCGGCCACCACCGGCAGCAGACACAATGCCCACAGCAGTACCGCCACGCCACAGGCTTGCAAGCAGGGCGTCTGGGAGTTGCCGTTGGGGATTTCCGGAGTCACCATATTCATGAGGTATCGATCGATAGTGCAGATGATACCGGTTTTGTCTCGTTACCGGGATAGCACCGCTTAGGGCAGCACGGTGCTGCCGAATTCCTGGCCGGGTGCAAACACGCTTTGCCGCAATGGACTTTCGGGAACGTCGCCGAGGCGCCCAAGCCCGGTCAGCTCGAACTGCAGCAGCACGTCGTTGACCTGTTGTTGCTCGGAGTCGAGGCGCCGACGGGCAAAGAAACGCAGCGCCCAGCAACAGGAGCGGTATTGGAAACCGGCATAGGATTCGAGGTTGCGCTGCTCCTGCAGCGAGTAGCTGGTGCTGGCCGCCAGGGTCCAACGTTTGGACACCGGCCACAGCGTCGACACCTCGGCCTGTTCGAAGTCATTGTTCTGGAAGCTGTAGCGCAGGTTGACAATCTTGTATTTCCCCGGCTGGTACTGCAGAAAAAAATCACTGCGGTCGGTCTCCTCGGTATCAGTGTTCCATTGCACGGTAGCGCGACCGTACCATTTCTCGGCGAACCTGGCGCTGAGCTCGGCGACTATATCGGAGGTGCTAGTCGTCTCTACCGTGCCCGGCGTGAGGTTGACCTGTCGGTCCTCGAAATAGAAGGTCTCGCCGAGACTAAAGCGGAAATGCTCGACGCCGTCATCGGCACCGAATAGGCGTGTGCTCAATGCTAGCGTCGCCTGATTGGCATCACCAATCCGGTCGCCGCCGACAAAGCGATTTTCGCGGAACAAATTATCGAATGACAGGGTCGGCAGGCTGGTGTCAAAGTTGGGAAGATTGTCCTGATTCTTGAACGGCACGTTCAGATAGTACAACCGTGGTTCCAGTGTCTGCCGGAAACGGCTTCCGCGGATGCGGGCCTCGCGCTCGAATATCAGGCCGTTATCGAGACTGAATGCCGGGACTGTCACCCCGGGCGTCTCGTCTTGGGGTGGGGTGACGTCAAGGCTATAGCCGATGTTGTAGGCGCTGAGCCTGGGTATGACGAAACCGAAGGATTTGCGAAAAGGCCAGTCCACACTGAGGTTCAGCCCCAGACGCCCGCCGGTAGGCCCTAGATCGCGCTGGAAGTTATTGTACTCCGAGGCAAACAGCAGATTAGGACGGCCGGAAGCAGCGGGGGTGTGCGCCGCCAGGTTAAGCTGGGGCAAGCGGTCGTACGGCAGAGCGGAGCCGGTGATGGTCGGGTCAATGGTCTGATAGGCCAGCGCGCGGGCGCGAAAGTTCCAGAGTCGGCCGTTGTAGTTTACCCCTGCCTCTTGCGGCAACGATGTGAGGCTGGTGATGGCCAGGTTATTCTTGAAGTCATCGAGGTAGTTGTCGTCTGACACCTTGGCGTAGTTGACGTTGCCGGTCCAGCCACTGCCGAGGGTCTGACGATGTTCATATTTGACAGCCCGATCGGTGTCGGTCTGCTTGTCGTTGGGCAGGAACTCCAGATCCAGCTGGCCCGCCAATGGCCTTCCCAGGTAGCGAAACTCGGTTTGCAACTGCGTACCGTTCTCGCTCAGTAGACGCGGGGTAATGGTGGCGTCGTAGTTGGGGGCGATGTTCCAGTACAATGGCCAGCCGAAAATGATGCCGTTCTTAGTTGATTTGCCCAACTCCGGCAACAGAAAGCCGGTCTGTCGCTGGTCCGAGGTGGGAAAGCGCAGGTACGGCCAATAAAAGACCGGTACCTTCTTGAATTTGATCACGGCATTATGGGCTACTCCGAGATTGCGTGACTTGTCTAGCGAGAGCCGGCCGAGTTTCAAATACCAATCGTCGTTTCCCGGCGGGCAGGTGGTATAGCGCACCTTGCGCATGGAAACGCGGTCTTTGCTTTGAAGCAGAATGTTGCGGGCGTCACCACGGGCATTATTGCGCGCCAGACTGTATTCGCCGCGGTCCGCGTAGCCGGTGAAACGGTCGAGCTCGACGAACAGCTCCTCGGTATGAAACTGATCGCCTTCTACGTTCTCCAATGTGACGGCTCCGCGCGCCTCGGCTTCGCTGCTCGCCCTGTCGTAGGTTATTTCTTCAGCCGAGATTCTTTGATCCTGCCGCTGCAGCTGCACTTGCCCGGATAGGATCACGGTGTCTTGGTCCAGCTGTTCAATGCTCTGTGCGCGCACAGAGGTTGAGCCATCATCGGGAAGCGCCTGAAATCGCGGAACCGGTTCCACGGGAGCCCGGCATTCTCCAACGGGTTCAGCAACGGCCTGTTGAAGACTGACGGTCGCGAGAGCGGCGAAGTAGACCCAGCACCGTACAGACTTCGCTTGGGGCATAAGACCACGTTGTTTTATTGTGTAACCCATAAAATTGCATAGAATCAGCATGTCATCAAGCAGCGGATCTGCGTGTATCGCAAACGCGCAGTGGCCGTCCGCTTTGAGACGGGACCTTGGACGACAGATTACAACGACTGCGAGCCTGGCTGGACGATTGCCTCGATGGCCCCATTGATGAGCTCCGTGTGGCCTCTAGCGATGCCAGTTTCCGGCGCTATTTCCGCGTCCATGTCGGTCAGCGCCGTTACATCGCCATGGACGCACCGCCGACTCAGTACGATGCGCGCAAGTACATGCGGATCGCCGCGCGTTTTCGGCAAATCGGCCTCAACGTACCCGAGGTTCTGCACAGCGACCCTGAGCAAGGTTTCTTGTTGCTGACTGATTTGGGTGAGGTGCTGTACCTGGCATTACTGAACGAACACACAGTCGAGCGCTTATACGGTGACGCCATGGGGGCGTTGCGCGTGTTACAGGACGCCGGTGCTGATGACCGCGGGTTCTTGCCGGATTACGATGAAGATCTACTGTTGGCGGAAATGAGTTTGTTCCGCGACTGGTATCTGCAGCGCCACCTGGGGCTGAGCCTGACTCGCAGACAGGACGCCGTTTTGCGGGATGCGTTTGCCAGGCTTGTTGAACGTGCACTGGCGCAGCCGCAGGTGTGGGTGCACCGAGACTATCATTCGCGCAATCTGCTGGTCACTGACGAGCACAACCCCGGTATAGTCGACTTTCAGGACGCCGTACGCGGCCCGGTAACCTATGACCTCGTGTCGTTGTTACGTGATTGCTATATCGCCTGGCCGCGACAACGTGTGGAACAGTGGGTCACGGATTATCATGCGGCGGCTCTGATGGCAGGTATCCCGGTCGGTGGGACATCCTCGCAGTTCCTGACCTGGTTCGACTGGATGGGGGTGCAACGACAGCTGAAGGCAGTCGGCATTTTTGCTCGCTTGCTGCACCGCGACGGAAAGGAGGGATATATGGCCGACATCCCGCGTACACTCGGCTACACGCTGGAAGTCAGCGCCGGCTACCAAGAATTGCAACCGCTGCACCGGCTGCTGCGCGAGCTCAAGCTGCCGTCTGACACAACTGTGGCGGGGTCGACGTGAGGGCTATGATTCTTGCCGCCGGTCGCGGCGAGCGTCTGCGTCCATTGACCGATAGCGTCCCCAAGCCACTGGTAGAGGTCGGTGGGCGCGCGCTGATCCTATATCTTATCGACGCCCTCAAGGCGGGCGGCTTACAGGACCTGGTGATCAATTACGCTCACCTCGGCGAGCAGTTGCAGCAGCGCCTCGGTGACGGTACCAAGCTCGGCGTGCGCATCCGCTACTCACCGGAAACCGATGGGGCGCTCGAAACCGGCGGCGGTATCCATCACCGGCCCCTTCGCCGTGGTCAATGGCGATATCTGGACGGATTATCCTTTCGCCCGCCTGCCACGACGCCTAACGGGGTTGGCGCACCTGGTGTTGGTGGATAATCCGCCGCACCATGAGAGCGGTGATTTTGCGCTCGACGGCGCACGCATCACTGCCGGCGGCACCGCTAAGCTAACCTTCAGCGGGATCGGCGTGTATAGTCCCGAATTGTTTCGCGGGTGTAAGCCCGGTAAGTTTCCGTTGTCGCCGCTCCTGAATGGTGCCATACGACGTAATCTGGTGAGCGGCGAACACTATGGCGG
>QKEI01000113.1 GCA_003251795.1 Candidatus Muproteobacteria bacterium
ACGAACGTTACGGTTGAGGTCAAGTAAGACCCTGCGTCGCCATAACACGGAGGACTCCGTGCGCACCACGACGGTCGTCATCGGAGCTGGCCAAGCTGGGCTCGCCATGAGCCGCTGCCTCGCGGAGCACTCGATCGATCATGTGGTTCTCGAGCGCGGCGAGGTGGCCAATTCCTGGAAGACCGAACGCTGGGATTCCCTGCGACTGCTCACACCCAACTGGCAAAGCCGGCTACCCGGCTACGGCTACGAGGGCAATGATCCCGATGGTTATCGCACGATGCCCGAAACCATTGCCTTCATCGAGCGTTATGCCGATGTAATCTCGGCACCGGTTCGCACACATACCGAGGTGACATCGGTGCGTGAGCGAAGTGACGGATATGAGGTCGTCACTAATCAAGGCAATTGGCAATGCCAGACTGTCGTGCTGGCGACTGGAGCGTGCAACGTCCCACTGGTCCCAGCGATCGCCGAGGCACTGCCCTCGGCGATCGCTAGCCTCACGCCTGTGGAATACCGCAACCCGGATCAGCTCGAGCAAGGTGGCGTACTTGTGATCGGCGCCTCAGCCACCGGCACCCAGATCGCCGCGGAGATCCACCGCTCGGGGCGCCCCGTCACTCTGGCGGTGGGCGAGCACATCCGAGCGCCCCGCGTGTATCGCGGCAAGGACATCGAATGGTGGATGGACGCCGCCGGGGTTCTCGATGAGCGTTACGACGAGGTGGATGACATCAACCGCGCACGAAACGTGCCGTCGTTGCAGTTAGCAGGCTCCAACGACCGCCGAACGGTCGACCTGAACTCGCTGACCGCTATCGGTGTGAAGCTCATCGGTCGTCTTGCGGGCATCCGGGATGGCAAAGGACAGTTCTCAGGTTCACTGCCGAACCAGTGCGCACTGTCCGACCTCAAAATGAACCGACTACTCGACACCATCGACGAATGGGCGACTGCCAACGGCTTGGACGGACAAGTTGATCCACCCCACCGCTTCGAACCCACGCGGGTTGAAGCATCACCGCCGCTCGCCATGGATCTAGCCAACGGCCAGATCAAGAGCGTCATCTGGGCCACCGGTTTCCGCCCCGATTACTCGTGGCTCCAGGTGCCGGTGTTCGATCGCAAAGGGCGCATCCGTCACGACGGTGGCATAGTCGACGCCCCCGGCATGTACCTGATGGGCATGCCGTTCCTTCGACGTCGAAAGTCAAGTCTGATCGATGGTGTCGGTGACGATGCTCGCGATCTGAGCGCCCACCTAGCGTCCTACCTCAACGAACGCGTTTCTGCCCCGCGAGCAGTTAATAGAAGTACCTGACAAGGAGATCTTTGCTCGGATCTCAAATGTGCCGCGCGCACGCTTTCAGCCCGGCAACTTTAACCACACCGGATTTTCGTCAATCGCATGGCACCCCAACGCCACACCCTGATTTCACGCCCAAACTCACCGTGGTGGCTGGCGGCGCAAAAGGTAAAAATGCCGAGCGGCGCATTACACTTCTCGGAGTTGATATTGTTAGAAGCGTCTTCAGCTGAACAACCGCTTTGAAAGCCGCCGTTACCGCTGTTGTTATTGTTGTTCGGACCACCATCGTTAGCCGGCGGACCCGCCACCGCCTCGCTGATTGGCGAAATCTTAGAAAGCATTGTCGCTACCCAAGTACGCTGTGCAGCATCACAGTCGTCACAGTGGACAGAAATAATCTTATCAGGGTTAATCAGTATATAGTTGTTCCCGGCGTTCGCTGGCGCTACGACCTTAAGCGTAACGCCGTCGTCGTAGCGTTGGCTGGCACGGAGTATTTCATCGTCTCCATCGACGGTCCCCGGCGTTCCGTTGTCGACAAAGACGATCCAACCGTCTTGCCAGGAGGTACCGTCACAATCGCTGTCGCTTAAGCTAGGGCAAAGCGTGACAGGTTCATATCTCTCGATTGCTTGTATCTGCGCCATGTGTATCGATTCAGCCATGAATTGGGCGCGGCCCGTTATGCGGGTCTCGATAACGTAGTTCCGGTAACTGGGTAAGGCGATGGCGGCCAATACCCCGGCGATGCACAAGGCGATCATCAGCTCGACGAAGGTGAACCCTAGGTTCTCATCACCCCATATGCGGGGCCGATGCCTCGCCGCGACAAAATGCCGCTGCAGTGCAGCGAGAGGCTTTCGGATCCACTCGCGCCAACGAGCTAGATGAAAACCCTGGGAGGTGTTGCACCCACTGGGTTCGCCGAATCGATCGGGAACCAGAGAGTTGCCGCTACGCGCAGACGCAGCGCTGAGTGCCTGACTGAGACAGGACGGATCGCGACTTTCCATCGTATGGGGCCTCCAACTACTACCTACCCCATCTTCCCAGCAATCGTCGCGACTAGTCCGTGTCTCCGTTAATTGAAATGAAGCCTCAAAAACAAGAGGCCTTCAGTTTATATAGACGCCGGTCCCAGGCATCGCCACCCTGACGCGATAAACGGTCGACCTTCAGTTAGCTAACCCATATGTGGTGCTCCTTTGTGCAGGGCAATAACCTAGTGCTTGGGCTTCGGTGGCTCACGCAAGGTGAGCCTCCCGCCTGGCGCATCCGCGCTTCTCGGGAATCCTACGTTAAGAGGCCGGCTGACAACATAACTTAGGGAGTCGCCGACGTTCGGATAAGAGCCGGAAGACCCAATAGATATTCAGTGCTATGAAAAACAAATTCCAGTAAACAACCGCCATCAGCGGCTCCGGCCTGAAATAGAAATACAGAATAAGACAAGACGCGGCGATAACGGTGAGCACACGCAGCCATAATATGCCTCGCACGCCTCTCGATGGTCGCGAGGCTACTTCTCACTGCGCTCATCAGGATCTACATAGAAGGCGCTATCCGAAGATCTGTTTCCGCCCAGAACCCAATCTCGTCTTTTAGCCCGTGGACGAAATCAGCGTGGAAGTCGGTTACGAGGATATGTCTTTCTTTCGCAGGTTGTGCAAACGCAGCACGGGCTTAACACCCAGTCAATACCGTCGCATGTTCCAGCCGGTTTTCAGTGCTCCGGCTAGAGGATGAAAATAGTGCCTGCTTCAGAACGAAGAATTACTCTTCCTTCACGATATAAGGCGTCGCGGTGCCCCGCTCGGGGTCGAACTTAGACCGTCCTGTGAAATTGATGTGCTTGCCGTACGTGTGCAATGACAAGGTAATCGCATCCGTGTGGTTCCACACAGTATGAATCTCGCTCGGCAAGAACGAGACCACTTCACCCGGACCGTACACGCGCTCGCCGTTATGTTTGAGCTCCGCATGCCCGGGGCGTGAGCCGTCATCGAGTCGTTTCCAGAAGGTGTTCCTCTCGTCACCCTCGACGCCGGCCACGACGGCCCAGGTCCCGTGGTCGTGAGCGGGCGTGCCTCGGTTCGGCAGCCAAGCGAGGGCGAACACAGCCAACGTGTGATCCGGCTCTTCGTGCAGCAGATGCACGCCGAACCCCTGTTCCTCATCACACGTGTAGTAGCGAGGATCGACCCAGTCTTTGCTTAATGCCAAACGTCGGGCAAGCGGTCTGACCCGCTCGACAACCGCCTCATCGTCCTGGGTTTCAGCGGCGATGGTGCGCAGGTCAACAACATATTGAGAAAGGGTATATAAGTCTTTTGCCATCTCTCTCCTCCTCAATCCAAGGGCGACTGATACCCCCG
>QKEI01000164.1 GCA_003251795.1 Candidatus Muproteobacteria bacterium
CCCCGACAGTTACGAGAAAAAGGAAAAGGGCATGTTCAACACGGTAGAGATGAATCGCCTCTATGATCTCGGACTCAAGGTTGGCGCTTCGCCGAATCCGTGGCGCCAGAAGCCGTTTTTTATTGAATCTGCCGAACAGAAGATGCGGTAGCGTTGACAGAAACCGGCGCGCGAGCAAGTTTAACAAGGCTTGAGCTACTGTACGGGGTACTGTACGGGGCAGGGGCGTAGCTTTTTTCGGCACGCGCTAGGGTCGAAAACCGGATCCGTGCGCTATGCGGCGTTCCCCCCGCTGCTTTCCGCTTGGGCACTGTCTCTCGGACCCGTGACCCAGTGGATCGCATCGAGCAGCGCCTGATCATCCACCGGTTTGCGTAAGAAAAACTGCACGCCGAGCCCCCGCGCGAGACGCCGAGTTTCTTCATCGTCGCGGGCCGAAACGGCAATCACCGGCAAACGCACTCCTTTCTCGTTAAGTCGCGCCTGCACGTCCAGGCCGGTCGCGCCGGGCATCGTGATGTCGAGCAAAACGCACGCTGGGCGCTCAGTCTGCAGGTTCTTGAGGAACTCCTCAGCGCCTACAAAGGTTCTTGCCTCGAATCCGGCGGAACGCATGAGCCGGGAAAGCCCGGTTCGTACAGACTCGTCATCATCGACGATATACACAAGCAAGGCCTTTACGGTGTTCATCAAATGAGGCGCCCCCATCCGCTCGTTCACGGTAAACGTATTGGTGCGAACAGGAAATGGGACCTTGGTCCTACAAGCGCTGGCGCTATTAGCAGCGCACTCGCCAAGGGGTCCCCGCGTCCCACGCAGTTGAAAAGCGCTAAACGAAAGAATCTGCAAGGCCGGTCGGTCTACTGCGTTCTGAGCGAACGCTCCGATGGTGCATTGCCGCACACCATTACGGAATGCACCGCCTCCGACACTAGCGGCCGCTAAGCATGGAGTGCCTAGCCCCGGGCGAATCCGATCCAATGCCTGCCGTCTCGCACAGGCGAACGAGCTGCGCAACCGATCGGACTTCCATCTTGTCCATGACCCGGCCGCGATGCACTTTAACGGTCTTCTCGGAGATTCCCAGGTCGGCGGCAATCTGCTTGTTACGACGTCCACGGATTACGGCATCCAGCACCTGCCGCTCGCGTGTGGTCAACCTGGCAAGACACGCTGCCACGTGCTGGCGCCCCTTTCGCTGCGACAGCTCCGCGGCATGCGATTCGACGGCGCGGGTAACCGTCTGCAGTAATACCGCAGCATCAACCGGTTTCAGCAGAAAATCCGCCGCACCCCGTTTCATTGCTTCCACACTCGTGGGAACGTCGCCATATGCGGTGAGAAAGATAACGGGCAACGATAGCCCGCTTTCGCGCATCTGGCTATGCAACTCCGGCCCGCTCATCTCAGGCATGCGCACGTCGAGCACCACGCACGCCGGTTCCGAAACAGACGCTCGCTGCAGAAACTCGCGGGCAGTGGAGAGGGTTTCGACGTTCCAGCCGGCTGCGCGTAGCAACCGTGCGAGGCTGCGGCGCACGGACGCATCATCGTCGACTACGAACACTGTCGCTTCGTCTGTGTTCATACAACGCGAGCGCTAACGGCCTGCGCCTGCCGTTTAACCGCTCCCTCCTGGGCCAACATCGGCAACCTGAAGTAGAAGGTGACGCCCCGCCCCACGTTGCGCTCGACCCAAATCTTGCCGCCATGCGATTCAATGATTGAGCGACAAATACCAAGCCCAAGACCTATCCCTTGGGCCTTCGTCGTCCAGAAAGGATCGAACACCTTGGCAAATCCATCCGCTGGGATCCCCTTGCCAGAATCGCGAACGGCCACCTGCACGTGAGCACCATCCGCGCGCGACAACGACAGCTGCAGGCGGTGCTGCTCCACGGGCTGACCTTCCATCGCCTCGACCGCATTCATAACCAGATTGAGCGCCACCTGCTGGATCTGCGCCCGGTCCGCTAACACGATGCAACCTGCTTCCAAATCCGTCTCGACTTGAACCCCCCGCGCCACCAGCTCGCTATGCAGCAGCTCCCGCACTTGCTGCAAGACCTCGGCAAGGTCGATCCGCTCGCGCTCCGTTTCTTGTCGCCGTGCCAACGCGCGCATTCCGCTGATGACCGCGCTCGCGCGCTTATCGTCACGCGCAATGTCCTGCAGGATTTCGCGGATCTCCCGCAGATCTGGATTGCCTTGATCCAGAAACCGAAGCCCCGCCTGAGCATTGCTCAAGATGGCCGTCAAAGGTTGGTTCAACTCGTGCGCCAGCGAAGCTGACAGCTCTCCGAGAATGAAAACGCGCGCCACGTGTGCGAGCGTGCGCCGATGCTGCTGTAGCTCTGATTCTGCCCGCCTACGCTCCGTGATGTCCGTGGAAACGCCGCATACGGCGTACGGCGTACCATCTGGGTAGAACAGCGGAAACTTAAGCGAATAGCGAATCCGGGTCTTGCCCTTGCGGTCCACCATCTCTTCCAGCTCAACTGGCTCGCGGCTCTCAATCACCCGGCGGTCGTTGGCGCGCAGTACCGCCGCCTGCTCGGCGGGGAATAGGTCAGCATCGGCCTTGCCGGCGACCGAGGCGTTCGTCACGCTATAAAGCTGCTCGAACTCGCGGTTAATTAACAGATAACGCCCCTGGAGATCTTTGATGTAGACCGCTGCCGGTACATGGTTGAGCACGGATTGCAGGCGCCACTCACCCTCGCGCAGCTCACGCGCCAGACCTAGGCTCATCACGATCACCAAAGCGAGAAAGCCGAACTCACCGGTGTGGGTGAACTGAATCACACCGTGATTGGCAAGCCAGTTGACGAACACCAACCCACCAAAGAGCGCGAGCGCCAACGTGAGAGTACAGGCTCTCCCGAGGGCTCCTCTGCGATACTGGTGCGCACACGCGTAAAGACTGTAGGCGAAAACGAGGGCTATGCCCACCCAACCTACGTTATGCCATGCGGTGGGCTGATGCAGCCGCAGATCCACGACTTCCTCGCCCCATGGCAAAGTCATGTGTTGGAGATGCGGAAGCTCGGCGAACTGGACTCCGTACGGCAGTACCCAGTTGGCCGCGAGAACGACGACAAAAATCCCACTCAGGGCGCCAAGCAGCCAGCGGGGCCGGATGCCCGTGTACTGCGCTACAAACCAGGGTAAGAGGGCAAAAAAGACCAGCGCCCATGACACCTCCCAGCGGCGCAAGCCAACGAACGCCTGGGTCGTATCGGCGTGGTAAGCACCGGCCTTGGCAATGACATGAAACACCACCGCGACGCACAACAACGCGAACAGCAGATGCGTGCGCCGGACGGGTCGGCGGCACGCAATGAGTAGATGATGCAACCCGGCATAGCCGCAAACACCTGCCAGGGCGTACAAGAGGGGAACGAGAAACGCGCTCATGACACAGAATTGACGGCTCTACACACTCATTCGCCGTCGAATAGCGACACGCCGCTCTAGACTGCGAACAAAAACCCGTTGCCAGCCCGCGGCAACAACGTGACTATGATACGCGATGAAAAGATAGGCACCAACAAGCCAAGAGTGTGAGGGGTGAGGCGTGAGGCGCCATGCCTCACGGAGCTAATTCGGGCGCGGGAGCTTGAAGAGCGTGCCGGCGTAGCTCAGCACCACACCCTCCGGCAAGATCTCCTCGAGCCTGATGCCACC
>QKEI01000134.1 GCA_003251795.1 Candidatus Muproteobacteria bacterium
TCGTCATCCAGCCAATCGGGCAGGTACACGTCTTCTTTCACGCGCTTGCCATGAAAGGTGCCGTAAGGAAAGCCGTTGATGGTAAAAACGTACAGCCCGTTGGCACGCAACAGTGCACACAGCTCCTCGAAATTGGCACGGTCCTGCAGGGCGTAGGCGGCTGCGCCCGATAACCGCAGGCCTACCCCGAGATCCAGTTCCGGTGCAATGTCTCGTTTTACTTCAGGCAGGTAACGCTGCAGGATGCCGCGGACCTCGGGCCAGGTTTCGCCCGGATGGATATTGGTGCAGTAGGTGAGATGACAATCGCCGCGGGGGCCGAGCTTCATCGCATGCTGTCTCGTCGTTTGAGCCAGGCAATGGCCTCCAGCACCAGCTGCCTGCACGTCGATGGCGTGCACTTCCACGCCATGACCGATGTCGGCAAGTAGCGTGATCGTAAGCTCGCCACCCAGGTGCTCGCGAAACTCACGCAGGCCGGCCATGAGCGCAGAATTTGCGTTCCCCGATTGTTGCTCCATGGCCGGGTGCCAAAGGCGAAAGCCGAGCCGTTCCAGCAAGGCGTAGATGCGCTCGGCACTGGTTTCCTCGAGCAGGCCTTGCAGCGTGGAGTAACGCGTATCGAGCGCCATACCGATTGCCACCGCCTCACCATGCCGCAGGTCATGGTTGCTCAAGGACTCGAGCTTGTGCGCTGCCCAATGACCGAAGTCCAACGGCCGCGCGCTACCGGCCTCAAACGGATCGCCGCTCTTGCCAATGTGTTGCATGTGCCGCTCGGCACAGCGCCGTATCAAGGTGGCGGCAGCCTCGGGTTCAAAGGCGGCAAGAGCGTAAGCATTTGTCTCCAGCCAAGCAAAAAAGCTCGCATCACGGATTAGCGAAACCTTTACTGCTTCGGCCATGCCGGCGATCTGGTCACGCCTTTCCAGCGTCGATAGAAAGTCAAAATCATTAAGGACAGCAACAGGTGGCGCGAAGGTGCCGATGAAGTTCTTTACACCAAAGGCATTGATGCCGTTCTTTACACCTACGCCCGAATCGTTTTGCGCCAGCACTGTCGTTGGCACACGTATATGGCGCACGCCCCGATGAGTCGTGGCGGCCACGAAACCGACGGCGTCGAGCACTGCACCACCGCCGATAGCGACGACGTAAGAATGTCGATCGACTCCCAGATCCAGCAAACGGCGCTGCAATTGGACGATCAACTCCGGAGTGTTCTTCGCTCGCTCCCCACCCGGTACCTGCTCGGGCATGGTCAACAGTTGCAACTGTGTGGCGTGATACTGTGCATAAGCCGTGATGTCGTCTGTCAGCTTGGGCCAATTGCGTGCGACACCGTCGTCAACGAAGACAACGAAACGATGACATTGCTCGGGTTTGACACGGGCGATGGCCTGGGCAAATACAGGGTTAGCAAGCTGGAACAGACCATTGGTGAAATGGACCGCGTACTCGAAGCCGACACTGAATCGTTGCAGGCATACGTTGCTGCGCTCTTTCGGGTCAACCGCGGCGATCAGGCTTTCGAGCTTGTTCATGCCATTACATCAAATGTTGCGGCAGGCGGTATCGAGCGCGCGCACAGACTCTTCCAGATCGGCGTCGTCGTGCACTGCGGAGATAAAACGCCGCGTGTGGGGTAATACGTAAAGCCCTTCGCGCAGGCATGCTAGATCGAGCGCGCGGTTACGCGCCTGATCCGAGGTAAGGATATCGGCATGATTCCGCGGCGCATCCGCGCAGAACAGAATCTGCCAGAACGAGGCCTCACCGCAGATTCTTGCTGGCAACCCATGGCGGTCGAGGACCTTTTGGAACGCGCGTCGATAGGTATCGGCCTTGGCGTTCAGCTTGCGGTAGAACCCGGGCTTACGCAGCTCGTCAAGCGTCGCCAGTCCGGCCACCGAAGCCAACGGGTTGCCATGGAAGGTGCCGTTGACGAAAGCGTGGTCCTTAGTACCCTTCAGCGCCGGATCGGCTAAGCCAATTATCTCGGCCTTGCCGGCGACCGCACCCAGGGCACCGCCACCGCCAATGATCTTGCCGTAACTCGCCAGATCGGGCGTGACACCGAAATACTCCTGCGCGCCGCCGTAGGCAAGACGAAAGCCCGTTACCACTTCGTCGAAGACCAGCAATACGTCGTTGTCATCGCAAAGCCGTCGTAACCCGGGCAGAAAGGATTCATTGGGAAAGATAATTCGCTGAACAGGTTCAACGATCACGGCCGCCAGCTCATGGCGATGGGTCTCAACAATGCGGCGTGCGGTGTCGAGATCGTTGTACGGGCAGATCAATACCGAATCCGACAGCGCCGCCGGTATACCCGCACTCTCTGCTCTCGCGAGGGGGTAATCCGCGGTCGCGGAGGCGACGCTGAAGCTCACACAGTCGTGCGTACCATGATAGGCGCCGGCGAATTTCAGGATCTTGTCACGCTTGGTGAATGCGCGCGCCATGCGCAGCGCGAAAAACGTCGCTTCTGAACCGGTCGTGGTAAAGATGAGCTGCTCGGCGCAGGGGATGGCATCGACCAGCACCTCCGCAAGTTGCAGACAAGGTTCGTTCAAGGTTCCAAAATAATGGATGCCCCGGTCCAGTTGATCCTTGATCGCCGCTGTCGCGACCGGATGCGCGTGGCCCAGAATGAGCGCGCCGGCGCCGCACACGAAATCGATATACCAGCGCTCACGCACGTCCTGCAAGCGCGCGCCCTTGCCGCGGCGGATGACAAAGCGCTCGGCCTCAGGCAGGGCATGCGCGCCCAGGCTGGCGCCTGGCAGTAGGCGCCGCGCCAACGCGTTTAAGACATGATGATCCGTAGGTTCGCCGACTAGCTGCTGTTGTACCAGACCTTTGGTAGCTGTTGTCTTACTCATGCGTCCACTCCAAATGTTGATAGGGCATGCTCACTTTTGTCCGGCGTAACTGATTTCGACTGCATGTGAAAGGGCTTTCGGCATCAAGTCGGCGTTACAACTTAGCGAAACACGCCTTTGCCCCGAACGGTTTTCACTGACGTAATGGCTTAGCCACCCGGGAAAGATCACCATGCGTCCTTCCTTGGGTTGCACAGCCACGTCTTGACGTAGGTTCGGTGAAGCCGGTTCGCTCGCGCGCTGTTTACGATCTTCCTTGAAATGCAACTCGCCGCAGTCCTGCGGCGTTGTTACGTAGTAGGCGCAGCTCAGATGACTCGGCGCATGATCGTGGGTCTGTGTCACTTTGCCCGGTGCCGTAATGTGTGCCCAAAGCTCGAGCACGCGAATCTCGTTGTGCTCAAGGTCCCAGCCCAATTCCCGGCCAATCTCCAGGCAGCTGTGGCCAAATGCGTCGACCACCTGCTTGGCCGAAGGGACCAGTTCCGTGGTAATGAACACATCCTCTTGATGACGGCTGTTGACCAGATGTTTTAGCCCCCGGCGCTGGTGTTCCGCATCCCAGTCTATGCGATCGATCTCTTGCAGGATGGCCCGGTTGATGTTCTCAACACCATCGAAATCGATTACCCAGAACGGCACCGGAAACAGTACGTCTGATTCGACGTTGGCGATTTTCACGACGTCCCTTGTGACGAAACCCTCGAGCGTTCAATTCTAAAGGTCGGTTCCTTTCTCCCCAATAGCGCTGGCGAAAAAGGGCAACTGGACGGCCGCGCTTGGGCTACTGGCGCGGCTTCGGTGGCTGTGGGGCGGATAGCTTCCGAGCCGACACAACCACGGACGGCGTTTGTCCTCGGGTGAGGGCCCCGTCCGCGTTCTATTGGGCCATCTTGAGCGTTTGACGACGGTATGTTGCGCTGCAGCGTCAGGGCCGCGGCCCGCTATTCACGGTGGCGTGATAATTGCACCAAACAAGGTCCCTGCACAAAAACTTGCGAGGGTAGGAGAAATGTTAGTTCTGACAAG
>QKEI01000203.1 GCA_003251795.1 Candidatus Muproteobacteria bacterium
CGAGGTGTGCCCCGTCGTCGATAAGATACTGGAAATGGGGGACGGTGACGTGGCACTCGGCACCGTGCGCGCATGCGAGGCCGGCGTGCTGGATATCCCGTGGTCGCCCAACCGCTTCGTCAAGAGCCGGGTATTGCCAGCACGCGATGCCGACGGCTATCTGCGCATCTTCGATGCTGCCGCCCTGCCTATTCCGAAAGACGTGCTCGAATTCCATGAGCAGCGCCTGCGCCAGCGTGCCGAGCGCGAGCGCTGCCGCTACGACCGCGAACTCGCCGTCAGCAGCGTCACCGAGATCTCCGAGCCGCTAGCGAAACTCGTACCGTTCCCGTGGTCCCAGTAACGGGGGCCCGGCACCTTCAAGCAGTGCAAGAAGTATCTTCCGGAACGCCGCCCCCTAGCGGGCGGGGTTCCGCTAGCACCGTGGGGCGGAGGTGTGGTCCCCTCGCGCTGACGACTTAGCTTACGGCGATGCCGACGATGATGAGGACGGCAAAGGCGCCTACCAGCACGACCCAAGGATTCTTCTTGATGAACTGCATTTGGCTTCTCCGACTAAATTAAGGACTCAGGGAAGTTTATGCTAAGTCATGCCCTTTATATTTGACAAACAAAAATATACTGGTATTAATATCGGAATTTCCGATATTAAATAACCGATGGATACCGAGTGGGCGCGCACTTTCCTGACCGTCGTCGCGACGGGTAACTTTATGCGGGCCGCAGACCGCCTACATGTAACCCAGTCCACCGTCAGCGCCCGCATCCGAGCACTGGAACAACAGCTGGGCTGCACCCTTTTTGTGCGAAACAAGGCCGGGGCCACGCTGACGGCGGCCGGGCGCCAATTTCAAAAACACGCGGCTACCCTGGTCCGCACATTCGAACAGGCGCGTCAGGATGCCGGCATCGCTCACGGATACCGCGCGGTGCTGACTGTTGGCGGGCGCTTCGCGCTGTGGGTGGAGCTGCTCGTGAAGTGGCTGCCGCTCATGCGGCAACTTGTCCCCGACGTATCGCTGCGCGCCGAGATGGATGTCGATGACGGACTCATGCACCGGCTCGTGGACGGAACCCTGGACATCGGTGTCATGTATACGCCCCAGAGTCGGCCGAGTCTGACCGTCGAGTACCTGTTTGACGAGCATCTTGTCCTCGCTACCAGTGATCCTTCGGCAACCGGTCATCCCGGAGAGGGTTATGTATTCGTCGACTGGGGGCCAGAATTCTTGGCCAAACACAGTATGAACTTCCCCGATTTCGGTACGCCCACGCTGGTCGTTGGCATCGCCTGGTTGGGTCTCACACACATTCTGCAATATGGAGGCTCGGGCTACTTCCCGATGCGGTTGCTGCGCCGATACATCGAAAGCGGTCAACTGCATGAAGTCCACGATGCCCCCAGCTTCACGCAACCGGTGTACATGGTCTATCCCGCTGAGCGCGATGCCGACTTGTTTGGTCCGGCATTGAGCGCGCTGCGCGACATCGCGGCCGCAGCGCAGCTTCAGGCGCAGGGCTGAATACCGGCGTCGTGGCGCCGTCTGCAACGACGTGTAGTCGTTCCCGCTCACACCACTAGCTGCCGTGTTAAACTCCTCACCCACGCTGATACATGCTGGATAAGTTCGCCCGGGCATCCGGCATAACTCGAGCTCGTCCCTGCGACAGTTGGGCTACCCATGTCTTGAGCAGCGATCAAAATTGACAGTCGCCAGATGGCAGAAAAAATTTACAACGTGCTTTTTTTGTGCACTGGCAACTCGTGCCGCAGCGTTTTTGCCGAGTCGATCCTGAATCGCATCAGCGATGGCCGTTATCGCGGCTACAGTGCCGGCAGCCACCCCACGGGCACGGTAAATCCATACACCACCGAGGTGCTGCAACGCTTCGATCACCCCACCGAGCACTTGCGTTCCAAGAGCTGGGATGAATTCGCCAGTGCCGATGCCCCAAGAATGGACTTTATTATTACCGTGTGTGATCAAGCGGCCGGAGAGGTATGCCCAGTATGGCCTGGGTCGCCCATTGGAGTTTTCCCGATCCGGCGAAGTTCGAGGGGCCAGAGGACGAGACGCGCAAATTCTTCACGACCGTCTATGGCCAAATCGCTAATGCGCTTACAGCATTCGCGACACTCCCTATCGAGTCGCTCGACAAGAACGAGCTAAAGCAAAAGCTGGCAGAGATTGGCGACGCGATCTCGCAGCGTACCTGAACGTAGCCCGCACTCCAACACGAAACCCACTTCAGACGTAACTCAGATTCCAACCCCTCTGCGCGCACCAAACTAAAAACTTCCGCTCTCGGCCATAAGCGGTCGTTCAGACAAGCGCCGGACCTCGGATGAAAAGCCAGTGGCTCATGCTTTAAGCGCGCCGCTTTCCAACGGCATGCAACTCGCCAAGAAGTGCCTTGGCCTCTTTCAGGTCTGCCGTGTCGAATCCTTCCGTAAACCAGCCGTAGACTGCGCTGAGCATTTCGCGAGCTTCTTCGACTTTGTCCTGCTGCTGCCATAAGCGACCCAGACTCATGGCAGTACGAAGCTCTAAGGATTTTGCTTTTCGCCGACGAGCATCGTCGAGTGATTGTTGAAGATTCTTCTCGGCCTCGGCTTCGTTCGATTTGCCCATCTTCAATAGAAAAATCCCACGCAGTCGATGCAACTCAGCCGCGAAAAATCCCTGGCCTGTGTTTGATGTTATTTGTAAAGCATCCGTTGTCATACGATGGGCTTCAGCTAGCTGCCCTTGCGCAGCCAATGCCTCCGCCGTAAGTGCGAGAAAGTACGGTACGGCGAACTCTCGCAGCCCCATATCGGACCATTCCCGCAATCCCTGGCGCAGTTGTTTCATGCCACGCTCCTTGTCGGCCTCCATAAACTCAGCCCAACCGTGACAAATGGTTCCCCAGGCAGACCATTGCTGAATGCGGTGCTCTGATGCCACTTCGAGCCCCGCCTTGGCGCTCTTGCGGGCCAAGTCTGGTTGTCGACTAAATTGGTAGAGCATCGCTTGATAGACCAGTGCAAACGCTTCCGTGTGGGCCATGGATAGCTCCCGGGCCCTTTTGATTGCCTCATCCATCGTCGACCGCGCACCGTCTGGGTAACCGAGTATCCACTGGGAGAGTGCGCGATACAGTTCGCACACAACCTGTGGATCGGCGCCATAGAGGAGCGCCAGTCCCCTATGCCGCTCCGGGTCATAAATGTCGATACCGGCCTCGGCGTGCTGTCGAGCAGTAGAGAAATCTCCCATGAAGAACGAAACCGTCGCCACCACTCTGTGAGCTTCAACGATGAGGGCGTCATCACCGATCTGTTCGGCCAAGTGCAGGAGTTCTTCACCATGCTCGCGTGCCTTGAGCATGTCTGCCCGGAACAAATAGGAATTCCACAACCCGCGCAACACAGGAAACGCGTCGGACTTACTGCCAATCTGAGCGCACAGAGCTTGAGCCCGTGCATACGTTTCCTGAACCGCTGGAGCCCCGTAGCCCATTGTCGCGATCAAAGCCGGGCCAAGGGTGGTCTGAATCTGCAACTCGGTCCGGGCCCGCTCTGGTGTGTCGGGGAGTGCACTGAGGTCCACAAGCCCTCGCTTCAGATGCACGACCGCTTCCACATCGGCGGAGCGCTGGGCAGCAAGCCGACCTGCCGCATACCAATATTGCACAGCCTCCTCATGACATCCGGCCTCGCTGTAGTGGTGAGCCAAAAGCTCGGGTTGCACCTCCACCGTTTCCCGCAGCTTCTTCTTCATGAGCTCCGCCACCTGCCGGTGATACTCCTGGCGCGAGCGCTTCAGCAACGAATGATAAGCAGCGTCTTGAATGAGCGCGTGCTTGAATACATAGCGCGCACGGTGACCCCGTCCACGCTGGTAAAGCAACTCGTTCTCAACGAGCTGCCCAAGCCCGTTCTGTAGCACCGGCTCCTCCAGCGGCGCGAGTGAATGCAGCATCTCATATGCGAACTCCCGTCCGAGCACCGCACCTATCTGCGCCACTTCTCGCAGCGTCGGCAAACGATCTAGCCGAGCCATTAGCGAGTCCTGCAAGGTGCTCGGGATCTGCATCTCCGCGAGCGACCCACTGAGCACGTATCGGTCCGCCCGCTCTTCTAGCAGCTTTGAATCCAGGATGGCTTTTGTGAGCTCCTCCACATAAAGCGGTACGCCGTCTGCTTTGGATACGATGTGCTCGAGCACATCGGCAGGCACTGATTTACCTCGCGTGAGATTCCCGACAATCGCTTCCACTTCCGTTCGCTCAAGGCGGTTGAGCGTAATCGGCGTTATGTGCGAGTGCATTGACCACGGCGGCACGAACTCCGGGCGATAGGTCAGCACGTTCAATATCGACACCGTCGGCGATTGCTCGATGTTAAGCTTCAATAACTCCAGCGTGGTCGGGTCAGCCCAATGCAGGTCCTCCCACACGTTAAGCATGGGCGTGCGCTCCGCCGATTCCAGTAGCCACCCCACGACAGCATCGAGTATCGCTTCACGCTTCTGTTGCGGCGTCATCTGAAGGGCCGGGTAACGGTCTTCGGGAAGTGGCAGTGACGTCAGCTCTGCATACAGTGGTACTACCTCCTCAAGCGGAAGACTCTGCGCCCGCAAGGCACCTTCGAGCTTTTCGAGCCGTGCCTCGACATCATCCTCGGGCTTCCAGCCCATCGCGCGCTTCAGGTGCTCAATGATCGGATAGAGCGTGCTGTTGGCGTGATACGGGGAGCACCGAAACGCGACCCAAATGTAGTCATCGCTCGCCACGCGCTCGCGTAATGCCCCAATTAGGCGCGACTTGCCAATACCCGCCTCGCCCTGAATGAGAACCACCTGACCGTGCCCTTCTTTGGCGGCCTCCCACGAGCGTAGCAAAAGCCCCAGCTCTTCCTGCCGGCCGACGAGCGGCAATCGACCGCCAATACGCTTGGCTTCGTAACGGCTCTCCACTTCGCGTTCAGCCACGATCCGCCACACCTGCACCGGATGCGCGATGCCCTTTAGCTCGTGTGCGCCTAAGTCTTCACACTCAAACAATGTCCCAACCAGCCGTTGCGTCACCGGCGCTACCACCACCTGATTCGGCTCCGCCACTCCTTGCAGTCGTGCCGCCAAGTTCGGGGTCTCGCCAACGACCGCCGCCTCCTCGGCCGCGCCTTCACCGACAATGTCTCCTACGACAACTAGTCCTGTCGCCACCCCAACCCGGACTGCCAGCACAACCCCGTATCGCTTACCAATGTCGGTGTTTAGGTCCGCCATCGAGAGCACGATGGCGAGCCCGGCTCGTACTGCCCGCTCGGCATCATCCTCATGTGCCTGAGGATAACCGAAGTACACGAGCATCCCGTCGCCCATGTAGCGGGCGATGAAGCCCTCATACTGTCGGATGGCCTGCCGACACTTATCCTGAAACGAGGTAATTACCTCCCGCATGTCTTCGGGATCAAGCTTTGTAGAAAGCGCCGTGGATCCCACGAGATCACAGAACATCACGGTCAATTGCCGACGCTCGGCTTCCCGCTCGAGCGAAGTTGTGTCTGGCAAGACTTGGTCGCTGGCAGCGGCTATCACATCCGGGACTGTTACGACGGCCGAAAGCGGTGCGCCGCACTCACCGCAGAAGTTTCGGTCAGAGGGAATTAACGCGCTACAGTTTGGGCAGGTGAGCGCGAGTTTCGTACCACACTTCTCACAGAAGCGGACGCCTTCACGGTTCTCGAACTGGCACTTGGGACACTGCATCGGTGCAGCCCCCGATCGTCTGGCGACCAACAGCACGAGTCGGTGATGGTCGGGTTACCGTGGCTCAAAAATTCAGCCAAGCATATGTTTACTTATCTTTCCTTGATCTAAAGCAAAGGATCGGCTGGAAGGCAGTCGAGCGGCACCCTCGTTAAGGGTCAGGAGGTCAAAATCCAATTCAAGCAGTTTGGGAATGTCTGCTGAGGGTCGTTTTTCTGTCGCTTCTTGCCCGAGACCATCGACATCCGCTTTCGCGCACAAATGGGCATTCCAGCGCGTGGAATTATCGACCTGGCTTCGGCAGCAATCGGCCATAAGCGGTCATTCGAGACCCGTTTGGGGAACACCGTCGTCTTGGTGCAGCAAGGAAGCGCAAGATAAACGGCCGCTTTGAGTCGGAAGCGGATACTTAGTGGGCGTGGGCAGGATTAATCACACGATCAACTCCATTTTTTTCGCAAGCGCTTTCGGTTCAGTCCCAACCACTGCAGAGGAATCACCGCATAGCCATTGGTGATCGCGCCGCGCGCGATACGGTCAATCGCTTCTTCAGCTGGGACCACACCCACCAAGATATCCTCGCCCTCATGCGGTAGTCCGTGTATGCCGCCGACACCACGTGAGTCCACACGCCCACAGTACATGGTAGTAGTCTCCGAGCTTGCCCCCGAGCTCAGCAGGAACGTGCCGATGCGCTCTAGCTCGGTTACCTGGCAGCCGGCTTCTTCCAGGACCTCGCGGCGAGCCACGTCTTCGGCGTCTTCCCCGGTCTCGATGGTTCCGGCCACTACTTCCGTGAGCCACGGGTCGAGCCCAGCCGCATAGGCGCCGATGCGAAACTGCTCGATCAACACGACCGCGTCGGCCAGCGGATCGTAAGGCAGGACGGCTACCGTCTGACCGCGCTCGAACACCTCGCGCATGAGTGGCACGGTCCAGCCACCGTCGTGCATGCGATGGCGCAACAAGTAGCGATCAAGGCGAAAGTAGCCGCGATAAGGCGAGGACTTTTCTATCACCTCGACGCGCTCATCGACCTGCTTGCGGTGACTCATATGCTCGCCTCCACGTTCCTAAAGTCCCCCGGGGAAATTGCTATGGCGGCACAGCGCTAAACCATGCTCGCGTGATCTCTTGCAGCGCGCTACCCCCTCTAGACGACCACCGAAATTGTCTCACCATGCGCCGAGCCCGCTCCGGGTCGGCGTGAACAGACTTAGAGACTGTGCAAACGCCTGACTAGCTCTGCAGCACCGTGCAAACCAGCGTGGAAACTGCCATCGCGATTGCGTTCAATGATCGGCTGTATGCTGTATCCGATATCGAAGCCATATTCCTTTCCCTTCTGTTTTATCTTCTCGGCAAACTCAAGATTCATGCGCACAGATTCATCGATCCTGGCTTCGACTGATGCGAGACCATGAAATCTTTGTTCACAGGCCAGCTGATCTTTCCTCAACAGCTTGGCGTAAAACGCATGGTTCTTTAACGTGAATATGGCTAGGCCGACATTCCACTCCAATCTATCTGGGCTGAGGCCTTCCTGCTCGAGTTTGGACGCAAGCGCGTCCATGAAAGATAACACCGGATCAGCGCTATCAAGGAATTGTCCGATCAGTCGTAACCTTCGCTGCCCCGCGGCCTTCAACTTATTGGCGAGTCTCTCGGTTTCATCTTCCCTGTCCGGGATAACTACCACACCCAGGTTTAGGTCGATATCGGGGGCTTTGTTGACTAGATAGGACAGCATGTTCTCGACGGTGTTGCGATAGACTACACCCGTCGGAGGCTGGGTAAATGGCTTGCCAACGAAAACGATATCTTTGATCCCACCTGCCTTGAGCTCACGTAGCGCTCGTGCGTGAACTTCGGGCGGCTCATAAACGATTATGCGGTGGGGAATCACAATTCCCGTGTAGCCCCTTAGTTTTTCTTTGACGTAACGCGCGTACGTGAGCGAATCATACCGCATAGGGGGATCTTGATTGCGCATCTGCCGGGCTTCATA
Organism: Candidatus Muproteobacteria bacterium; assembly: GCA_003251795.1. Lineage (GTDB taxonomy): Bacteria > Pseudomonadota > Gammaproteobacteria > Acidiferrobacterales > SPGG2 > SZUA-472. Next base: position 7,765 of record QKEI01000203.1, read on the forward strand.
CCAATCTAAATCAGAGTGGTGGAAACCTGCGAACTCCAATCCCGCATCGATATAGAAAGTCGCGGTCTCGACACCCTCGTCGATCGGAACATCAGCGAGTTTGTTATTGCCACCGCGTAGTGCCTGTTTGAAGGGCGCTGGATTCTCTATGAAAATACGACAAGACATTAGCTTGATTCTCCTGGTAACTCGTTGTTGCCGTACGCTCCGCCCACACCGCACAGCTCTGGCACTATCGTGCCTCGCTGCCGCACGGTCCGCGCCGAACCACGAACCACCGCAACTGACTGGCGGTTTTGGCGCCGCCAGGCGCCCCACTAATCGTCCCCGGACATGATCAGCCCAGGCGTGGTCACCCAGGGGACTAGGCCGGGGGGGCTGGTTTGACCCAAGCGGCTCAGCTATTGTATAAAGATATTTTTATATTTCAATATTTAGAGGATGGACAGCTTATTAAACGGCCTGCGCGCCGCCGGCGAGCATAGCCGATTGCGGCTGCTGGCAGTGTTGGCGCGCGCCGAATTGACCGTGTCAGAAATCACTCGCATTCTCGGTCAGAGCCAACCGCGTGTGAGCCGACATCTGAGATTGCTATGCGACGCCGGTTTGCTCGAGCGCTCGCAAGAAGGAGCGTGGGTGTTTTATCGGCTAGCCGATCGCGGTGCCGGTGCTGAGTTGGCGCGCAAGCTTCTTACGCTGTTACCACAGGGTGATTCACAGCTGACCCGCGATTTTCAGCGATTGGAAACAATCAAAGGGGAACGCGCCGAAGCCGCAGCCAAGTACTTCCGCGAAAATGCCAAGCGCTGGGACATGATTCGATCGTTGTATGTCGCTGAATCCGACGTCGAAAAAGCCATGTTGAAAGCAGCTGGCGATACCCCAATCGAAGGGCTACTCGATCTCGGCACAGGAACCGGACGCATCCTGCAAGTCTTCAGTGACCGTATCCAATACGGACTTGGCATCGATTTGAGCAGGGAGATGCTGGCCGTCGCGCGCGCTAATCTGGAGCGTGCCAACCTTCGGCATTGTCAGGTACGCCTAGGGGACATTTACAACCTGCCCGTACCGATGCGATCAATGGATATCGTTACCATCCACCAAGTCTTGCACTTTCTCGATGAACCCGCGGCAGCCGTCGCTGAGGCGGGGCGTGTCTTGCGTCCCGGGGGACGTCTACTGATCGTTGACTTCAGTCCCCATCAGTTGGAGTTTCTACGCACTCAATATGCTCACCGCCGCCTAGGTTTTTCTGACCAGGAGGTGATGGCCTGGTGCCGCGCGACCGGACTTGTCGATGCCACTGTCCGACACTTGACGGCCTCGGGTAAGCGAGGTAGCGACAAACTCACTGTATCGTTGTGGTCGGCTACTCAGCCCCGTAAGGCCCTGTCTCGCCGCCATCGTTCAACCGGTCGTAAGGACGACGCGACGACCACCCACACCGCTTCATAGATTCAATGCGCGACCAGAAACAAAAAACAACGGTGCTCGAATCGGAGCTGCAAAAGCGCATTCTGATGCTGGACGGCGCGATGGGCACGATGATACAGGCGTTCCGGTTCGATGAGGCGGACTTTCGCGGTGAACGCTTCGCGGATCACGCAAGAGAACTCAGAGGAAATAACGATATTCTGAATATCACTCAGCCAGACGCGATCCGTCGTATCCACACTGATTACCTTGAAGCGGGCGCCGATATCGTAGAGACAAACACTTTTAACTCTACCCGCATATCACAAGCCGACTACGGCCTTGGGGCGCTGGCGTACGAACTCAATCGCGCCGGCGCTCTGCTGGCACGAGAAGCCGTGGACACTGTTAGCGCGCACACGTCACATGGACCTCGCTGGGTCGCGGGTGTGCTCGGTCCAACAAATCGTACGGCGTCCATCTCACCCGACGTGAACGATCCCGGTTTTCGGAACGTAACGTTTGATGAGCTATGTAACGCATACAGAGAGGCGCTTGAGGGTCTGATAGACGGTGGCTGCGACATTGTACTCGTTGAAACGGTATTCGATACGCTGAACGCCAAGGCAGCGTTGTTTGCGGTTGAGGAGTGCTTCGAGTCCAAGGGACTACGGCTGCCGATAATGATCTCGGGCACGATTACCGATCTTAGTGGTCGCACCCTCTCCGGGCAGACGGTTGAGGCTTTTTGGAACTCGGTGAGGCACGCAAAACCACTAACGATTGGCCTCAACTGCGCCCTGGGCGCTACGGAGTTGCGGCAGTACGTGGACGAGCTGTCGCAGGTGGCTCATACCTATGTCAGCTGTCATCCCAATGCCGGCCTGCCTAACGAGTTCGGTGGCTACGACGATACGCCTGAGCATATGGCGGAAGTGTTGGGTGAATTCGCACAGTCGGGGCTCGTGAACGTCGTCGGCGGATGCTGCGGTACCACGCCGGATCACATTCGCGCGATAGCCGAGGCCGTCGCCCGGTGCGCAACGCGCAAGGTGCCAACGATCCCAGTGCGCTGCCGGCTTTCTGGACTCGAGCCAATGACCATCGGGCCAGACAGTATTTTCGTCAACATCGGCGAACGCACGAACGTCACCGGTTCAGCGAAGTTCAAGAAACTCATCCTCGACGACGACTTCGACAGTGCCATAAATGTCGCCCGCGAACAGGTTGGAAACGGCGCGCAGCTGATTGACGTCAACATGGACGAGGGCATGCTCGACTCCGAAGCGGCGATGCGGCGATTTCTGAGCCTTATCGCTGCCGAACCGGATGTCAGTCGCGTCCCCATAGTGATCGATTCTTCAAAGTGGTCAGTGCTCGAGACGGGGCTTAAATGCGTGCAGGGTAAGGGCCTTGTCAACTCGATCAGCCTTAAAGAAGGCGAGAATGCGTTTGTTGAGCAAGCCAAGCGTGTCAAGCGTTACGGTGCGGGCGTCGTGGTCATGGCATTCGACGAGGCCGGCCAAGCAGAAACGGTCGAGCGCAAGGTCGAGATCAGTAAGCGTGCCTACCGCATTCTTACGGAAAAGGTTGGCTTCCCGCCTGAGGACATTGTTCTAGATCCCAACATATTTGCGGTAGCCACGGGTATACCGGAGCACAACGAATATGCTCGGGCGTTCATTGAAGCGACCCGGCTAATCAAGAAAGAGTTGCCGCACGTCAAGGTGTCCGGCGGCGTATCGAATCTGTCATTCTCCTTCCGTGGTAACAATGCCTTGCGTGAGGCCATGCACGCCGTATTTCTCTATCATGCCATCGCCGCTGGTCTCGATATGGCTATTGTCAATGCCGGTAAGCTTCCCGTATATGAGGACATTCCGCTTGATGTTAAGGAGCGCATCGAGGACGTGCTCTTCAACCGGCGCCCCGATGCTACCGAACGTTTGCTCGAAGTCGCCGAAGCCGTTAAAGGTAAGATCAGAGAAAAGGTGGTAGACCTTAGCTGGCGCGAAAGCGATGTGCGATCACGACTCGTACACGCATTAGTGCACGGGATCGATGACTACATCATCGGTGATACCGAAGAGGCGCGGTGCGCGGTCACGCACCCATTGGAGGTCATCGAGGGCCCACTCATGGATGGCATGAATGTGGTTGGCGATTTGTTCGGTGCCGGCAAAATGTTTCTTCCGCAAGTCGTCAAGAGTGCTCGCGTCATGAAGAAAGCGGTGGCACACCTGGAGCCGTTCATGGAGGCCGAAAGAGCCGAATCCGGCAACCACCGAAACAAGGGCAAGATCGTGCTTGCCACTGCCCGCGGCGACGTGCACGACATCGGCAAGAACATCGTCGGCGTAGTGCTCCGCTGCAATAGCTATGAGGTCATTGACCTCGGTGTCATGGTTCCAAGCGCGCGCATTCTCGAGACCGCCAAAACGGAAGGGGCGGACATCATCGGGGTCTCGGGACTGATCACACCGAGCCTCGACGAAATGTGTCATGTGGCGAGCGAGATGAAACGTGACGGCTTCGACATACCGTTGTTAATCGGTGGCGCCACGACGAGCCGCGTACACACAGCGGTCAAGATCGCGCCTAACTACACCGGATCTACAGTGTACGTTCCGGATGCATCGCGGGCCGTTGGTGTGGTAGCGAAACTTATCGGCAATCAGCGAGAGCGGTTCATCACTGAGGTCAAAACCGAGTACGAGGAAATTCGTACGCGGCGCGCAGCGGAGCGCAAAGACGCGCGTCGCGTCACGCTGGCAACTGCGCGAGCTAATAAGCTTGCGATCGATTGGGGCAACTACCAACCTACGCAACCGAAATTGCTCGGCCTCAAGGTTTTTGACGCCTATGACCTTGCCGAACTTCGACGCTACATAGACTGGACACCTTTCTTCAAGAGCTGGGATCTGAGCGGCGTTTACCCCAGTCTGCTAGAGGACGAAGTGGTAGGCGAAGCGGCGCGTGATTTATTCAAAGACGCGCAGAACTTGTTGGACAAGATCATTAGCAATAAGTGGCTTAAAGCCCGTGCGGTCATCGGCTTCTGGCCTGCAAACAGCGTCGATGAGGACGATATTGCGGTCTACGCAGACCCACAGCGAACGCGTGTGCTAATCACGCTGCACACTCTGCGCCAGCAGATGGTGCGCGATAAAGGGCGCGCTAATATGGCATTAGCAGACTTCATCGCCCCGCAGGGCTCGCGTGTCGACGATTACATCGGCGGTTTTGCAGTTACCGCTGGCTTTGGCCTCGATCAGGTCGTCGAGCGGTTCGAACAAACGCATGATGACTACAGCGCAATCATGGCAAAGGCACTCGCCGACCGCTTGGCGGAGGCCTTCGCCGAGCGCATGCACGAACGCGTGCGTCGCGAGTTCTGGGGTTACGCACCCGATGAGGCGTTGGACAATCGCTCCCTCGTCCGCGAGGAATACCGCGGTATTCGACCGGCACCTGGTTACCCCGCCTGCCCAGATCACACGGAGAAACGACTGCTGTTCGATCTACTAGATGCCGAGAAGTGCACCGGGATCCGTTTAACCGAAAGCTTTGCGATGCTGCCCGCGGCGTCAGTCAGTGGATTGTATTTTGCCCACCCAGACAGCCGCTACTTTGGAGTGAGCAAAATCGAGCGCGATCAGGTCGCGGACTACGCGCGGCGCAAAAGCATGAGCGTAAAGGAAGTCGAACGTTGGCTCGCGCCGATACTCGGCTACGACCCATTAGCTGACGACGACAAGGCCGCGTAACATTGCCGTCGGCAAAGCGCGGGGTATGCGGTCAGACCTGTTGCTCTGGGACGTAAAGTACTAAGCCATCGAGCTCATCAGTGACAATAAGCTGACAAGTAAGCCGACTCGTTCTCTTCGGCTCCCAGGCATACTCCAACAACCCGGCTTCGTCGTCCTCCGCCCACGGCAACCTGTCGTACCAGGTGGGATCCACATAGCAATGACACGTGGAGCAGGAACAGCTACCGCCGCATTCTGCTTTGATACCGGCTATCTGATTGGCAGTAGCGCCCTGCATTACCGAATAGCCGTTTTCTATCTCTATTGTCTGTTGACGGCCATCCGACTGAATGAACGTAACCCTCGCCATCAGTCAAACCATGTCATGCATGGCAATGGTGGTATTAGCAAGGCGTTCTGGACCGATCCTCGGTCGCTGAGGGATCAATTTCCTGCAAGCCATGTATTCTCTTGGGCTGTTGACGGCATCGACCGCGATCAGCGCACCTTTCCTGAGGTAGAACAAGGAAAATGCATGGTCCTGCATACGGCCGCGCTGTACCACCTGATCGTAGCCCTCGGCGATCCCGACAATCTGCAACTTGACATCGTACTGATCGGACCAGAACCAAGGTATTTCCGCGTACGGCTCACGTTTGCCGCACAAGTTAGCAGCCGCGACCTTTCCCTGCTCGACAGCGTTCTGCACAGACTCCAGACGCAAGCGGCGCTGCAGCAGCGGATTGGGGTGGTTGCTGCAGTCACCGGCTGCAAAGATGTGCGCATCCGCAGTCTGACAGTACTCGTCAACGACAATGCCATCGCTGCACGGCAGGCCGGCTGACTGCGCTAGCTCAATATTGGGCAAAATACCAATACCGATAACCACGAGATCTGCGTCTAGACGAGCACCGTCGCAAATCACGCCCCTTACCCGGTCACGGCCCTCGAACCGCAGAACCCGAGCGTTGCAGCGCACATCAACCCCGCAGTCGCGATGCAGTTGCGTAAAGAAATCGGACATTGGGGGTGCCGTCACGCGATTTAAGATCCGATCGGCTACCTCAAGCAGAGTGACGTGCATGCCACACTGCACGCCCGCCGCGCTCACTTCCAAACCGATGTACCCGCCACCGATAACGACTAGGTTCTTGCCTCCCACCAGGTACGGCCGAATACGCTGCACGTCAGCGATCGTTCGCAAATAGCAGATCCCGGGCAGATCTGCTCCCGCAACATGCAAGCGTTTCGGGTTGCTACCGGTCGCCAGCAACAGCTTGTCATAGCGCCGCTCACTGCCGTCAGCCAATGCGATGCGGCGTTGCTGTGGATGTAACGCCACTACCCGATTGCCAAGCAACAGCTCGATCTTGTTGTCTTGGTAAAACTTCATCGGGCGCAGGTAAACGCGCTCGATCGACAACTCGCCAGTGAGAAACTTCTTCGACAAAGGCGGTCGCTGATATGGGATATACGGTTCTTCGCCGATGATGACGAGCTCGCCCTCGAAACCCTGTTGACGCAGGCTCGCGGCAACCTGGCCAGCGCAGTGGCCGGCCCCAACGACGATGAATACCTCTGACATTTAACTTGACAGTAGCTGCATTAGGCTAATATTGCACGAACAATCAGACCGCCCCCCAATAACGCTAGCATCGCCAGTAACACGCGGCGAAAACTTTCCTGCGCAATGCGCGTTCGCAATACTTGGCCAATTCCCACACCGGCCAGCAACGGAATGGTCGCCAGCGACGAAGCTACCAGTTCTCTCTGGCCCATCATGTGGAAAGCGCCGAGTGCTAGTATCAGCGGCACCACACCGATCAGATAGAACGTCGAGATGGTGCCGACGAATTCGTCCTTCTGTAAATGCAGCGCCACGAGAAAAATGATGAGCGGTGGACCGAAGATAGTGGACAGACCACCCAGCAGGCCGCCGATCAACCCTGCCGTGGGCGCCAGCCAGCGTTCATGGTGCGGAGCCACGCGCAACTGCGGCTGCAAGTAACTCGTGAGCGAAAAAATAACGACCACCACACCGACCAACACGTAGAGCATGTGCGGATGCACGGTGGAAAGCACCTTTGTACCGATGACCGTCCCGATAATTAGCCCCAGCAGCAAAGCCCAGAAACGACGCAGTGTCTTTAGGAAATAGCCACCATGGAATGACTGCCAGATATTGGAAAACAAAATGGGCAGCGGCATCAGCGCCACCGCTTGCGGCACCGGCATCACCAGCGCGAGCAACGGGATAGAGATAATCGGCAAACCGATACCGAGTATGCCTTTGACAGCGCCAGCCAGCGCCAGCACCAGCGCGCACCAAACCATGACGATTAGGCTGGGCTCAGTCAAGATCGAGCTCACCGTGAACTGCGGCTCACGTCGATACCGGCACTTCGAGCAAGAGTTTGCCCTTGGTCTGTCTGCCCTCGATGATGGCGTGCGCCTCGGCTGCGTGCGCCAGGGGCAACGTGCGATCGATAGCGACCCTGATCTGTCCGTTAAGAAACGCGGCAAATAGATCGGCGGCGCGTGTGTCGATCTCAGTGCTATCGGCCATGTAATGGGCCAGA
>QKEI01000043.1 GCA_003251795.1 Candidatus Muproteobacteria bacterium
ATGTCCCAGCGCAACACGCGCTGGTTGATACCGAGGGCTTCGAGAAACTGGAAAAACCCATCAAGCACGTGCACCCGCGGGTTACCTTCGATGCGATCGGTGGTAAATAAGTACTGATAATCCTTTGCCCGTATCTTGTCAAAGCCGAGACGTACATCGGCCAGCACGCACAGGCTGGCAAGATTCGCGCGTAGTGATACCTGCATGTGCAACAGAACATCGAAACGCCGCCCGCGCAAACGCCTATGCAGGTCGCGATAAGCGCGCCAACCGGTGGCTTTGTCAAAGATGATAAACTCGACGTCCTGGATGTCTCCGACAAGCGTGGCCTCGGTCTTGCCTATCACCCAGGTCAGACGTGCGTGTGGCCATTGTGCCTGTAACGTGCGTACCACGGGTACAACATGGCATACATCTCCGACGGCGGATAACCGGAGAATACAAATACTTTCTGGTGGCGATGCAAATGTCAGACTCATCGATCGTCGAGCCGCGCGAGGCGCTGCTTGGTCATACGCGCATCCTTTACGACGCGACGCTTGTTACTGGCCCGCAGATCTTGAGTTTCGAGCCGCGCGAGCTAATCGAGCGTCGTGCATTAGTGGGCGAAACAGGCGGACGCGGTCGCACCTATTTTATCAGAATACAGGGGAACGATTGGGTTTTGCGTCACTACCGACGCGGTGGAGCGATCGCGCCGCTACTGAGGGATCGCTACTTGTGGACAGGACTTGAACGTACACGTGCCTGGCTGGAATGGCGCCTCTTGCGCGAACTCTGGCTGCAGGGTTTACCGGTGCCGCGGCCGGTGGCCGCGCGTGTGAGCAGGACCACCTTGGTCTATACGGCCGATCTGATTACGCAACGCCTAGTCGAGACCCGCTCGTTGGCGGATATGCTCAAGGAGAACGCACTTGCGCACGAGCAATGGCAGGCAATTGGTTCCTGTATTCGTCGCTTTCATGAAGTCGGTGTCGATCACGGCGATCTCAATGCTCACAACATCTTGCTTACACCACAAGACCATGTCTACCTCATTGATTTTGATAAGAGCACCGTACGCCGATTTACGCCGACTATAGAGCATCGCAACTTGGCACGCTTGCGACGCTCGTTGAACAAATTACGATCGCTGTGCGTTGGCTTTCATTTTTCTGATAGCGCTTGGCAGGCGCTGTGCGCCGGTTATGATGCGGGAGTATCCACGCGCTGACTGCCGGCTAATTCGCGTGACGTGCGCTTGCCGGATTTAAGTGGCGGAGTTAGCGCGAGCTGGGCAGGCACATACAAGGCCAGCCTGGGTCTGTTACACTCACACGCTGAACAACCGAGCAACGCGCGCGTGAGCGGCAAGGAATACCGGGTGGCTGTAATCGGGGCTCGGCGCAAGCGCCAGGGTACCGGTGAGTATGTCGCGCGCGAATTCGTGCGCTGTGGCTGTAAAGTGCAAGCTATAGTCGGTACCAGCGCGCCCACCGTTGAGCTTGCGCGCGCAGCGTTGCACGAACGTTATGATATCGAGTGCAGTGGTTATACGTCGCTAGCTGCGCTGCTCGACGCGGAAAGGGTCGACGTAGTTGCTGTTTGCTCCCCGCCGAACGCTCACTTATCCCAGCTTGAGTTAGCGGCGCAAGCAGGCTGTCACGTGTTCAGCGAGAAACCTTTGTGGTGGAGTGATAAGCTTGTATCCGCCGCCGACGAGGTGCGCAAGCGCACCCAGCGATTGTTGCGAAGTTTCTTGAAGCATCACCGATATCTGGCTTTGAACACCCAGTGGCCGTTTACGCTGGATGCATTTCGCCGCCTACACCCGCAGGCGCTTATGGATGGACGGCCGCCAGAGCGCTTTTCCATGTGGCTCAGTCCTACGAGCGGCGGCAGGCAAATGCTTGTGGATTCCGCCCCGCATTTGCTGAGCATGTTGTATGCGCTCGCGGGACCCGGTGAGATCGGGCAAATACGCGGGGAATACAAGGAATTGCCGGAATACGGCGCGCGTTCAGCGATGCAGCTAAGCTTTATATACCGCCACGCTCAAGGCGTGACCGAGGTCGAGCTCAGCCTATCCCGCTGCGCCCAGCCACCACGCCCCGCGGGTTATAGCGTCAACGGATTTGGCGTGCAAAGACATATAGAACTACCCGGGTACCTGTTATCATTTTCTGCTAATGGCGATAGCGTTCCGGTGCCCGATCCATTGGCTGCCGCCGTTGCGGACTTCATCCGTTCCCTGGAGAGTGGACGTGCGCCTGATAGGACTCACATAGTAGACGGCATGATGCAGTTACAACAATTGGTCGCCGCTACAGAATAGAGGGAATCTTTGCATGAAGAAGAGCCAGATGATTGCTAGCGAGAAGCCGCAGAAAGTTGTGCCATTAATGGACGTAGGCGGCAAGCTGCGCGCTGCTAGTGCCGGCAAGGATTTCGTGCCACTGCACGTGGCGAGCGATAGCGTGGCAGCAAAGAAGGAGCGACAAGTGGAGCTTTCACCGCTGCACGACTTTGCTGCCAAGCTGTGCCAACCCGAAGTGCTCGGACGTTTACAGGAATATGTGCGTTGGCAAGTGGCGTGGCGTCAGGGTTACGCCGATGGCATGACTTTAGAGCAAGCGCTGCAGTCCGCCCCCGATCGTGCACCGATGTCAATCAATCTCGACCTGACCACGGCGTGCAATTACCGCTGCGACCACTGTGTCGACATGGACATTCTCAATACCGGCATCCGTTACGATCATGACAAGCTTATGAGCTCGCTCAGCGAGATGGCCGCGCGCGGGTTGCGTTCGGTGATCGTTATCGGCGGCGGTGAGCCGACGGTGTACCCTCAGTTCGAGGAAGTAGTGCGACACCTGAAATCGCTCGAGCTCAAAGTCGGCATCGTCACCAATGGCAGTCTGCCGAAAAAGATCCGAGCAGTAGCGGATGTCTTGCAGGCGGGTGACTGGGTGCGTCTCTCGCTCGATTCCGGCACTAATGAAACGTTCTACGCCATGCACAAGCCGGGCAAGAAAAGTCTGACGCTGGATTGGATCTGCGAGAATATCAAAGCGTTGAAGCAGGAGCTTAGCCCGAAGTTCTCGCTCGGCTTCAGCTATATCATCGTTTGGAAGGATTGCGAGGCGAATGCCAGTAAGATCGTCGAAAACGTTGACGAGATCGTGACCGCTGCCAAACGGGCCAAACACTACGGTTTCGACTACATTTCGTACAAACCGTTTCTTACGCGCGCGGAACGCAATAACGCCGAGGTGGTGGAGCTCACGCAGGAGGAAGCGCGCGTGGATCCGATCATGGCAAAGATCCGTGAGCAGGTCGACATCGCCAAGAAACTGGAAGACAAGAGTTTCCGTGTGATCGAAAGCACGAATCTTAGAGTGCTCGAAAACGGCAGTTACAAGGATTACAACCACCAACCGAAAACCTGCCACATGCAGTTCTTCCGGCAGGTACTAAGCCCACTGGGTGTATTCAATTGTCCCGTGTACCGGCATGTACCGCAGGCGCAGATCGGTGGCAAGCACGCCTATGCCAGTAACGAGAGCCTGCGGCAAGCGATGCACAGTACCCTCAGGCTGATCGAGACCTTCGATGCCAGCGCCGAGTGCAAGGACGTGACCTGCCTGTACAATCACGCAAACTGGTTTATTGA
>QKEI01000253.1 GCA_003251795.1 Candidatus Muproteobacteria bacterium
CGACCGCGCCCAACATTATCCCTATCGGCAAGTGTCGGATAGCGTCGAGTTTTACCGGGTAAGGGCGAAACTTCGAGCGGAAGCAAAGAGCAATCCCAACGAAATAGTCAATGCGTTCAGGCAGAACCTGGCGCAAGGGAAGTACCGCAACCTGGAAGCGGAGCATTACGGTTACGCCCTGGCGTTGATGCGAGTGGGTGATTTCGCCGGCGCCCGCAACGAGGCGGCGCTGCTCGTTCGCGAGCATCCCGATACGCCTGTGTACCATCTACTTCGCGGTGATATCGAGATGAAGGCAGGTCAATTCGACAAGGCGTTGAGCTTCTATGCCGAAGCCGAAAAGAGATTCCCACGAAGTGAATTGGTGGCACGCAGCTATGCTGCCGCGCTGCTAAAGACGGGACACCCGAAACAGGCCATGGAAATGGTCAAGAAAGCATTGGACAAGAACCCGGATGACCCGTTCCTGCAAAAAATGCTGGCAACAGCGGCAGGCGATGCAGGTGAGCTATTTGAGGCCCACCGGGCGCTTGCTACTTATTACTATCATAGCGGCAACCCGGGGGCCGCCATACAACAGCTGCAAATCGCCAAACGCTATACCGGCGGGAGCTATTACCTGCAGGCGGGCCTCGATGCTCGCATCAAGGAAATTCAGCAAGAACTAGGGGAAGATAAGAAAGATAAGAAATAGTGCCCGTTGCGGAGCGGTGTCTACAGACGCGTCGGCCATGCCTGCTACCGTCTTTGTCAACAGCTGTAACACGGGTATGCTCTAGGTTCGCGATCGGCTAACCAAGCGGGGCCGACCCGTAAAGCGGAGGAACCCGAAGTCGTGAAAAGGATTGCCCATCTTATTGCCGGAACCACCATCATCCTCGGCATCGCCCATGTCTCGCCAGCCGCCGCCGTGGGCGAGATGCCGGATAAACAAACCTGTGCCTCTGCCAAGAGCGGCATCATCGCCGGCGGCTGCATCGCCACCGACAGGGAAAAAGGCAATTGCATGGCCTGTCACAGTTTCACCGGCATCGAACGCACACGCCTGCAAGCAGGCAACATCGGCCCCCCCCTGGTGGCCGTAAAGGCGCGCTACCCGAGCCAAAAAAGATTGCGTGAACAGGTAGTCGACGCATCCCAGTTTAACCCACATACCGTCATGCCGTTGTTTGGCAAATACCGAATCCTCACGGATAACGAGATCGACTTGATCGTCCAATGGCTCTACTCGCTCTGAACCGGCGTCTGAACGATCAATGACGACGTCCAACCGCAGGGTATTTTTGCAGCGTGCAGTTGCCAGTGGGACCCTGGCCATTCTCGGCGGCGGTGGCCTGCTGCGACCCGGCCTTAGCTCCGCCGCCGAGTGGCCGCGCCACGCCTTCGATGCCAACACCATCGAGCAGGTGCTACAGACACTGTATGGCACCAACGTCGCGACCGACAGCACAGCCATCAGGCTCAAAGCTCCACGGCAGGCGGAGAACGGCGCGCTCGTGCCGATCGAGGTATCGACTACATTGCCCAGCGTTACATCTATCGCCATTGTCGTCGATAAGAACCCGCGTCCCCTGGTCGGGGTGATGGCCTTCAACGGAGCGGAACCGTTCCTCAGCCTGAATATTAGGATGGGTGAAACCTCGAACGTACGCGCACTGGTGTACTCGCAAGACCGGCTCTATGCACGGCAGCAAGTAATTAGGGTGACGGTAAGCGGTTATGGCGGCTGAAGCACGACTGCATCTGGGCTGACAGGAAAATGGCCAGGAGCACTCGCATCAAAACCCGACAACGAAGCGGCGTGACAGAGGTCCTGTGCTTGATCGACCATCCCATGGAAACAGGTCAACGTATCGACCCGCGTACTAACCGGGTGATACCCGCACATTTTATCCAGAAGCTGATCTTTGAAGTGAACGGCAAACAAGTAGCTGAAGCCGATATTGGCACGGCGGTCGCGCAGGACCCCGTATTCGTCGTGCGAGTTCGGGGCACAAGGTCAGGTGACACTATCCGGGTAAAGTGGACCGATAACAAAGGCGAGAAAGGCAGCGCGAGCACGTTTGTGGCATGAGCCGATGACAACGATGACGTGCGTGCGCAGACGCGGAGCAAAACGATTGGAGCGAGCGATGCATAAATGGCTGAAGGCGGTTGTCTTACTAGGCGTTCTCACAGGGCTACAATTGCCGGCGCAAGCGGGGCCAGCCGAAGACCTGCGTGCGTTCCAGGACTACTTTCGCAAGAAATTTCCTGATATACCTTTCGACGAGTTCTCCAATGGCGTTTACGCTCTGCCTCAGGCCAAGGATGCACGGGAGCAGTGGCAACAGGTGATGCGCATGCCACCATACGAGATTGCGCTGGAAAAGGGTAAAGAATTCTGGGATCAAAACAGCTTGGGAAGCTGTTTCAAGAACGGTGGCCGCAACATCGCACAGCACTATCCATATTGGGATAAACGCACACACATGGTGCGTACCATCGAGCTCGATATCAACGAGTGCTTGAGACGTAAGGGCAAGGATCCAATCGAGGATCTCAAGCAAGGGACAATGGCACAGGTCGCAGCCTACATGAAATCGCTCTCACGTGGACAACGCATCAAGATCGATATCTCCGACCCTGACGCTCTAGAGGCGTATGATGAGGGTAGGCGCTTTTACTGGGCTAAACGCGGTCAATTAAATTTCTCGTGTGCCGATTGCCACGTTACTTATGTCGGCAAACAACTGGGTGGCGATATTCTTGGCCCCGGGCTCGGACACACCGTAGGATTTCCAGTCTATCGCGCCGAATGGGGTGGGTTGGGAACGTTACATCGTCGCTACGCCACCTGCAACCTACAGGTACGGGCGGCGCCGTTTGTCCCACAAAGTCGACAGTATCGAAATCTGGAATTCTACGAAACCTATCTGCAGCAGGGCTTGCCGCTAGCAGCCCCTAGCCAACGTCGCTAATCGTTGCTCCTGCACTCCAGGGGGTTCCTGGTTTTGGACGCCTCTGCGTCCTTTCTATGGGAAGTCCGTCTTCCTTATTTATCTATTACGCGGTAGCGATCACCGCTCGCCTTCGCAAGGTCGACGCGCGCACGTTGTTTGCTCCAGCCGTGAACGGTGTCGCGCGCCTCGATGAATACAACGGTGACCCCCGCGGGGATTACGACATTACTCAGGCTGCGGGTAAATGGTTGCTCGTCGACGTGCGGATGATAGAGTGTGCGCGTTGCAAACACTTTGCCGTCTGTCGCGACGACTCGCCAAACATCCGCATAGTGGTCCCAGCCACTATCGGCATGGCGCAGCGTCACATCCACAGACCACGCGCTGCCCTGCTTGTTGAACGTGGCCATAACGATTTCGACCTCGCCAGCCCAGGCGATGCTGCTTGCCAGGGCCATCACGGCGATGATCAACTTGTTGGTCTTGCGCGTGACTGCCTCCTGACGACTACCGCGCGCTTTCAGCCCCTGTGAGTGACCACGACCGTAATACCTGGTAGCTCGCGCCGCTTGCGTACGTGCGCGACTCGACCAATACAAATTGGCCGATGTGCCACACGATCGGATCAATAGCTACTGCT
>QKEI01000095.1 GCA_003251795.1 Candidatus Muproteobacteria bacterium
CGAGCTCTTACTGCAAGATTGGCAGAATGCGATATTAGAGGAGTGCAAAGCGAAGCTGGGCCGCGACTTAACGAACGTCGAGCGAAGGTTCATTACGTCACGAGGCGGGTTTTTGGCGCTGGAAGCGATTCACGAGACGGTAAAGAGTGCCGAAAAAGATCAGTTGGAGGCTGGGCCGAATACCCCCGACAAAGCAAGAAATGGTCCATGCCCGATGGACCCAAGAAGCGAAAGCTTGTCGAAGCCGACAGAGCAGAATACGAAGACTGGTTATCCCGGTGAAACCAGCCAGCTCAAGAAATATCGAACGAGATATCGCCGATACCCTGAGCGCAGTTGAAAGCGAAACGGAAGTGCCCGGCTCCGCCGTCGTACCCCTTCTCAAAAGTGGTAATCGGTGATGCAACGTCACCGATCAGGGGTACAAACACCTCGGGTGCGCGAAATAATTGAAACAAAAAACCCGTTCGCGCGAAATCGGACAGAAAATCTGGGTGCCTATGATGACATCATCAAGAGGTGCCACACCGGTGCCTCGGGTGACAGAGGATACGACCATGAGCAACGACAGCTACAGCTATAGCGATGGCGCACAGGTAATCGCTGCCGCACCTGAAGTCCGTGTCGACGGGCGTGAGTTTGCCCGCGCGCTACAGCGCTTCGCCACCAATATCTTCACCACCGTGCTCGACTGGCAGGAGCGCGCACGTCAGCGCCGCCGCCTCTCGGAGCTTGATGACCGGATGTTGAAGGATATCGGCCTGACCCGGGCCGACGTCAGCCGCGAGGTCAAGAAGCCTTTCTGGATGCTGTGAGCCCCTTCGGGGCAGCGTTCGCTACTCCAGCAGACTCGAGCCCCGTTGTGGCGGGGCTCGAGTTGGTTTCGCCCTCTGGTCGCTCAGACCTTGCCCTTGGTCTTGACCGGCAACGCCGCCACTTTCCCGTCCCTGCGGACGGTAACCCATACCTTGGACGACTCGCCCCAGATCCCGCTCGGCGCTCGATTCCCGGGCTCGGGAGTCACAATCAACAGGGTCACCTGACTTTTACTTTCGAGTGTCATCAGCTCGACGGCCCGGTAGCCGATAATCCAGTAGGAATCGATGGGTAACGGCCTGGATTTTCCGCGCAGCGATTCATCGATGGTTTTGAGCAACCCTACGGCGTAAATCGGTGCGATCGGCTGCACGTCTCGCCACCAACCGGTTTGCTCGTTGAACCAATAGGTCCCCAGGTGCTCAGTGATCTTCTTGATTGACGCCTGACTATAGAAGTATGCAAATAAATGTTCCGCGAAAACGTGCTCGAGCCCGCGAAAGTTTTTGCGCCTGAGACCGGCGACCGCCTTGGCGAGCGCCGTCAGTCCCTTACGGGCACCCTTGCCGGTCGAAAGCTCATCCAAGCAGTGAGTGACCGGACCCTTAGCTATTGAGAAATCTGGACCTACGAAACCCATGGTGTTCCCCCTTGCGCATCATGTGCGCAGTTGTTTGTGTATTAACTGCCCCGAAACGCTCGCGTACTTACTGGATTGCGGGCGAATGGAACCAATCTTCCTAGAGTTCTGTCAACCGGGAGTGCCTGTGCGAGCCTAACTACTTAATAAGGCATGCGCTTCGCGCAGGTCGACCGTTTCTCCTCCTTCGCTAAACCCTTTCAAGCTATCGGTTAACAGACGCCTCGCCTCTTCATCCCGGCCTCGTTGCATGAGCAGCCGTGCGTAGCTGATGGTCGTTCTGAGCTCGAGCGATCTCGCCCCCTGACGACGCGCTATGTTAAGGCCGGCCTCAAAGGTGGTCTGGGCTTCCCGCTGTTCTGCCACAGAGCCGGCCGCCAGCAACTCGCCTCGCAGTCTGGCGATTTCCGCGTCCCAGCAGTGCGTACCCATTTCTCGGTCCTGGTGTTCCGCCTCCTCGAGCACGGAGACCGCCTGCTTGTCGATGCCGAGTTGGTGATACCCCTCGGCAAGTTGCACCAGGAAACCGCGCAGACCCAACACCGTGCCCGTTTTCTGCAGCGCCGCGAGACCTTCATGCATCTGTATGATCCCGCTCTCCTCACCGTTCATGACGGCCACCGCCCATCCCTGCTGGATCACGCCCTGCGCCTCGTAGTAGGCAAAACCTCGATCTCTCGCCAGTTCGATCATCTCCTTCGCAATCTCTTTAACCTGCGAATAGTCGCGCCGGCACTGATGGACACGCGCCGCGAAGCAAAGAGCGGAGACGTGACTGAAGGTATGCGCTTTACGCACAGCGATCGCGACCGCTTCCTCCACCCACTGCCTCGCTTGCTCGGGATATCCCAAGAACCAAAGGGTCCAAGCGAGATACGAGAGGCAGAACACTCCGGGGTCTTGCCCGTGTGTAAAGAGGTGAGGTTTATCCGTGTCCGGCTGCGAGAGCGCGACGCCTTTCTGCAAATGGTCGCGCGCGGCTGCAAAATCCCCTAGATGGAATAGCGCCATACCGTTTGCAAGATGTGCGTCTAGCAGCAGTCCCCGGTCCCCGCTTCCTTCGGCATGGTTGAAAAGGCTCCTGGAAAGCTCGCTCGTTTTGACCAGGTCACCGCGAACCAAGAACAACTGCATCAGCGCCCACTCCACCTTGAACTGCTCGGGTGTATTACCCATGTGCGCGCAAAGCTCACGGGCCTTGCGATATATGTCCTCTACCTCCGGCGCTGCATAGCCACGAATCGCGCGAAGCGCCGCACCCAGCTCGGTCGCCAATTGCAGCTCCAACTGCATGCGCTGCGGGTTATCGGGTAAACGTTTCAATGATTCGAGTGCGCGTCGCACATGATTGATCGCCTCGATCGGGGCGGACTGCGTGAGCGCTTGTTCGGCGGCATGTCGCCAATGTCTTATGGCCTGCAGCAGTGCGCCGCCTTGGGAGTAGTGATGGGCAAGCAGTTCCGGCGTTGCCTCGAGGTGCAAGCCGCTATCTTGTTCCAGCTTCTCGGCAATTCGCAGGTGCAAATCTTCCCGGTTTGTCTTGAGCAGCGATTGGTAGGCCGCATCTTGCACAAGCGCATGCTTGAAGGTATAGATCGCATCGGGCGGCGTACCGCGACGAAAGATGAGCCCGGCAGCTGTTAGTTGCCGCAGAGCATTGCGCAATGCCGCCTCATTAAGCGGCGATAGTGCGGCAAGCAGGCCGTGCGAAAATTGGCGCCCGATGACCGCACCGATTTGCGCGACTTCCTTCACCGGCCCGAGCCGATCGAGTCGCGCTGTGAGCGAGTCCTTCAGCGTGGTGGGAACCGCAAGCGGCGGGAGCGGCCCCTCCAGCGCATAGTGATCACCGCGATTCTGGAGAAAGCCCGCCTCCAACACCATCTTCGTCAACTCCTCGGCGAATAACGGAACGCCGTCACTGTGTGAAACAATTTGCTCCAGTACCGCCGTCGGGAGTGGTTTCCCACCAGTGAGCTCAGCAATGAGCGTCCGGCACTCATTGCGTCCCAGGCGGTTCAGCGTAAGCTTGGTGACATGAGGCGAGTCGCTCCAAGGTAAGTTGATCTCCGGTCGGTATGTGATCAGGAACAGCGCCGGCAGTGTTTGCGCCCGATCCACTATACGCTCCAAGAACTCGAGCGTGGTGGGATCGCTCCAGTGGAGATCCTCGAAGATCAACACCAACGGCTGGCGCGCAGCGAGATTGGTGAGTTGCGCCTCCAGCGCCTCTAACGTCCGGTCTTTCTGGCGCTGGGGCGTGACATTGGTGCCGTCGTGGCGCTGCCGCGCGGACGGTGTCAGCAGCACCGCGAACAGTGGCGCAACCTCGGAAACGCCTTCGGCAGACGGGCCGAGCATTGCCACCAGTTTATCGAGCTTCACCGACTGCGGATCGTTGTGGGCGAGACGTGCCGTGCGCTCGAGCTGATTGATGATCGGGAAAAGTGCGCTATTTTGGTGATAGGGAGAACAGTAGTAACGAAGCAGTATCTGCGGTGTTCCAGCCATTTGTTCGCGAAAGCTGTGCACCAGATGCGACTTGCCGATGCCCGGCTCACCGACCAACAACACTACTTGACCTTCGCCGGTCTGGGCCTGCCGCCAGCGCCGTCGAAGTAACTCCATCTCTTCATCGCGACCGATCAATGAGCTCAGCTGTGTGGCGGCACGAGTGGCCTCGAAGCGACTCTCTACCGCCCGCTTCCCCTGCACCCGCCATACCTGGACCGGCTTATCGAATCCCTTGAGGCTTTGCCGGCCGAGGTCCGCATACTCGAACATCTCCCCAACCAACGCCCGCGTAGCATCGGCGATGACGACGGTGCCTGGCTCAGCCAGGCTCTGCAAGCGCGCGGCAAGATTCGGCGTTTCCCCTACAGCCGCCTCTTCCTCCGACGGCCCTTCACCGATCAAATCGCCTACGACAACCTCGCCGGTGGCGATGCCGATGCGCGCGCGCAAGCGAATGTCCGGACCGAGCTCGATCTCGGGTACCGACTTCACGATCTCAAGTCCCGCGTGTACCGCAAGCTCGGCATCGTATTCGTCCGCCTGCGGATAACCAAAGAACACCAGGAGACCATCCCCCATAAAGCGAGAGATGTAACCCTTGAAGCGCTTGATGATTTGGCCGCAACAATCCTGGTAACGCCTTATTACTACTCGCACATCCTCGGGGTCGAGTCGAACCGATAAAGCGGTCGAGTCCGCGAGGTCGCAGAACATTACCGTCAGGTGACGTCGCTCGGCTCTCGGGACCGCCTTCGGGGCGCCTGCAACGCGGGCAGTTGTGACAGCATCGTCCAGGCTTGCGATCGCTTGGAGCAGCTTCTTCCGATGCCCCAAAGGGATACCGAGCTTCTCCAAATCCTGCTCCGTCAACTGCGGCAGGACCTCGAGATCGACCTCGTTATCGACGAAGGTCTTGGTGTACTTGCCTAGGCCGAGCCCTGTGAGCCAGCGTTCGACATCTTCCATGGCATACCTTCTTTGCCGGGGCGAGAGCGAGCATATATTAGCAGCAATCCGAAAAGCGACAGCAGGCGCGAAGGGCCAAAACGGCCGCGGCTAATCAACAACACGGGCTAAGACAACACCCCTTAACCGCCGCCGTTCCCAGGCGCTGCACCCTTTGCCGGAGGGGCGCTGCCCTGGAGCCGTCTTTGATAGGACTCGGTACCGACGTACAGAGTCTTGCCTTTAAGACGGTCCTGATATTGCCCGACCTGGCGCTGTAGGCGGCGGGCGCGCTCGCTCGAGGTCGGGTGAGAATCGAAATATGAGCCAAGGCCCTGACCCACCGCCTGACCGAGCTCGCCGATCGGCGTTCGCGGCGGGCGTTTTTGTTTCGGGCCGAAACGCGCCTGCAGACGCGTGAACACATCGACTGCCGCGGCCGGATCGTAGCCCGCTTCCGCGCTCAGGCGCACGCCTTGGGCATCGGCCTCGAGCTCTTGATGCTTGCCGTAACCGACCGCGAGCAGACCTCGCGCAATCTGGGCCATCTGTCCCAGCGGTTCGACGCCGACCTTTTTCAGTGCGTGCTGATACTGGAACCGCTCGACACAATGCCTGAGATCGACATGTGAGATCTCGTGCCCAACGATCGCCGCCAGCTCCGCCTCCGATTGCAGGAATGTGAGCATGTCGGTCGTCACGAACACCTGCCCGCCGGGTAGGGCGAAGGCGTTCACTTGCGGCAGCTTGACAACATAGAACTGGTAACGCATGCCTTTGCGCCGCACGTGCGGAAGCAACTTCTCGCCGACCTCGGCGACATACTGCGACAGAACCGCATCCTGCGACATCCAGCCAAGAACCTGGCGAGACAGCTGATCGCCGATCTCCATCTCCTCGCCATCGGACATACGCGTGAGCCGCAATCCAAACTGGTCGACGTCGCGCAACACGTCCCCCCAGATCTCGAATGCGGAGGACAGGCTTACGTCTTCATCGACTTCGCCGACGACCGTCAGGGTGGCGCCCGCCAGCAAGATCACGAACATTCCGATCAGAACCGCGCGCTTGCTCATCTCACGTTCTCCTTACAGATACTGCTTCAGCGTATCGCGGTACCGCGTGTAGACCCACGAGACCCCAATCAGCAACAGACCGAGCACGGCAAAGGAGAGGATGCGGTAAATCGTCTCGAGCGCGCGCAGGTCATAAATGAAAAGCTTCGATATACAAACCAGCAACAGCGCGAGACCGGACAGACGCAGCACGCGCTCGTGCAGCGCAAACCCAGCGAGTAACAGGGCCACCCCTTCGAGCCCCCAGGCGACCGTCAGCAGGTGACCCGATACTTCGTAGAACAGCAGCACTGTCAATAACACGGTCGCCAAGATCGAGAACACGGCCCGGCCGTGGGCATCGAAGCGTAGCAGCGCCCGGTGAAGTGCCGAGCCCTCGATCGCTGCCGCCGGTCGCAGCCGCGGCGAGAGAAACTGGGCGGCATAAAAGCTAACCACCACGATCGCACCGGTGGTCACCCGACCGAACGCGCCCGCCAGGCTGGCTGGGATGTAGAAGTTGGTCGACCAACTGCGTGCGAATGTCAGGATCGCGAGCACGTAGCTTTGGAAGCGCAGATCGCGATTGGCCCAGCGGACCCCGAAATACAACAGCGCCAGTGCGAGCAACGCCCAGCCGAGCACCGTGGTCACGCGCCCGAGCTCGAAGCGAATCAGCACCGCTGCCAGTACGGCCCCCGCATAAAGATAAAGCGGCGGCAGCTTCTGTTCCCACCGTGCCGAGGCAGAGATGCGGCTAAGCGTCGCCCAGAGGTAATAGCAAAGCGCGATTAGCGGCAGCACCGTCAGCAGCCGGTGCGAGACACCAGCGGTGACGCCGAAGTTAGTAAAGTTTGCAAGAAACAGCCGGCCCAGTGCCAACGCGACGACGATGTGCCCCTGTAGCCGCAGCGTCGGCAACGCAACGAGCGCGCCGACCTCAATCAACCCGAGGCCAAGCGCACCCCAGGCGATTGCCACTACCGGGGAAGGCAAGGCATACCAAGCAAAGCTCGCCAGCCACACCGTGCCGGCCGCCGAGCTCACCGTTTGCAGCCACCCACGCTCCAGCGCCGGCAAGCGATCCGGTTGCAGGCGTAACACTCGCCACGCGACGCCATAGGCGATCAACGCCGCGACGCCGAGAAACAACCACGGACGCGAGGCCTGCGTAACCGCCCCGAAGGCATTGATCGCGGCTAACGCGAGCAGCGCGAACGCCGCGACGCCGTAGCACTGGAAGCGGAATTCCGTAAGATTGCGTCGCAGCCCGAACTCGAACAGCCCGGCGGCAAAGAGTAACCATACGACCCCCAGGTATTGCGCCGGTACCTCACCCAAGACCGCGGTAAGCAGTGCAGAGCCGACGTAACTGTAAGCCTGCTCGCCGATCAACGGCGCGGCCGAGAGCAACCACCGATTCAGGTAGAACACGGCCACCATGAGTAACGCTAACGGTACCCACGCGTGAAGCGAGAGGCCGAGTAACGCGATCTCGTCCGCTCGTGGCATATGCCCTTCGACCAAGGTCAACATCGCCACGAGCAAGACCAGCCCTCCAAGCACACGTGGATAGCGCTCCCGCAAGGTGAGACCCGCAAGGAACAACGCTTCCCCTTCGACAAGCAGCGCAAGTGACTCCCTCAAACCGGAGAGGCCGAGGAAGATGGCGATGAGCGCTGAGATGGCGGCAACCGTGATGCCGGCCTCGTACCCGCCGAACAGCGCACGATCGAGCGTAGAAGCATCGGTCGCGAAGCTCGATGGCGACCGCAGGCGCGCACGGATGAACGTGCTCAGTAGATAGGCCGCCGCCGTAGCGGCAAAGAACAAATAAAGCGTGTGGGGCGCCGCCTCCGGCCATTGCACCAATGAAACGCCGAAGAAGCCGCAAGCGTTGAGCGGAAAGATGGCGCATCTCGCATCGAGCTGCATGCCGCGTCGTCGCAAGTTGAGGAGATCGAAGCCCTCGTACAGCAACCAATATATGCCCAGGACCGATTGGCCCAGGATGAAGGCAGCCATCGACGGCTCGACCTCGCCTGCGGCTAAGACACCGAAACGAAGCGCGTAAACGGCATAGGTGAGAATCAGACCCGCCAGAGGTAAGGCGCGCCAATCGAACACATGGGCGAGCACCAACAGCGCGGCCACCAACGGGATCGATGCGAACAGCGAAAATCCCGATATGGGGCTGACGATCAACGTAACGAAGCCGATGACGAAAGCGAGACCGGTTACCGTCTCGGAACGATAGCGCAAGCTGTGGCCGATCATACCGGCAGCGACTACCATCAGCGCAAGCGACGCGACGATAGGACTGTCGATGACCCGCGCCGCCTCCAGACCATGCATCGCATAGGTCGTAAAATACACGGCCGCCCAGCCGCCGCCGATAAGGCCTCTGGCGAACAGGCGGTAACGCAGACGATGTTCGGCAATTACCCCGACGATTAGCATCGCGACACTCACGGCGTACCCCAAGGCGATGCGCCCGGGCGGACCGAGGCGAACGAACGAGTAACCAAGGAACAAAGCGATACCGACGACGAGCACAAGCACACCGATCTTGTTGAGCCAGCTCGCCCCTACGATCGCCTCCCATTCTTCGTGAGCGAGCTGCGCCCGGATGCGTTCGCTCCAAATCTGCAGAGGCGAGGGTGGTTTAGGTACTTCAGGCGGTTCGATGGCGGGCCACTCGTAGGGAGTAACTACGGTCGGCGCCTCGGCTACCTGCTTCGCCGGCGGCAGCTCCGGGGTGGCCTCCTCGCGCGCCGGTGCTTCGGCAACAGGTGAGCGAGGCAACGTAGTCGCAGCGGCGGCTGTTTCTGGCGCCACGCTGAGCTGACCGGCGAGACGCTTCAGCTCCCGTTCGAGACGACCGATGCGTTTTTCAATGGCGTCAAACTTCCGGCGCCGGGCCCTGTGGCTCGCCCAGATAACGATCACCACTACGATCAGAATAAAAAGCAGGAACCCCGCCACGAGATCAGCCACGCCTAGACGCCCGCCAATGTAACGCTCACCTGCCGGCTACTGGGGCGACGGCAGGTACTATACGCGCAGCGTTTGGCTAACACCAATCAATCACTGCTTGGCGAGTGGCCGCTCACCCATATCGCTGGATCGTCGCTCAGCCTGTTCGTTTGGTTTACGCGCGTGACACGAGCTGCGTTGCGAGGTGCCGGAGCGCCATTTATCATCCGCTGGAAAATAAGATACGAATGAACAACGAAACAAAGGGGATGATGTTCGGATTGTTGGGAGTGACCGCATTCGGTTTGACCCTGCCCGCCACCCGTTTCGCCGTCGTCTATCTCGATCCCGTGTTCATCGGCCTCGGTCGGGCTGTCGTCGCTGCCGTGGTCGCGGCAATGTTGCTGGCCTTGGCCAGAGGAGCGATTCCCACGAGGCGTCAGTTCGCACGTCTGGGTATCACCGCGCTCGGCGTGGTGGTCGGCTTTCCCGTGTTATCCGCGTGGGCCATGCAAACCGTGCCCGCTTCTCATGGCGGCGTGGTTCTCGGCCTGCTGCCGTTGGCCACGGCGATCGCGGGCGTAGTGATCTCGAAGGAGCATCCTTCGTGGGGCTTCTGGCTGTCCGCCGTGATCGGCAGTGCCTTGGTCATCGTCTATGCGTTGCTACAGGGAGTCGGCAGTTTCGAGTTGGGCGATCTCGCCTTGTTCGGCGCCGTTGCAGCGGCCGCAGTCGGCTATGCCGTAGGAGGCCAGCTCTCGCGCGAGCTCGGCGGTTGGCAAGTTATCTGTTGGGCACTGGTCGTTTCGTTTCCCTTTATTCTGATTCCCGCCATCAGGCAAGCACCACAAGCGGGGCTGGCACTGCCGTTGAATGTCTGGCTAAGCTTTCTCTATCTTGCCTTGGTCAGCCAGCTGGCGGGCTTTTTCTTCTGGAACAAAGGCCTCGCTCTCGGCGGGGTGGCGCGTGTAAGTCAAACGCAACTACTGCAACCCTTCATTACGATCGTTGCATCCGTGCTGCTAATTCATGAGGTGCTGGACGTAACCACGATCGTCTTCGCACTGCTGGTCGTTGCCACAGTTGCGGTTAACAGAAAAATGCCGATCCGCGAAAGAGACTAGGCGTTGCCGGACGCACTGACCGAGCGCGCTATTTTTGCCGATAACCACACTTCCCGTTCACACCGTCGAACGACGGCCGCACAGATCGGCGCGCAAGGGAGAGCATGATCAGATAGCCACCGAACGCCGCTGCCAGGTGCTTTAAAGTATGTCCGCTCACCCAATGACCGAGCTCGTAGATCTCCCGATCATAAATCTCAAGGAACTTTGCAACTGCGTAAACAGCGAGGACCAGAAAGAGCGTTCCGCTCTTTGTATAACGCGAGGGAAACAGTGCGCCCAGCGCGAGCAGCGTTGCCATGGATCCGAACTGGACGATGTAGTACGGCCACAGATCCTCGAAGATGGCCCAGTAAACAACACTGCCGATGCCTAGAACAGTGAATGGAACGAGCAGCTGCACGCCGGTAGCCCGGCTCAGCCGTTCGGTGATCACCGCGGTGAGCAGAGACATGAACGCGATCGCCATCGGCAGGCGATCCCATACCAGCCGCGCATCGTCAGGTGACTGATGGTAATACGCCGAACCCAGTCCCGTAAGTGTGAGCGCGCCAAAAAGGACCCAATAAGCGCGCATCTCTTGCGGCGCCTCGAAGCGCTTAGACGCGCGTCGCTCGCG
Source organism: Candidatus Muproteobacteria bacterium (assembly GCA_003251795.1). Taxonomy (GTDB): domain Bacteria; phylum Pseudomonadota; class Gammaproteobacteria; order Acidiferrobacterales; family SPGG2; genus SZUA-472. The sequence goes on from QKEI01000095.1 coordinate 10,690, forward strand.
CCACAGGAATAGAAGCCCCATCACGCCAACGGCGATGAATGCGAGGTTAGAAAGCACGTCGCCGGCGTTGCCGAGACCCAGAAAAGCCCGGCCATCGGCGAACTGGTGGTACGCCTGATCCTGGCGGAGCGGTTGCATAACAATCCGGTGTTGGTACTCGTCACTCGACAAGCGCGGCCCGAGGGCGCTGAGACTGGAGATCAACAGAACGAACAAACATACCCACCAAACGTTTCGACATGCCATGGTCTATTCCTCCCTTGAGGCGGAAACGGTAGCAGGTTCCTCGAGCGCAGCACGCGACTGCACGAGGACCTGGACCGCCAGATCGAGGTCCTCGCGTCGGTGATCGCAAGTAACGTTCATCCGCAGGCGCTCCTTACCCTTAGGCACCGCCGGGTAAACGACGGGCATCGCGTAGACACCCGCCAGGTTGCAAAGTCGGGCCATCTCCACAGCAACGCCTTCATCACCCAGCAGGATGGGAACGATGGCCGATGCACCGCCGCTCACCTCGAATCCCGCCTGCCGCAGGCGCTGCACGAAATACTGCACGTTCGTCATGAGTTGCGTGCGCCGGGTCGGCCCCTCGAGATCGATAACCTCTAACGCCGCCAATGCCGCGGCAGCGGTGGGCGGCGGCAGCGCCGCGCTGAACACAAACCCGCGAGCGCTGACGCGCAGATAGGTGATGAGCTCGTGCGTGCCGGCGATATAGCCACCCTGGGCCGGCACGGTCTTGCTCAAGGTTCCCATCAGCACGTCGACTTGCCCTGCACAATCGAAGTGCTCTTCGATACCCCGGCCGCGCGTTCCGAGCACGCCTAGGCTGTGGGCCTCGTCGACCATGAGCAACGTGTTGGGATGGCGATCGCGCAACGCGATGAGCGCATCGAGCGGCGCGATGTCGCCGTCCATGCTGTAGACGGCATCGACCACGATCAGTTTGCGCGCATCGTCCGGCAGGCGACGCAGCCGGTTCGCCAGGTCTGTTACGTCGTTGTGGCGAAACCGCCCGACGTGGGCACCCGAATGCAAGCATCCATCGATGATGCTCGCGTGGTTACGTGTGTCAGACAGGACGTGATCGCCCTTGCCCACCAGCGTCGCGATCACCGTCTGGTTGGTCATGAAGCCCGAGCTGAAGGTGATCGCCGCCTCTCGGCCAAAGAACCTTGCGATCCCGGCCTCGAGCGCTTCGTGGATCTCGAGGTTGCCACCGAGCAGCCGTACGCCATGCGTGCCTGTCCCGTAACGCTTGATTGCGTTGTGGGCCGCCGTCTGGATACGCGGGTGGCCGAGCAACCCGAGATACGAATAAGTACAGAAATTGAGCTTGCGCGCACCTTGGCTGTGCACCCAAGCTCCGTCGTATCCATCGATGCATGCGTCAAGATACGGATTTCCAGGCAACAGCCCGCGAACCCGTTCCAGGTTAGGAGCCATCTTTTCGCGAAAGGCAGCCGGCAACGGGCGCTCAACCCCTATGCGTTCGAGCTCCGAAAGGGCGGATTCGAGCAGCGCTTTGCTTTCGGCGACGCTGGGATGAAAACTCGGCGCGAGATAGCGCACCGATTCCCGCACCAGCTCCGCGAGCAGGCCCTCGCGATGACAACAGTGCATGAACGCCTCGCGCCAAAACGCCGTGGTATAGGCGGCGCGGGTCTTCATGCCGAGGAGCAATGTCCCGATCCCGATATACAGAAGAAACGTTGCCCAACTCGCTACTAGGCCGAGGGCGCGGAGTGTCCACGAGCGCGAGACACGCTGCAGCAACTTGAACACGACTTCCTTGTGCTCGATTTCTTCCGCGAAGTGCCAGAGAAACAACCGGCGAAGCTCGCGCAAGCGAACCCCCCGCAAAAACTGCTGGCGCAGAAAGAATCCGGCGATTGCCGCATTATGGTGTTCGATTGCCGCGGCCGTGGCGAGACGCAGCGCCCGCGGCGAGATCGGTTCGAGCAACCGGTAGGAAAAATAGTTTTGCCATCGGCGATACCGGTCCAGGCTCAGACCCTGGGCGTACATGGCCTTAATCATGCGCGCATGCTCGCGCGCATGGCCGCCTTCCTGGAAGAAGAGGTCCTGTAGTTCCTTTCTTACCTCGGGGTCGGCGCGATCGAGCAGTGCACGGCAGGTACGGATAATGAAACGCTCGCCCTCCGGAATAAGCAACGAGTAAGCGTTCAAGAGCTGCGTTGCGAACGGTTTGCCGTCGTACCACGCGTCGCGCGCACACAAGGCCTTTCCCTCGTTGAGCCGGAAGGTTCGTTTCTGCAAGTGCGCAACGGAAAGCATCAGAGTATCTCCTGTGGTAGTTTGAGGAACGGGACAAGAAACGGCACTGCAGCGCGGTAACGGCGATAGGCATCGCCGAAGCACCGCTCGAGCTCGCGCGCCTCTCGCAGGGCCATCGTCCAGTTGAACGCGACCGCGTACACGAGCGCAGCTGCTAGGACGCACAGCCAGTACGGATAGGCCTGAGGTAACAGAACCGGGCCTTGGTGAGCCGCCCATACCACAGCACCGAACTCACACTGAAACACGCCGAAGTAAAGCGGGTTGCGTGTGATCGCATACACGCCGTGCGTGACCAGCTGGGTCTGTTTCATATATTGCCCGGTGAACGTGTGCGCCCTGCCGA
>QKEI01000296.1 GCA_003251795.1 Candidatus Muproteobacteria bacterium
CATCACTACCGGCCTCGTCGTGGCCGGCGACATCGGCAGCGGTGAGCGCGTAGAAGAAAAGGCCATCGTTGGCGAGACACCCAACGTTGCTGCGCGTCTGCAGGCGCTGGCCGAGCCTAATGCCGTTCTCATCGGCGCGAGCACGCATCGGCTCATCCAGGGGCTGTTTGACTGCGAGGGTCTGGGGCCACAACAGCTCAAGGGCATCGCCAAGCCGATCACCCCCTATTTGGTGCGCGCACCGACAGACGTACGCAGCCGCTTCGAAGCCACCGTGCGACGGGGCCTGACCCCACTGGTGGGGCGCGAGGCAGAGATCGATCTGCTGCTAAAACGCTGGGAGCAGGCCAAAGACGCCGAGGGCCAGGTCGTGCTGCTATGCGGTGAGGCGGGCGCCGGCAAATCGCGCATCATTGAGAGTTTTCGTGAGCGCCTCGGCGAAGCGCCCCATGGCCGGGTACTTTATTATGGTTCGCCCTATCATCAGCACACGGCGTTTTATCCGGTGATTGAGCAGCTCACGCGGGCGCTGCGCTTTGAGAAGGACGATACTCCGAACCAAAAACTCGAGAAGCTCGATGCCGTGTTGAGCAGCCTCGGTCTGCCAATAGCCGACCTTGGCCCCGTGCTCGCCGCCTTTCTCGCCTTGCCGGCGGGGACGCGCTACCGCCCGCTCGCCTTAAGCCCGGAGGAGCGGAAACGAAAAACACTGGAGACGATGGTCGCCATGATCGAAGCGATGGCGTCGAAGAACCCGGTGCTGATGGTGGTGGAAGACGCCCAATGGATCGATCCCTCCACCCTGGAATTGATCACACTATTGATCGAGCAACTGCGCGCCAAACGTCTTCTCCTGCTCGTGACGTTTCGACCGGAATTTGCCCAACCCTGGAGCAGCTACGCGCATGTGAGCGCCCTCCTGCTCAATCGCTTGAGCCAGAAGCAGTGCGTCGCCATGATCATGAAAGTCACCGGCGGTAAGGCCTTACCCCAAGACGTGCTGGAGCAGATCGTTGCCAAGACCGATGGGGTGCCGCTTTTTGTGGAAGAGCTCACCAAGAACCTGCTCGAATCCGGTTTGCTCGAGGAGCGAAATGGGGGGCTCGTGCTCGCCGGCCCTTTGCCGGCGCTGGCGATTCCGGCGTCGCTGCAGGACTCGCTCATGGCGCGGCTCGATCGGTTGATCGCCGAAGCCAAGAACGTGGCCCAGCTGGCGGCCACGTTGGGCCGTATCTTCAGCCACGAGCTCCTGGCTGCCGTCACACGGCTCAAAGAAGACGCGCTTAATGACGCGCTTGCTCAACTGGTGACGGCGGGACTGATCTATCGCCACGGCCTGGCACCGGCTATCGCCTATGAATTCAAGCACGCGCTCGTACAAGACGCCGCCTACCAGTCCCTCCTTAAGCGTACGCGACAAGACTATCACCAGCGCATTGCCAGTGTGCTGGAGGACCAGTTCCCACAGATCGTACAGACCCAACCCGAGCTCCTCGCGTACCATTACACCGAGGGGCATCTCACCAAGCAGGCTATCGGCTATTGGCAAAAGGCGGCAGAACAGGCGGGCGAGCGTGCGGGTTATGTAGAGGCCTTGGCTCACCTCGCCAAGGGTCTTGAGCTCGTAAAGACGCTACCCGATACGCCCGAGCGCACCAGGGAGGAGTTGGCCACCTACCTTCGCCAGGCGGAAGCCTTGCATTTCCTGGGCCGACGAGAGGAGATCGTGGAACTTCTGCTCCCGCACCGAGAGCGCCTTGAACGGCTGGGGGATGCCGCCCTCGCCGGTCAGTATCATTTCTGGCTGGGCTGGGCCCACGCATGGCTTGGACACCGGGAAGAGGCGGCCGAGAATTTGAGCGAAAGCCTCACGCAGGCGACGCAATCTGGCGATGAGGCCCTCATGGGGAGGGTTCATCGCGCTCTGGCGTTGGAGTGCACCTATTCCGGGCGGCCGCTAGACGAAGCCGTCACCCACGCCCGACAGGCCGTAACATTACTGGAGCGGACCGCGGACCACCTCTGGTTCAGCCAGGCGCTGTACGCACTAAGCTACTGTTGCTACTACGCAGGGGACTTCGACGAGGCGTTGGACGCCGCAGCCCGCCTCGATGCCCTAGGGAAAACTATCGGTAGCCGCCGCGCTCAAGCCGAATCGGCCATGGGGGGCCTCGTATACGCCACGCGCGGAGACCGGGTAGAGGGAATCGAAGCGTGCGAGCGTGCCCTTAAGCTTTCGCCAGACCTCTTTGAAACCGCATTCGTGATGGCATGCCTCGGCAAGGCATATTCGGACGCCGGAGACGCGGACCGGGCGCTCCGCACCCTGGAGCAGGCCACCCAGCTGGCGGACCAGGTACGCTCGCGGCAGTGGTGTGCCTACTTTCGGACGTGGCTGGGTGAAGCCTACCTCCGAAACAACCAGTTGCAGCAAGCCCAGGAGGTGCTGAACCAAACGCTGGCGGTCTGCACCGACCTCAAGTTCGCCGTGGGGATCGGATGGTGCCATCATCTCCTCGGCCGGGTCGCCCAAACCCGAGGGGAGCTAGCCGAGGCCAGACACCATCTCGATGAGGCCGTTCACGTCTTTAAACTGATCGGCGCGAAGTTCGAGTTGGCACGCACATGTCTCGCTCAGGCCGAGCTGAGCAACGCTCAAGGCGATTCTGAACGCGTCAGGAGTGATCTCAGTGAGGCGCAGCGCCAATTCGATGCCCTACGGACCCCCAAGTACGTCGAGCGAACCCAGCAGCTCGCACGCGAGTTCGGTGTGATCATTTAATTTGGTATTGGGTCGCTTTGCAAACTAGACGCGCCGCTCACGGCGTAAAGACCTCATTGGCTGAAGAGGCCGAACCGCCTGGTGTCGGGCCGCCGGCGATGACGTAGATGTGTCCATCGACGGCCGCGGCACCGAGGCCGTGGCGTGCTGTCGGCATGGGCGCGTAGTGTGCCCAGCGATTCGTTTTCGGGTCGTAACTCTCGGTCTCGTTGAAGGTGCCAGAAGGTTCTTCCCCTCCGAAGACATAGATCCTGCCACCCACGGCCGCGGCTGCGATACCACTGCGCGCTGTTGGCATCGGCGTGCGCTTGAGCCAACGATCGCCGCGTGCGTCATATTCCTCGTTCACTGCCAGATTGTTTGCATAGCTGCCATCCACCCGCCCGCCGATCACATAGATACGACCGCCAACAACCGCAGCCGCCAGGTGATCGCGCGGCGTCGGCAGGGCGGCCGCCGCTTGCCAACGATCACTCAAGGGATCGTATACCTCATGGGCGCCGGTATTGCGCCTGCCTTCACCGACACCGCCGAGCGCATGGATTCTGTTGTCGAGCACGACTGCGGCGAGTGCTCCCCGCGCGGTCGGCAAAGACGCCCGTTGCTGCCAACGGCTGCTAGCGGGATCGTACGCGTAGACCGTGTCGACGGGCCGCCACGAACCACCCCTGTAGCCGCCGACTACATAAAGCTTGCCGTCTAAGGTCACCGCCGTGGTGTGATGCAGCGACTGCGGTAACGGCGCCCCGCGGCTCCAACGATCCGCCGTTACCTCGTA
>QKEI01000029.1 GCA_003251795.1 Candidatus Muproteobacteria bacterium
AGCTCTTTGCCCTGTACCTGTACGGCAGAGGCGATGCTGCCGGGCGGTGTCGGGCGCTCGACATAGAATGCCGCCTTCTGGTGCGGGTTCTCCCCGTAACGCAGATCTTGGGCCTTGATCAGTTGCAGGCTATAGCTGTGACTGAAGTCAGCCTGTGATTGAGTACCATTTGCATCAGTTTGCCAACGACTCAAGTAATTGGCGATTACACCGTCGTAACGCGCGGTGTGCTCGAAGACCTTCGTCGCCAGCTGGAAGCGGCAGCTGTCGCTGACCGCGCCGCTGTGCTGTTCCATTTCCGCCAGCACGACTTCATAGTCCGCGGGGTCCACGACGACTGTCACTGCTGCGTGGTTCTTAGCGGCGGCGCGCAGCAATGACGGCCCACCAATATCGATGTTCTCGATCGCTAGCGTCAGATCGCAATCTTTACGCGCGATCGTCTGCTCGAACGGGTAGAGGTTTACGACCACCAGATCGATCAACGGGATGTCGTGCGTCTGCAACGCCTGCAGGTGACTCACGAGCTCGCGCCGCGCCAACACGCCGGCATGAATGCGCGGGTGCAGTGTTTTTACCCGCCCATCGAGCATCTCCGGGAAGCCTGTATAGTCCGACACCTCGGTTACGTCGATAGCGTTATCGGTCAGCAACTTGGCGGTGCCACCGGTTGACAGGATTTCTACACCGCGCCGCTGCAATTCGCGGGCGAAGCCGATGATGCCGCCTTTGGCGGAAACACTGATGATGGCACGCTTGATTGCCTGCATAGTCTCGCCTTAGGTCGAGCGACTATTTCTTACGGGTTGCCTTGCGACGCAGCTTTTGTCCCGACAGTCCGTAGAGCTGTAGCTTCTTGCGCAGTGTGTTGCGATTGATGCCAAGCATTTCCGCGGCCTTGACCTGATTGCTGTGTGCGTGATTCATCACCATTTCGAGTAGCGGCTTCTCTACCTGTTCCAACACCATTTCGTAGAGGTCAGCCGCCTTCTCACCATCGAGCTGGCGGAAGTAGCGCTCGAGCGCCTGCTTGACGCAGGTGGCTACCGGCCCTTCGCGCACGCTCATGCGGCAAGTCCCGCAGCGAGCATTTGCCGGTCAAAAAATTCCCGGATCATGGTCAGCTGCTGCGTCGCCGTTTCCAGGCGATTGACGGCATTTCGAAATGCGGCCCCGCCGGGCTGGCCCTTGCTGTACCAGGAGATGTGCTTACGAGCCACGCGTACGCCGGTGAATTCGCCATAGAAAGCGTATAAGTTGTGTAGGTGCGTCAACAGCGTATCGCGCACCTCCGCTAACGGAGCCTGAACGCATTTCTGCCCAGTTCGCAGGTAATGCTCGATCTCGCGAAAGATCCAGGGGCGCCCCTGGGCCGCACGCCCGATCATCAGACCGGCCGCGCCAGTGTACTTTAGTACTCGCGCGGCTTTTTCCGGTGTTGCGATATCACCGTTGGCTACCACTGGGATATTCGTCGCTGCGTTGATCTCGGCGATGGTGTCGTACTCGGCGTCGCCTTGAAAAAGGCACGCACGCGTGCGGCCGTGCACGGCCAACAGCTGCACGCCGCACTGTTCCGCGAGCCGCGCGATGTTGACACCGTTGCGATGCGCACGATCCCAACCGGTGCGGATCTTCAGGGTCACCGGCACATCCACCGCGCGGACGACGGCTTCGAGTATTCTTGCCACCAACAATTCGTCTTGCAGCAAGGCCGAACCGGCCATCACGTTGCACACTTTCTTAGCCGGGCAGCCCATGTTGATATCGATGATCTGTGCGCCGTTATCGACGTTGAACCTTGCCGCTTGCGCCATCATGTCTGGGTCGGCACCGGCGATCTGCACCGCTCGCGGTTCCACCTCGCCCTCGTGATTGGCACGCCGCAGCGTTTTTTTACTGCCCCACAGCAGCGAGTTCGACGACACCATTTCCGACACTGCCATGCCCGCTCCGAGTCGTTTACACAACTGGCGAAATGGCCTATCGGTAACGCCGGCCATGGGTGCGAGAAAAAGATTGTTCCTCAAAACATACGGGCCAATGCGCATGTCTTTAATTGTGTTCTAGGCCGTCGGGGGAAAGGCACGCATGATAACCAAAAAATGCTGCGACGGAAACGGGGCGCTGCCACATTACTCTTTTACGCACGGCACAAAACCCTGTGTAGGCGCGACAGCGCAGGCCGGCATGATTGTTGCCGTGGGATCCAACACACAATCAAGCGATGAATTGCGCTTATTGCAGCGCGACCAGGCGAATCTCGAAACCGGCAGACTGGATGTTTGGCCTGGTTATATCGAGCATGCTGTCGACGACTACGTGTGGGGCCATGCGTCCTGCTATGGCCGCTCGTCCGAGATATTGTTGTGGTAGAAATGTACGGCGTGCAGCGACCTCGCCATTACTTGTGGTTAGGGTGAGCTCCATCAGGGGGAAGGGCTGAGCAAAACCAGCACGATTGACCATGGATGCGCGAATACGCAAGGCGTCGGAGCGCTGCGGATGCGGGGCCACATGGGTTCGCAGAAGTTCAATCAGCGTGACGTCTTGTCGCGGTCGCACGACGCAGCCAAATTGTTGGCACACAGCCACTATCCAGGGCTTTAGTCTCGGTTGCCGCGCCAGTTCACTGGCATAGAAATAAAGCGACTGAACAAGCAAAGTGACGATCAATAGCAGCGTAGCGAGCCCCCACAACAGTAAGCGCGTACGCGGCTGCTGAGCGCCGAGAAAGATGCGCGCCAACGCCGGTGTCACAAATTCCTCCGGCGACATCGCGTCAGCCGCGTCTTCCTCGAATGTTAGCGCCGGCGCGGGCCGCTTCGTTTGTTTCTTGGGGGCGCGCCCGGGTTCGTTCCCAGAGCGCTTGCGATTACTGACTTTGTTGGTTTTGGCGCGGGCCGCGGTCTTCGATTGACGCTTGCCGCTTGGCGCCGACGGTTCTACCAGCTGATGCTTTGCCTGAAACACTGTAGCGCAACGGCCGCACCGTACTAGGCCATTACGGGCGGCCAGATGCGCGTTGGTCACGGAAAACGTCGTATCGCAGGCAGGGCAGCGCGTGAGCAACGCTTTGCTCATCTAGTCCTCGGCACCTTCTCTGTGTCCGATCAGCATTGCCCAGCAGTATTTGTGATCGTCATCCTCGCGAAAGTACGTTTGCAGGGAAAATATAGGCGCATAATGCGGATACACGGCCTCGACTTGATCTGCCAATAGTCCGGTAAGCAGCAAGACCCCGCCCGGGCTTACCAATTGCCGCAGATCCGGAGCCAACTCAATCAGCGGACGCGCGAGAATGTTGGCAAATACGATATCCGCCGAAACTTCGCTGGGCAAGGCCTGGGGCATGAGTGCGCGATAGCGTTCGCTGACCCCGTTACGTCGGGCGTTGTCTGCGCTTACCTGTAGGGCGCGGCGATCGATGTCGACCCCCCAGGCGAACTTGGCGCCAAGCTTCAGCGCGGCGATAGCGAGGATACCGGAGCCGCAGCCGTAATCGACCACCGTCTTATCCTCGCACGTGTGTGCCGCTATCCATTCCAGGCAGAGCGC
>QKEI01000148.1 GCA_003251795.1 Candidatus Muproteobacteria bacterium
TACCAAGCGGTCTAGGCGAGCATCCATCACGCGGGCAGGTTCGCCCGTCTTCGTCTGCTGTGCTGCACAAACCACCGGTGCGTGCGGCCACCTTTGCTTTCTGGCGTTGCCGAATACCGACCACCCGCGCGCCCTAGCGGGCAGTCCAAGAACGGTGGATTGTCTACGCCATCATAGCCCGGGTACGGGAATGCCACCGAACTCGTGATTGACGATCTCGTGCCAGGTCACGATCTGCAACGGATAGGCCCTGGCGTCGCCGTTTATCTCAAGTGCAACGACCGGTTCCTCGTCACCGAGCCACGCACTGGCGGCTGCTATCGTGGTGAACTTGGGATCGTCGATTGGGGGAATGCCATCGCGCCGGACACCGCCGCACAAGATCTCGTCAAACGGTACCTTAGAAACGCCTCTTAAGCCGAGCCCTGCACGTCCTCGACCAGGCGCGACAGGCGCGCGACATCGAGAATCGTCAGACTGCCACGTTGTCGCTCGATCAAACCGTCTTGCGCAAGGTGATTGAGCTCGCGGGTGACAGCCTCACGATGCGTGCTGACGCGACTGGCAATCTCGTTGTGGGTAGGTGCAGGCGTAATTAACGCCGTGTTCCCATCTCGCATATGTTCGCGCGCAAGACGTAAGAGCTCCGCGTGGATCCGGTTCTTTACGCCCAGCGTACTAAACTCGACGACACGTTCTGACAAACTACGCACCAGCCGAGTGAGCTCTCGCAACATCGCCGCCGCAGCCTCAGGGTGCTTGCGCAATACCTCCCAGAAAACCTCTGCCGGCATCGATACAATGATTGCATCGCTTAACGTAACTACGCTGGCAGAACGAGGCCCACCATCGATCGCCGACACATCGCCAAATAGCTGTCCCGCCGTGAGGTCACGAAAGCTCACTTCTTTGCCCGAGCGCGAAAAGATCGTTACGCGAACCTTACCACTGACGATAAAATAGACGTCGGTCGAGCCGTCCTCGCGGGCCACCACCCTCTTATCGGCTTCAAAATGATGGACCTGGCAACAGTTCGCCAGTTCGCGGCGCTCATCCGCGCTGAGGTCGGCGAAGAGATCGATACCGCGTAGCGTTTCTGCCGTCGCTCTCAACCTCTTATGTCCTCGTCCACGAGCAGAGGTCTAGATGTCCTGCTCGGTTGAAACCGGAACGACTGCCTACAACGTTCCGGGAAAGGCACCACCGTCAAGCAACAGATTTTGACCAGTTATATAACCGGCATGCTGGCCGCAAAGGAAGGCACAGGCAACGCCAAACTCCTCCGGGTTCCCGAAACGGCCCGCTGGATTGCCTTGCTGGCGTTCTTTCCAGACATCCTCGAACGATCGTCCGCTTGCTTTCGCTACACTGGTAACAGTGCCGCGTAGACGATCCGTATCGAACGGGCCGGGTAACAAGTTATTGATGGTCACGTTGTGGCGTACGGTTTTGCGGGCCACGCCCGCTACGAACCCTGTTAATCCCGCGCGTGCACCATTTGACAGACCGAGAATTTCGATCGGCGCTTTGACAGCGCTCGATGTGATGTTAACGATACGCCCGAAGCGCTGCGCAATCATGTGATCAACGGTCGCCTTGATCAGCTCGATCGCTGTGAGCATGTTGGCATCGATCGCCTTGATCCAGTCCTCGCGCGTCCAATCACGAAAGTCGCCGGGCGGTGGGCCCCCGGCATTGTTGACCAGGATATCGGGGGCGGCACAAGCCGCTAACGCCTGGCTGCGCCCTTCCTGGGTAGTAATGTCGGCGGCTACCGCCGTGACCTGCGCTTTCGCGGCCTTACGAATTTCTTCAGCGGTCTGCTCGAGCGTCTGCGCCGTACGCGCAACGATCGTGACGTTGACGCCTTCGCGTGCCAGGGCCATGGCACAGGCACGTCCCAAGCCTTTACTGGCCGCGCACACTAAAGCGGTCTTTCCGGCAATACCGAGATCCATGGGGATTCCTCCAGCCTTTTTTGCCTCACACTACAAGCAACACGGACACATTCGTCCCGCGATCAGCGCTCGCGGTCGCTCTTTACCGCCACACCGAAATGACCGTACGGGTTTAGGCATTGGTCGCGACGATGCCTAGGCTGATTTCGCCTCTCCGCTCAGTGGAAGCGCGAGGGACACAGCACACAGAACAAATATCAGCGAGATCTGCCGCCTCACGACGTCCGCGATTGCAGCACGCGTGCCTAGTCTAAAACTCCTTCGTCTCCCCGGGTTGCATGACGATAACCTCGGTACGGAAGTTACCGAGTGCTTTCTTGAACTGCTCGGGGGTACCCTTGAGGGGTGGAAACGTCCCGTAGTGAATCGGTATCACTTTCTTCGTCTTCAACAGATGGCGCACAGCGTGAGCGGCATGCGTCGGGTCCATCGTGAAGTGTCCCCCGATTGGCAGTAATGCGAGGTCGGGCCTGTAATACGTACCGATGAACTTCATATCGCCGAACAGCCCCGTATCGCCAGCGTGATAAATCTTGAAACCGTTCTCGAGCTCAATGATGTAGCCGCACGGCTCGCCCCCTGGGTGCACCGATTTTTTCTTTGTCTGCGGATCCGTGTACAACACTTCGGAACTGTGCTCGGCGTGCACCATGGTGACCGTGATTTCCGGTCCAAGCGGGTTGATGGGCCCACTCTTATTAAAACGGATCAGTTGCTCGTAGGGCAACCAATCCAGCGTGGCAAAAGTGTGTCCCATATCGGCATTGAGCGCCACCTTGGCACCTGTGGCTTTCGCAATTGCGACGGTGTCGCCAATATGGTCGCCGTGGCCGTGGGTGAGGAGAATAAGATCGACCTTACCGAGCTTGCTTAGGTCCTTCAGCGGTTCTGGGGTTTTTGGATTCTTGCTGATAAACGGATCGACCAGAACTACCTTGCCACCTGGCGTGGTAATCTTGAACGCCGCCTGGCCGTACCATTGCAGCTGGAACGCCTCGGCCGTGGTAAATGCACTGGTCATCGCGACCGCCAAGCATACGCCGGTCAGAATCCGAATTACTTTACTTTGCATTGCTATCCTCCTGTGTTTTTCTGAAATAGGTTTCATTTCTTACCCGCACGCAGTCGTTTCGGCGTACTACGCGCGGCCGCGCCCGCAATACCCCCTTTTTTTCTTGCCTTCGTTATTGCGCGCCCACGGATCTTAGCGGTGATGGATTTGATATTGCAATCCGTATCAGATCACGGACAGCTGACTCCCGGTAGCAGGTCGCGGTAACGGGCCAATCCCGACTCAACTGGGAAACATCTCAGCGCTCGAACTCAGCCCTCGCTCTTTCTGAGTAAGTCGGCGTCCTTAGCTCTTTGTAGGAGCTGGCGTGCCTGCTTCAGCGCTTCCAGGGATTCTTGCGCCTTGCCGTCCTTGTGCAGACGCTCACCCTCGCTGCGCAACTGCATAACCTTATCCTTGTCCTCGGCAGGGATGGAAATGTCCTTCTGCAAAAGCTCGTTCACATCCTGCATCAGCGATTCATAAGTGTCGGCAGTGCACGCGGCAAGGGCCAGCGCAA
>QKEI01000282.1 GCA_003251795.1 Candidatus Muproteobacteria bacterium
CCATTGCTCGATCTCGGCGGGCGTGATCTCGACCACTTTCATCTTTTCACGAGCGAATTTAAGCGCGTCCGCCTCGAGCGAATCCATCTTGTTGCGCAGATCCCGCTCGGCCCGCAACGCCGCCGCCGTCATGATCTTGCGCTGTTGCTCGTTCAGCCCCTGCCAAACTTTCTCATTGATCAGCACCAGGAACTCGACGTCGGCGTGGTTGGTGAGGCTCACATAATCCATTACCTGATAGAGCTTGCGTGACGGAATCGTTGTTAAACCGGTCATGCCGGCATCCACCGTGCCGCGCTGGTAGGCGATAAATTGCTCGGAGCCGGACAGCAATACCGGCGCGCCACCGACCACCTTGACGAATTCACCCAGCAGCTTGCCGAATACACGCACCTTTTTGCCCTTCATGTCGGCGGGAACACGGATCGGCGCGTTCTTGCTCAGAATGATGGCGCCACCGAAGGCCTGCCACCAAAGTGGGCGTGCACCGGTCTTCAGCATCTCGGCATCGAGCGGTCCGCGAACAGGGCTGCCGGGCGCAGTTGCTTTAGCGACGAGCTGAGAATTGGGGAATAGGAACGGCACGTAAAAGATATCCACCGCCGGGATGGTGCCGGCAAAACGCGTGATTGAGGCGACACCCATCTCTATTGCACCGGAGGCGACAGCCTTCGGTACTTCCTTGTCTTTGTAGAGCTGAGCAGAGTCGTAAATCTCGATCTTGATATCGCCCTTCGATTCTTTTTCGACCTCCTGTTTAAACTGCAACAGGTTTTGCCCGAGATGATGCTTGAGGGGAAGCTGCAACGTGATACGCAGGACCTTCTCTGCATACGCCCCAGGCGCGCCGAGCGTGACGGCCACCAGCGTCAAAATGGCCGCAAAAAGCGTTTTCATGGTGTTCCTCCAACGGTGTAATGTCGTTACAAAAAGGGATGACGACCGGCCAACCGCTTGGGTCCACCCGGCCTGTGGCGACACTAACCTGTTTTTCCGCAACGCTCAAGCGTTCCCGCGCGCCGCGTGCTTAGCTGGCTAATCGTAAGATAATGACCCCGGCCGCAACGCCGATCGCGGCCAGTATGCGTCGTACACCAAACGGCTCGTGTAGCACGGTGGTGCCAATCACCGCTGCCATGACGACGCTGGTTTCGCGCAGCGCCGCGATCGGTGCCATGGCACCGAGGCTCAACGCCCAGATCACCAGTCCATAAGCACTCAGTGCGAGTACACCGCCGATTGCGCCGGTTCGCCATTGTGCGCTCAATGTTGAGCCAATCTTTCCGTGACGCCGCAACAGCGCTACCGCCAGGAGTGGCAGGCAATCCAATGTGAACAGCCAGGCGATATAGGCAGGTGCATTGCCGGAGACGCGCACTCCGGTTCCATCCACCAGGGTGTAACCGCCGATCATAAAACCCGTACCCAGGGCAAACAGGGCCGGCTTGAGTTGTTGGTGACGCCACCAGCTCCCTTGCAGTGTAAGGCTGGCGACACTGAGTGAGATCACCAAGACACCTGCGAGTTGGCCGTTGCTCAGGATCTCACTGGCAAACAAGCCAGATAGCAGGGTAACGACAAGTGGTGAGACACCGCGCGCCAAAGGATAGACGTGGCTAAGGTCACCGAAGTGGTAGGCCTGTAATAGTAAGTAGTAGTAGCCGGTATGGATGACGATGGAGCCGAAAATGTATCCCCAGCTGGCTGGGTCCGGAATACCGACCCACGGTAGTGCGGCGGCAGCAGCGACAGCGCTGAAAAAGTTGACGATGGCAAGCTCGGCAAGCCGGTCGTTGCTGCGTTTAATAAGCGTGTTCCAGGTCGCGTGCATGGCCGCGGCCAGCAGCACCAGAAGCGTGAGCTGTAGTGACATTACTCGATGAGGCGTGAAGGGTTAAGCGATAAGAGGGGTAAGGCGCAAGGAATTAGGTGCCAAGTGCCTTCGCGCCTCACCCCTCACACCTCATCCCTCACCGACTACATCTGCGATCGCTTTGCCGAGCTCTACCGTGCTCGCTGGCCCGCCCATGTCGCGCGTGCGAAGGCGCTTGTCTGCGATGACGGTCTCAATTGCGTTTTCGATGGCCTTGGCCGCGTCCGCGTGACCGAGATGCTCGAGCATCATGGCGCCAGACCAGATCTGTCCGATCGGATTGGCGATGCCCTGACCGGCGATATCAGGCGCGGAGCCGTGCACCGGCTCGAACATGCTGGGAAACTCGCGCTCTGGATTAAGGTTGGCTGATGGCGCGATACCGATGGTGCCGGCCACGGCCGGCCCGAGATCGGAGAGGATATCGCCCAGCAGGTTGCTGCCGACGACCACGTCGAACCAATCGGGGTGCAGCACGAAATGCGCCGTCAAGATATCGATATGATATTGGTCAGTACGAACGTCTGGGTAGTCCTGCGCGACCGTGCGAAAGCGCTCGTCCCAGTATGGCATCGTGTGAATGATGCCGTTTGATTTGGTGGCCGACGTCAGGTGCTTGGCCTGGCGTTTGCGTGCCAACTCGAAAGCGTAGCGCAACACGCGATCCACGCCTTTGCGCGTGAACACATTTTCCTGTACCGCCATCTCCATATCTGTACCGCGGTACAGACGCCCGCCGATCTCGGAATACTCGCCTTCGTTGTTCTCGCGCACGACGAAAAAATCGATATCGTTTTCGCCACGATCCCGCAGTGGCGAAGTAATGCCTTTCAGCAACCGCACCGGACGCAGGTTGACGTACTGGTGCATCTCGCGGCGGATTGGGATAAGCAGACCCCACAAGGAGACGTGATCAGCGACACCGGGAAAGCCGACTGCCCCGAGAAAGATCGCGTCGTACTGCTTAAGCCGCTCGATGCCGTCCTCTGGCATCATGCGGCCGGTCTTACTGTAGGTCTCGCAGCTCCAAGGAAAACTGTCCCACTTGAAGTCGAGATTGAAGCGGCGCCCGGCCGCGTCTAATACGCGTATTCCTTCCGGCACCACCTCTTTGCCGATGCCGTCTCCAGGGATGACTGCGATCTTGTAAGTACTCATGGTCAAGCTACTCATGCTTCGTTGGATTCGTTGGAAAGGTCTGCGAGTTTAATCCACGCCCGCGTGAAGTGCCATGCAACCGATACGCTGCCTGCTATTGAGGAGCGTCACTAAGTGCTTGTTGCTCGATGATGTCGATCACCGTGCGCGTGATCGCTGCCGTACCATCGGGTCCGCCGAACTCGGCGGGGCGGATACGCCCGTTGGCAAAGCCGCGAGCGATCGCCTGTTGCAAATGACACGCCGCCGTGAGGCAGGCATCCACGCTATGGCGCTCGCCGAGCCACCTGAGCATCATCGCTGCCGACAGGAACATAGCTGTTGGGTTGGCTTTGCCGCTGCCGGCGATATCGGGAGCTGAGCCGTGACAGGGCTGGAACATCGCGTGTTTGTCACCGATATCCGCGGAAGGTGCCATGCCCATACCGCCAATAAGTCCGGCGGCGAGGTCTGAAAGGATGTCACCCAGCAGATTTTCAGCGACTAACACGTCAAAGGTCCAAGGCTGGCGTACTAGATTTAGTGCGGCGGCATCGACATGCAAATGATCGGCAGTGATGTGTGGAAAGCGTGCGCGGCGCTCATCGAATACCTTGCGAAAGAACGCCATGGAGGTCATGACATTAGCCTTGTCCACACAGGTAACGCGACGCGGCTCGCCTCGCACACGCCGGCGCTCGGCGAGGCGGAAGGCGAAATCCACTACGCGCTCTGTGCCAGCACGCGTAATCAGGCAGCGATCGGTCGCGGATAGATCGCCCTCAAGCCTGCCCTTGTGAAAATCAACGAACATGCCTTCGCTTTGCTCGCGCACGACAATAAGGTCTATGCTCTGCGCCCGCGTATCGGCCAACAGCCTGGGTCCACCGGGTAAGGCCCGCACTGGCCGCACTCCGGCGTAGAGGTCGAGCGCAAAGCGGATATCGATCTGCGGATTGATCTCGGTGCCGTCGGGCATACGCACATCTGGCAGGCCCATCGCCCCAAACAGGATGGCATCCGCGGTCTGCGTTGCTTTTAACGTTTCATCGGGGAGCGCGACACCGTTGTCGCGATAGTAGGCGGCACCGCCCGGGAAATACTCCGTTGCGCATCGAAACCCGTCTACGTGTTGGCACAACGCGTTCAATACCTCGAGGCATGCCTGCATGACCTCGATACCGATGCCGTCGCCTGGCAATACCGCGATTCGAAATTCAGTATCTCCCTTCATATTTGGGGCCGCGAAAAAAGGGCTAGTATCGCCGGGTGTTCGCGCACGGTGCAACGGTTACGCGATCGACGCAGTTGGGGCCGATACCAACGCGCCCATACTGTCGATCAAGCGCATCAGCGCGTATCATTGGCGGACAAACATTAATCCATGAGGGCGAGCCATCATGGGCGTAGCAGTAGGTTTTATCGGATTCGGCGAGGCAGGGTATCACATAGCTAAGGGGCTGCACGGGGCCGGTCTATCGCCGATTTTTGCTTACGATGTCGCACTCGAGTCGGATGTGCACCGAGCAGGGATAGAGACGCGTGCGGCGGCTGCCGATGTGGTTCTGTGCAAATCGCTTGCCGACCTGGCGCGTTGCAGCGAAATTATTTTTAGTACGGTGGTTTCATCCGTGGCGACTGCGGTTGCCAGGGAGGCGGCAGTGCACCTTGGTGGCCAACACTACTACATGGATCTCAACTCGACCTCGCCAGCAGTAAAAAAGGAGATAGCCGAGATCATCGCTCCCAGCGGCGCTCGTTTCGTTGAGGCAGCGGTTATGGCCGCCGTACCGCCGTTCGGCCACAAAGTGCCCATGTTGTTGTGCGGTGAGGCTGCGGCCAAACTCATCGCGCGCCTTTCTGCCTATGGCATGAGTCTTGAGGACTTCGGGCACGAGATTGGTCGGGCGACTGCCACCAAGATGTTCCGCAGCATAGTCGTCAAGGGGTTAGAGGCGTTGCTACTTGAGTGCACCATGGCCGCCTCACGCTACGGTGTTTCCGAGAAGGTGCTGGAATCGGTCGGCGCAGGTTATCCGGGCATAGACTGGAACAAGCTCGCCAACTATCTTATCGGCCGCACGGCGGTGCATGGCGAGCGCCGCGCACACGAGATGGAAGAGGTTGCGCGGACACTGCAGGCTATGGGCATCGAGCCGATCATGGCTGAGGCTGCGGCTAAGCGCATCATGGGTTTCGCTAGGTTGGGACTAAAGGAACGTTTCGGCGGCAAGGCGCCGGAAAGCTACCATGAGGTCATGCGGGCGCTCGAGGACGCACAAGAAACGCAGCCGTAGCGTTTCGACTCCCGTAGCAGAGATATGGCAAATTAATTCTTGGGAAGTAGCGCCTGAATGATCCCTACGGCGGGTTCTTCGTCCCAGGGCAGGTCACCATAGGCACCATAGCGAATTCTGCCATCGGGTCCGATAACAAAACTGGTGGGAAACACGAAGACCTTCCAGCGCTTCAATGTCTCCCCATCGGCATCCAGTAAAACAGTAAAATCAGCATGCACCTTGTCGCGTAGGAAGGTACGTACCGTATGGCGATCCTCAGCCATGTTGACAGCGAGGATCGTAAAAGGTCGGCCTGACAGCTTATCCTTGAGTCGTTGCAGCGACGGTATTTCGTGAACACACGGTGGACACCACGAAGCCCAGAAATTGACCAGCACGACGCGCCCGCGATAGTCACCGAGAGCGTGCATATGCCCTTCAAGGTCAGGCAACAAAAGGGTCGCCGGCACGGGATCGGCGGTGTAGGGGTTAAGGCCGCGCTTGCCGGTCGCTGGCTGAGCAGGGTGGCTCGCCGTCGTCGCTACCGGCGGACGTGTGGGCAGCTGCACCTCGGCGAGCTGGACAACGGCTTCGCGAAGATAGAGCGGTAAGTTCTTGGCCTCGCGTTCTTCCTGCATAGTGGCATCCGGGCGGAAATAGAAACGATCGCGCGTGTTGGGCACGATTCTCACATAGACCTTGGACCCTCCCGTCTCGAGCACCGCCTGTGTTTGCGCCACGGACCAGTGCCACGGTGACAATGTCGGCTGGATGATAAATATCGGCAGTCGCGTTTGTCGCGCCAGCGCATGGTAGACGGCCTCTTTTCCAGGCGCCGGAGGACCAACGAGTAGGTTCGGATGCAGTAGCATCGCACCTGTGAGCGCGGTCCCCTGTGGATGTTGCGCTTGCCACGCTTGTGCGCCACGCAATGCCAACATGGCAGCACGCGACGCGCCGAGTAGATACACGGACTTCCCTGTGTCTCGATGTGCCCGATCGATCAGCTGGGCAATGTCCTCAGCAGGCACCTGGGCAAGATTGCTCTCGAGTTCAGGTAACCAACGTGCTTCCAGCAACCGCGGTTGCCACACTTCCAAACCTGCGTGCGCCAACTCGGTCGCGAGGCGTGTCTCGCCCGGTTGTGGGCCGTAACCCGTCAGCAACCAGAGAATCAAGCTGTTTCCATTTGCCGAGTGGACGGTAGTTGCCACCTCGGTGCCGTCGGCGAGTTTGATGGAAATGGGTTCGCTCGCCCAATCTGTGCTGCAAAACAGCACGACCCCGAGCAAAGTGACGCCGAGTACGCAACGGCGGCGATGAGCAAATGTTCGGTTCTGCTCTTTCTTGATATTGCTGGACAGCATAGTCTGTGAGCCTGGTGCGCGCCGCGAGTAACGCGGCGAGTCTCGCAAGAATGCCTCAAAGAGCCGGGCAAGCGCCACAAACAGTCAAGTAGCGCGGGGCGCGTCGGCTGGCAGAACGGCTCGGTCCACAAACCTGAGGCCTTTCTTGGCTCTGTTGCTGCGGCGAGGGCCCTTCGGCAAGGACACTGGGAAGCCGCATGCTACACCTAATATATATAGGCTTATGCCAGGAGTGGCTGGCTGAAGTGGCAGCCGACTTCGCCAGCGAAGCGTATCCCGGTCTCGATATGACACCTACGGTGCAGGTATCTAAGGGGTCCTACCGCATTTCCAGTGATTTAGACCGTTCAGCGCCCGATCGCGTGATTCCAGAGCTAGTCGGCAGTGAGCGGTCACCGCCCGTCGGCGAGTCTACGTTGACAGTCTCCGATGCTCCGATACTCTCAAGTAAGAGGATTGAGAAGGTTTAACGGAGCCCCGATTCATCTCGATCCCGAACGCTGTTGTAGCAAAACCCCCACAAAGCGTCGTCGGCTCCCGGGAACCGGAAACAGGAGGTCACTGACATGTACAGGCCAGCTCTGGCTCTGCTCTTCACCGCAGCGCTTGCCACCACCATGGTTAGCTCGGCGGAAGAGGTCTCCCGGGAACAAATCAAGGGCCTGGATGAGCAGATACAGGAAATAAAATCGGATGTGCTCGGCATAGCAGCGGAGCTCAGCCGTTTGGAAGAGAAGCTTCTCTACCCCTCGAATACGCAGTTCTCCGTGTTTGTCTCGTTGGCCTCGGGCGCAAAATTGCGCCTTGATGCCGTGGAAATCCAGATCGACGGCAAGCCGGCCGCACGTCATTTGTATACATTTAAAGAGCTCGAAGCGATGCAACAGGGCGGGGTGCAAAGGATCTACACGGGTAATATTACCAAGGGCGAGCATGAGCTGCAGGTAAGCGTACTCGGCAAGTCAGAGAGTGGTTCCGAGTATCGTCACACTCAAAGCTTCAAAGTTAGCAAGGACATAGGCCCGACGCTTGTCGGCATCACCGTGGCGGGACCCGGTGCTGGTGGCCAGGCTATATCGCTCAAAGGCTGGTAGTTCATGTTTCGTTTTTTCCTCTGCCTGACAGGGCTGCTCGTCCTCGGGTCATCCTTCGCCGCCAGCACTCACCCTCGCGATTCCCTACGGGATCCATATTTCGGCGAGGCTCTCTACTATGCCCACCAGGGTCGGTACTTTGACGCCATAGCGCGGCTCGACACTGAGCTGGGGCAGCACTACGGCGTCGATGAGCCTGGACTTGATCCCCTGCATTACCACATAGGCGAGGCTGAGTTCGACGTCGGCGATTTCGAGCTCTACTATCGAATGCATCACAGGGCCGGGCGAGCCATCAAGAGGGTCTTGCAAGGCAATGTGGCTGAGTCAGTTCGCAACGAAGCGATATTTCGTCTAGCCCGCATCTACTTTCAGAAAGACCAGCCAGTCAATGCGTTTCATGCCCTCGAACAGATCCATGGAGAGGTGCCTGAGCGCATCCGAGACGATTTGGACTTCCTGCGTGCCCAGGTGTTCATGGCCAACGGCCGATTCCCCGATGCCGTAAAGGTGCTCGGGCCGCTGCAGAACGCCAAAGGCCTGGAAGGATTCTCAGCCTATAACCTCGGGATAGCGCTTTGGCGGAGCGGCAAGCAGGAGGAAGGCGGCCGTCAACTCGACAAGGCGGGACAGGTCACCGGAAGCGAAGATGGTACGTTGGCCATCAGGGACAAGTCGAATCTGGTGTTGGGCAGCAACTTGCTCGAGAACCGCCATCCAGACCTCGCTAGAACGTACCTTGAACGAGTGCGTCTGCAAGGACCGTATTCAAATAGGGCGCTGCTGGCTGCCGGCTGGGCGGACGTCTCTCTGGAGCAATACGATCGGGCGCTCGTCCCATGGACCATACTAGTCAAGCGCAACGTGACCGACGAGGCCGTGCAGGAAGGGTGGCTCGCGCTCCCCTTCGCATACCGCAAGCTCAACGCCTACGGCAAGGCCGCACTTCTTTATGAGAGCGCCTTGCAGGCGTTCGGTAACGAGCTGGACAAGCTGGCTTCCTCCATCAAGAGCATCCGCGAGGGGAAGTTTCTGAAAGCCCTAGTGCGCGAGGAAGTGAAGCGAGATCGTGACTGGGTAGTGAAGCTCAGAGAATTGCCCGAGACGCCCGAGACCTACTATCTGATGGAGTTGATGGCGTCCCACGATTTCCAGTCGTCGCTGAAGAACTATCTCGATCTTGAAGAATTGCGAAAGAAACTGGTTTTCTGGGAAGGTGATCTCGATGCGTATGAAGACCTTATTGAGCTGCGTAAGGCCTACTATCAACCTTTGCTTCCCGATATCGACAGGGCATTTCGAGTGCTCGACTCGCGGATGAGACTGCGGCTCGAGCAGCGCGATCACGTGGCCGGGCGTATCAAGGCCATGCTCGTTTCACCCCGGCCTGACTTTCTCGCAACGGCCGATGAGCGTGTCATGTTGCAGAAGCTTGCCCGAATCGAGAGAGCAGCGCGCAAGCGTCAGAGCACGGGGCAAGCAGAAATCCTCGAGCGCATCAAACGCCTGAAAGGCGTTCTGCAGTGGCATATCTATACCGAGTACGACCGGCGCCTTACTGAGGCGTACAAGCACTTGCAGGCACTGGACGCGGACGTCGAGAAACTGAAGAAACAATACCACTCCTTCGTCAGAACCCGGCAGGCGGCCAAGCAGAGCTATGAGGGCTACGAGATAACCCAACGGCTGCGTGTGCGTGTGCGCGAAGCCAAAGAAAAGGTAGACACGCTTATGGCAAGACAGGGACACATGCTTGAGGTCATGGCCATCAATGAGCTCGAGCTGCGGTCTCGGCGACTCGAGGAATACCAGGTGAAAGCGAGGTTCGCCATGGCAGATAGCTACGACCGCGCGGTACAGCTACAAAGCCCGGAAAGCCAGAATTAAATGGATGGCATTCGCCGCATTGCCGTTATTGTTCTGTGCGCCTTGCTCGCCTCGTGTGCGTCGACCGGTGACCATGGCACGTTAGCGCAATTGCGCAACGTTAAGGTGGAAGTCAAGGAAGAGAAGGTCGAGGGCGGTATCGCGAAGGCGATCCAGGGCTACGAGCGGTTTCTCGCCGAAACCCCCGAGTCGCCGTTAGTGGCGGAGGCAATGCGCCGCTTAGCGGATCTCAAGGTCGAGAAGGAATACGGTATCGTCGGGCCGGAATCGACACGAACAAGGGCGCAACGTTCGACGAGCACGGCCATGGACCGGCCAGAAACATATGATGCAGCCAAGGCCAGCCAGGAGGGAGCGTCCAACCGTGTGAAGGAAACAGCGTCGCGCGCCACGGCAGGTAGCCGGTCTGAGTCGGAGCGGGATTTCGAGAAACGGGCGACGGCGCGCGAGGAAATAAAAGGCACTGGACGCGGCGCCGACGCCCCGCTACCGGCAGCGGGTGCGGACCTGGAAAAGGCAGGTCCACGTGAAGCGATCGCGCTTTATAAGAGTTTGCTAGCGAAGTACCCGCTGTACGATCGCAAGGATCAGGTCCTGTACCACATGTCCCGGGCCTACGAAGAACTAGGCAACGTGGAAGAAGCCATGACCGTGATGAATCGCTTTGTGAAGGAGCATCCCGATTCGAAGTATTTCGATGAGGTGCAGTTCCGCAGAGGAGAATACTTCTTCACACGAAGGAAGATGCTCGACGCAGAGGATGCCTATAAGGCGATCGTGAGTAGGGGCGTTGGCTCTTCATTTTACGAGCCCGCCCTCTACAAGCTCGGGTGGACGTTTTACAAGCAGGAGCTTTATGAAGAAGCGCTCCCCAAGTTCTTCGGGGTGCTGGATTACAAGCTGTCCACCGGCTTCGACTTCGAAAACCCGGCGAACGACCTTGATAAGAAACGGGTGGAAGACACCTATCGCGTTATCAGTCTCAGCTTCTCAAGCTCGGGTGGCCCAAAGGCCGTCGGCGATTATTTCGCAAAGCACGGCAAGCGCACGTACGAGGCGAATATCTATCAGAATCTGGGTGAATTCTATCTTGATAAACGCCGATACCACGACGCTGCCCTTACGTATAAGACGTTCGTAAAGAGCAATCCCTTTAACAAGGTCTCACCGCACTTCGATATGCGTGTGATCGAGATTTACAAGAAGGGCGCTTTTCCCCGGCTCGTTATCGATTCCACCAAGGAGTTCGCGCGCAGCTATGCTCTGAAGTCCGAGTACTGGAAGCATTTCGACCCGCAGGCGCAGCCGGAAGTGTTGGGTTACCTAAAGGAAAACCTCAGAGAGCTCGCAAATTACTATCATGCGCAGTATCAGGACAAGCGGCTGAGCAAGGAGAAAAACGCCAACTTCCAGGAAGCGCTAACTTGGTATCGGCAATTCCTCGATTCCTTCTCCCGCGACTCCGACGCGCCCCCTATGAACTACCAGTTGGCCGATCTGCTGCTCGAGAACAAGGCCTTTGGCGACGCGGCCCGGCAGTACGAGCGAACCGCCTATGACTATCCGGCCCATGAAAAAGCGGCGGCGGCCGGTTATGCCGCAGTCTATGCCCACCGCGAGGCGTTGAAGGCTGCCGCCCCACAGACGCGCGATACCGTGAAGCAGGATATTATCCGCAGTTCTCTCAGATTCGCAGACACGTTTCCGAAGCATGGCAAGGCGGCGGTAGTGTTAGGCGCGGCCGCCGATGATCTCTACGAAATGAAGGACTACGAGCGGGCGATCGCGGCGGGGCGCAAGCTAGTCAGCCAATTTCAAGACGCGGAGCAGGATGTTCGACGGGGTGCATGGCTGGTTGTAGCTCATTCATCGCTGGAGCTTGAAAAATTTGAGGATGCGGAGAAGAGCTATATGACCGTCCTCAGGCTAACAGCCGAAAACGACAAGACGCGCGGGGCGGTGGTCGACAACTTAGCTGCGTCCATATATAAACAGGGCGAGCAGGCAAACAAGCGGGAAGACTACAAAGCGGCGGCGGAACATTTTTTACGAGTCGCAACGGTCGCGCCGACCTCCAAAATACGACCCACGGCCGAGTATGACGGGGCCACCGCGCTGCTGCAGCTCAAGGAGTGGAACCGAGCAGTGGGGGTGTTGCAGGCGTTCCGCAAGAACTATCCGGGAAACGAGCTGCAACCGGAAGCGACCAAAAAAATTGCATTTGCTCTGAAGGAAGCAGGAAACCCAGCACTCGCTGCTGCCGAGTATGAGCGTGTCGAAACCGAGTCCAAGGATGATGAACTACGTCGCGGCGCATTAGCACTCGCCGCTGAACTCTATGAGCAAGCTGGACAGAGTGCGGGTGCGCTGCGGGTCTACCGCCGCTACGTCGAATACTTTCCGAAGCCCTTGGAACTCGCGATCGAGACGCGCCACAAGATCGCGCAGCTGTACAAATCGGCGAACGACACCAAAGCCTACTTCAACGAGCTCAGACAGATTGTGGACAGCGATGCACGAGCGGGCAGCGAGCGAACCGATCGTACGCGCTACGTGGCGGCGCTGTCAGCGCTCGCCTTGACAGAGCCACTGTATGAGCAGTTCGTCGAGATCAAGCTCGTTCAACCGTTCCAGAAGAACCTTGCCCGCAAGAAGACAGCGATGAAGAAGGCGACAGAAGCCTTCGGCAAGCTCCCGGACTATCAGGTAGGGGATGTGACGGCCGCATCGGCCTTCTATATAGCCGAGATCTACTACTACTTTGGCAGAGCGCTGGCGGAGTCCGAAAGACCCAAAAATCTGACTGCTCTGGAACGCGAGCAATATGAGCTCGCGCTCGAGGAACAAGTGTATCCGTTCGAGGAAAAAGCAATCTCGCTACACGAAAAGAATCTCGAGTTACTCGTCCGCGGCGTCTATAACGCCTGGGTTGATAAGAGTATCGTGCGACTGGCCAAGCTAGTGCCGGCTCGTTACGCAAAGTTCGAGGAGAGCATGGACTTCGTGGAACGAATCGGGCCATTTCGATACGAGCAGATCACGCAACGATCTTCTCCGGGCACAGCAACCCCGAACGCTCAGCCGCCGCAAAACGGTCAGACACAAGAAATCAATGGATCTACGCCGCCGCGACCGAGCGGCGCTTCTGCCCTTTAGCTTTTTTGCCCCCTCCACAGCCACGTACTGTTCGACTGTTCACCAATTGAACGGTCAGCTTGGTAGCACGCGCGACAGGCATAGCTCTTGCGCAGTCGCTGGATTGTCCGCCGCTGATGTAGCGACAAAACCCCCTTTTGACTGAAGTTACAGCGGCATAGCCAAGACGGTGCAGCTCGTCGCCGACGGACGGCCGTCGAGCGGGGGCAGACTACGTTGACGGTCTCACCGATCAAGACTACTTCCTTACATAGCACTCGAATGTTGGACGACGCATGCCTAAGTCGTTCATC